>DGVM01000207.1:32408-33950 GCA_002395925.1 Bacteroidales bacterium UBA4284
GACCACTCGGCCACACCTCCGGATTGGGATGCAAAAATAATGATAATAATAAAAACTAGCAAATAATCTTTCTGGCCCCAGTGCCTTCATGCAATAAGGCTGGCCGGGTTCCTCATGTCCGGCCAGCCTCGGTGCTGTGTTGAAAGTACTGGTTTACTCCAAATATTTTTGGATTAGTCTGACCATCAGGTCATTGAGGAGTTCAACTTGGTATTCGCCTACGGTGGCTTCAAGGTGTTCGTTTCCAACTCCGCTGTCGTTCGTGATGAACACGTAGGTGCCGTTTGTGGCTACCGCCATCATCCTTAACAGGAACTCGCAGGCTTTGTCTATCCCGCTGGCGGCTATGGGAATCAACTTGATGCCCATGGCGGCATACCGGTCGATTGATTTATGTATGCTTTCCATCACACCTTTTTCGTTCTCGTGTGGCGGTGCGTCCAGTATAATGAATGCTATGCGGGCGCGTGCGGAAGAGTTCCAGTCAAACTCCTGAAGTGATTTCTCCAGTGCCGTATGGACTGCCTCGGGCCAGTCGGCTCCACCATCGGCGCGCTGTTTTTTGATGAAATCGATTGTTGTAGAATATTTGTCAGAGAACTTGGATACCTTGGTTACGTATTCGTCACCTTCGTCTCTGTAGAACAGGGCGCCGGTACGTATTGCCACTTTTGTCTGAAGCTGGCCGGCGCGGTTTAAGATATCGAGAAGGTCGGCTTTGAGGAATTCGAGCTCGTCTCCCATGGAGCCGGTGGCATCGACTATAAACAGGATGTCCGCAGAGGCCTCGGCAGTGCTGGCACTGACAGAATATTCATTCATCTTGACCGCTTCGTCGCCCCATCCTGTTACGGAAGGCGTTCCGTCCATCTGCGCACCATTTATACTGATGGAAAGAGTACCGCTCTGATAGCTTGCATCGTGCATGCCGATCCAGCAGTCCGCCCTGCCGAGCACGTCGGTTACGGACGTCCAGATTGACTTGCCTCCGCTGTCCAGAGACACCTTGGCGCCGGGAACTGGAGTTCCGTCAGCGGATTTGACCAGCACGGCTACCCTCCGGTCGGTATGAAAGCCCCAGCGGGAAGAATAGGCGGCGTATCCTTCTGTCTGCTCATCTCCTTGCTTGGTCATGAGAGAGCCCCAGAAGGGCCAGTTGTCGAGATCGTTCCATTCGGCGGCCGTCACTACACCGGCCTGACCGCCGTTCCCGTCGCCTCCGCCTCTTTCTGACATTGTTGCAGCAACGTCGGCGTCTGCCGTGTCAAAATAGCCGCTGGAGCTGCAAGCTGCTATGCCCAGGGCTGATACAATAAGGATTGCTAGCTTTTTCATGTGTTTTCGTTTTCCTATAAATACACGGACTTGAGAAATCTTGCATAAAAAAACAAAAAAGATTTGGATAAAATGGAAAAAGTTTCTACTTTTGCAACCCACTTCTGGATGTGGCGCAGTTGGTAGCGCACCTGGTTAGGGACCAGGAGGTCGCTGGTTCAAGTCCAGTCATCCAGACTTCTCTAAAAATCAAGCACTTACGAGTTT
>DGVM01000168.1 GCA_002395925.1 Bacteroidales bacterium UBA4284
AAGATGCGCGACGAGATCATCTCTCTCGGCATCGTCCCCGCAGTTGCTGACTGGAAGAGCGAAAATCCCAACCTGTGATAATCCAGGCCCACGGTATCCGCAAAAGTTTCGGCTCCCTTCAGGTTTTGAAGGGAGTCGATTTGGAAGTAGCGCCCGCCGAAGTGCTGGCAGTCACCGGCGCCTCCGGAGCGGGCAAAACCACCCTCCTTCAGATTCTCGGGACCCTTATGTCTCCCGACAGCGGTACGCTTGAGATAGACGGCACCATGCTCTTCGACGGCACTTCCCGTTCCCTCAAGGGTGACGCCCTTGCGGCTTTCCGCGGGCGCCGTATCGGCTTCGTCTTCCAGGCGCATCACCTTCTGCCTGAGTTTACGGCGCTCGAGAACGTGCAGATTCCGGCACTCATCGCCGGTCGCAGCATGTCCGACTCCAAAGCGGACGCCCTGCGCCTTCTCGACCTCGTCGGACTCGGTTCCCGTGCATCACACAAGCCCTCCGAACTCTCCGGCGGCGAGCAGCAGAGGGTGGCGATTGCCAGGGCCCTTGTCAACAAGCCCGCCGTACTCTTTGCCGACGAGCCCACCGGCAATCTCGATTCCGTCACCAAGCAAGAAATCCACAAGCTCCTCTTCGGCGTGCGCGACAGCCTCGGTCAGACGCTCGTCATCGTCACCCACGATCCTTCGCTCGCCGCCATCTGCGACCGGAGCCTGGAGATGAAAGACGGACAGTTCGTATGAACATCCGGGAGAAAATAGAACTTCTCCCTCACAGTCCCGGCGTTTACCGTTACTACGACGACAAGGGGACGGTAATATATGTAGGCAAAGCCAAAGACCTGTTCAAGCGCGTCCACCAGTATTTCGTGCCGCCTGAGCGCCTGAACGTCAAGACCCGCATCCTGGTAGGCAAGATAGCCGACGTACAGTATTCCGTGGTCGGATCCGAGGCCGACGCCCTTCTGCTCGAGAACAACCTCATCAAGCAGTACAAGCCCCGCTACAATATCTTGCTGAAAGACAGCAAGACTTATCCCTGGATATGCGTTACCCGAGAACCGTTCCCCAGGGTTTACCTCACCCGCCGCGTGGAGCAGAACGGCTCGCGCTATTTCGGGCCCTACAGTTCTGTGATGCACGCTAGGAGCCTTCTGGAATTCTTCGGCTCGAGCTACAAGCTGCGCACCTGCCGTCACAAGATCGATTCCGACGTCATCCTCAGGGGAAAGATACGTCCGTGCCTGGACTGGCATATCGGACGTTGCGCCGGATGCTGCGCCGGCAAGGTATCGCAGGAGGAATACAACGGCTGGATAGAAGAAATCATCCATCTGCTGCGTGGCGGGGTGACCGAGATTATCGGCAAGTACCGCAAGGCTATGGCCGATGCCGCCGACAGGCTCGACTTCGAGAGCGCGCAGTACTGCAAAGACCGCGTGGACGCTCTTCAGAAGCATTACGCCAAGTCCATCATTACCTCCGACCGCGACCGCGACCTGGACGTCTTCGCCCTGGTTTTCGACGCCTCCGATGCCTTCGGAGCCTTCCTGCGGGTCAGAGGCGGCGCCATCATCCAGAGTCTCAACCTGGGCTTCAAAATGCAGATCGAGGAGGAACAGTCTTCGGTGCTCAGTACCTTCATCGCCGAAATAGAATCCAAATTCGGGGAGCTCGCAAAGGAGCTGGTGGTGCCGTTCCTGCCCGATGTCGAGATCGACGGGGTGACGTTCAACATTCCGGCGCGCGGCGACAAGCTGTCCCTGCTGCAGCTTGCGACGAAGAACGCCCGCGAACTGCAGTTCAACACCATCAAACAGCGCGAGCATACCAATCCCGACGAATTCCGTCAAGGCGTCATGGAGGAACTGCAGAAGGCCCTCGGAATGAAGGAGCTGCCTCGCCATATTGAATGTTTCGACAATTCCAACCTGCAGGGAACCAATCCGGTAGCGTCGTGCGTCGTATTCCGTGACGCCGAACCCAGCAAGAAAGATTACCGCAGGTTCAAGGTAAAGACCGTCATCGGCGCCAACGACTACGCCTCGATGAAAGAAATAGTCAACCGCCGTTACTCCCGCATGCTCGAAGAAGCTCCGGACGACCTGCCGCAGCTCGTTGTCATCGACGGCGGCGCCGGACAGCTCAACTTCGCATGGCAGGCTATCTGCGAACTCGGCCTGCAGGACCGCATGTTCGTGTGCGGCCTTGCCAAAAGGCTTGAGGAGGTTATCAGGGTAGGGGATCCATATCCTTTGTTCATCGACCGCAACTCGCAAGCACTGAAGCTCTTGCAGCGTGCCCGCGACGAGGCGCACCGCTTCGGCATAACCTTCCACCGTTCGCTGCGAAGCAAGGCGGCCGTACACAGCACCCTGCGTGACATCCCCGGGGTGGGGCCGCGTACGGAGGAGCGACTGCTGATGCATTTCGGCTCCGTGGCACGGCTCGCAGCCGCTTCTGAAGCGGATGTCGCCGCCCTTGTGGGGCCCGCTCTCGCCCAAAAAATCAGGGCGAATCTGCACGAAAACGCTTCTGATTCGGAATAATACCCTATATTTGAAACCGTTAAACGACAGACTATGTTCGAAACGGATTCAAAAAGTGCTATTCAGCACCGACGGCCTGATGCACAACGACATTTTCGTCAATTAAGGACCGGGTTGCAAATCCGAATAATTATAGCTACCTTTGTCCGCTGTGTTTGAAACGAAGTACTAATTAAATAAACCAAATATTTGTTATGGAATACCAAGAAATCGTAAAAAAGGTTCAGGACATTATCGTCGACAAGCTCGGCGTAGAGCCCTCCGAGGTTACTGAAACCGCCAATTTCACCAACGACCTTGGTGCCGACTCCCTCGACACCGTAGAACTCCTCATGGAATTCGAGCGTGTTTTCGGAATCAAGATCCCCGATGAGGAAACCGCCTCTATCGCCACCGTCAAGGACGCCTGCGACAAAGTCGCCGAGAAACTCGCCGAGTAATTTCCAGGCAAACCTCAAAATGACAATCCAAGAGTGACCGTGAGGCCACTCTTTTTTTTTGTGTTAACGGGGATGTTCCAAGATAATATGAACAAAAAAAACCTGGCCAAAATGACCAGGTATTATGGGGTGGAGATAGTCGGATTCGAACCGGCGACCTTCTGAATGCAAATCAGACGCTCTACCAACTGAGCTATACCCCCAGTTAGTAAAAAAAAGTAGGCCCGCGCGGAGT
>DGVM01000045.1 GCA_002395925.1 Bacteroidales bacterium UBA4284
CTGAACTAATCGCACCGTGTTAGAGATTGCAAAGATACGAAATAATTTCTTTTCCGCAACACTCGCCGCAGATTATTTGAAAAGTTTGCACAGATAATCGGTGTAGGCCTCCCGCCACATGGTCCATTTGTGGGAGCCGGGCATTATGACATATTCGTGCTCCAGGCCATTGCGGGTGAGGTATCTGTCGTATATGTCCACGGTGGCCTTGAGGAAATCGTCTTTGCCGATGTATATGGTGTAATTGGGCTTGGAACCGGCGAACTGGTTCTCCAGGTTGTCGAGGAAATTACCGTAAGTCGAGCTCCTGTAGCCGCTTGGCTTGCCGGCAAGGATGAAACACGGAGACAGGAGCCCGACGCTGCCGAAATAGTCGGTGACGTTTGCCGAGATGACTGCGCTCTGCGCCGCTCCTATGGAAAGGCCTGCGATTGCCCTGTGTTCTTTGTCCGGAATGGTCAGGAACAGGCTGTCGATTTCAGACACTACATCGCGGCAGAAAGCGCTCTCGACCTTTCCGTCAATCTCCAGGAACGATTCGAAGGCGTCTTTGAGGCGCGAGGCTTCCATGTCGATGTCGCTGTTGTACTGATTCATGTTCGGCAGGACCAGGATCATGGGCTTTGCTGCGCCGCAGGCGTACAGGCTGTCGGTGATTTCGAAAACGCGGCCTTTCTTTATCCAGGATGTCTCGTGCCCGCGGGCTCCGTGAAGAAGGTACATAACGGGGTATCTGCGGCTGCCGAAGCTGTCGTATCCGGGAGGCAGGTAAACTATCATCCTGCGGTAACTCGGGCCCGGTACGGAACATCCGTAATAGACTTCCTTCACCGTGCCGGCAGGGGAGTAGCCTTCCTGCTTGGGGGCTCCTGCATAGTAATGCGGAGAATTCTTCACCCTGACGACTCCGCAGGACGAAAGAATCAGCGCCGTAAGCACTGCAAGCGCTATTTTAGCCGTTTTGTTCATTAGGGCGCAAAGGTAACCATAATATCCGAAATACGTTGCTGCGATTGCAAAGAAAAACAATATTGTATATATTTGTGAGTTATGACAGCTCACATTCTGACAGCCCTGCTGTCCTTATTACTGCTTCAGGCTTCCCCCTCGGTGGCATGGAAGTCGGCAATCGAACGCTCAGGCGAATCATACCAGCTCGTGCTCACCGGAGAGGTGGCCGAGGGATATTATGTCCATCCCATGGCAGACAGGCAGGTCGGCACCACCCTGGAGATAGAGCAGAGCTCCGGCGTAGAAGTCGCCGGCCTCCCGCGGGAAGAGTTCACCGCATCGGATTATAAAGGTACCGAGGTGGTTACCGGAAAATATATCATCCGTCAGGACCTCAAGCTCACTGGGCAGGGGGCCGTCGATGTCAAAGGAACGGTCAGCTGGAGCGCCTGTCAGGGCGATTCGTGCGGCTTTCCCGAGGAATACGTGATATCCGAGCAGGTGCGGCTCCCTTCCGGCGGCTCAGGAGCCTCCGGCAGTCTCTGGACCCTTATTCTCGAAGCGATACTATGGGGCTTCGCGATGCTGCTCACCCCTTGCGTTTTCCCCATGGTGCCCATGACGGTGTCGTTCTTCCTCAAGCAGAGCGGAAGCCCTGCGGCCGGCCGTTTCAAGGCCCTGATGTACGGAGTTTTCATAGTGCTGCTTTATACGGTACCTATATCGCTCATCATAGGCGCCACCTGGTTGCTGGGAGGCAGTGCGGTTACGGCCGACATATTCAACTGGCTTGCCACCCATTGGCTTCCCAATATCATCTTCTTCTTGATTTTCATGGCCTTTGCGGCTTCTTTCTTCGGAGCCTTCGAAATAGTCCTTCCCGGTAAGTGGACCAACAGCGCCGACAAGAACAGCGAACGCGGAGGTCTGGGAGGGGTCTTCTTCCTCGCCCTTACCCTGGTGCTCGTGAGCTTCAGCTGCACCGGTCCCATAGTCGGCACCGTCCTTATCAAGAGTACCCAGGGAGAGTTCTGGACGCCCATGGTTACGATGCTCGCATTCAGCGTAGCCTTCGCCCTCCCGTTCAGCCTTCTCGCCTTCTTCCCGTCGGCGCTCAAGAAGCTGCCCAAGAGCGGCGGCTGGCTCAACAGCGTCAAGGTGGTGCTGGGATTCGTAGAAATCGCACTCGGTCTCAAGTTCCTCAGCGTGGCCGACCAGACATATCACTGGCATCTGCTCGACAGGGAAGTGTATCTCGCAATCTGGATTGTATGCTTCTCGCTGCTCGGGCTGTACCTGATGGGGAAGATACGTTTCAAGTATGACACGCCCGTGGAGCATATTTCCGTTGGACGCCTTGCTCTGATAATCATCGACTTCGCCTTTGTGGTTTACATGATTCCGGGCATGTGGGGGGCTCCTCTCAAGGCCCTTTCCGGATATCTGCCGCCGCTTGAGACACAGGACTTCGTGCTATCCGGCACACCGGCCGCGGCGCTGCCGCAGACGGGCACGCAGCCACGTGGCGGCAATACCATAGACATGCCGCATGGCCTGGTGGCCTACGACAATATCGATGATGCCGTTGCAGCCGCGGCGGCACAGGGCAAGAGGGTGTTCGTGGACATCACCGGCCACGGTTGCGTGAACTGCCGGGAGATGGAAGCCCGTGTCTGGAGCGACCCCGAAGTGCTCAGGCGCCTTGCCGGGGACTTCGTGATGGTGGCGCTGTTCGTGGACGACAAGACAAAGCTCCCCGAAGACAAGTGGCTTACCACCCCCGAAGGCGGGCAGCTCAAGGACGTGGGCAGGGTCAATTCATACATAGCACTCAACCGCTTCGGTGTTAATTCCCAGCCCAATTATTTCATACTCGACTCTGCCGGAGACATAATTGCAGGCCCGCGCAGCTACGACCTCGACATCCCCGGATTCATAGAATTCCTGGACAATGACTGACACTCAGATATTAGAACTTGTCCGCAGCGAGGTCAAGCCTGCTCTGGGCTGTACCGAGCCTATCGCAGTTGCCCTTGCCGTAGCCAAGGCCGTGGAGATTATCAGCGACAACTGCAGCTGCAGCGGCGACTGGCGCCTTCAGGCCGATTTCCTGCTGGACATTGCCGTGAGCGGAAACATCCTCAAGAACGGCATGGGCGTGGGCATACCGGGCACCGGCATGGTGGGCCTGCCTGTGGCGGCGGCCCTTGGAGCCGTGTGCGGAGATTCGTCCCGCGGCCTCGAGGTCCTCTCGGCCCTGAACGATGCCGCCGTGCAGAGGGCGAAGGCCCTGGTTTCCGGAGGACGGGTACGCATCAGCGTTGCAGATACCCCTCATCTGCTGTATGTAAAGGCTACCGTAAGCGTTGATGGCGGCATCAGCGCCAGCGCCGAAGTCAATCCCCATGCCTACGCGGTCATAGAAGACAATCACGACCGGATAGTGGAGACCAGTTTTGCCGACAGGATACTCGAAACTTCCGAGTCGGCGGCTGCCGCGTCGGACCGTCATTCCGAGGTTTACGATCTGACCGTCAAGGATATATATGATTTCGCGTGCTCTGCGCCCTTCGACGACATAGCCTTCATTCTCGAGGACCGCACCCTCAATCTGGCGCTTGCCAGGGAGGGGCTTCAGGGCGATTACGGCATGAAGGTCGGCAAGTCCATACGCGAGAATCAGCAGGAGGTGTTCGGCGACGACTTTTTGAGTTTTGCCATGGGCATGACCGCCGCCGCCTCGGACGCCAGGATGGCTGGAAGCACCCTCCCCGCCATGTCGAACAGCGGCAGCGGGAATCAGGGCATAACCGTAAGCATGCCGGTCATAGCCTACGCCATGAAGTACGGCGTCGATGACGAAAAACTCGCCAGGGCCCTGATGCTCAGCAACCTGGTCGCCATACACATCAAGCATTTCCTCGGACGCCTGTCTGCCCTTTGCGGCTGCGTGGTGGCCTCGACTGGCTCCGCCTGCGGCATCGTTTACATGCAGGGCGGCGGGTACGAGCAGGTGTGCTACGCCATCAAGAACATGGCAGGCAACATCACCGGCATGGTATGCGACGGCGCCAAGGTGGGATGCGCCATGAAGGTGGCCTCGGGAGTGTCCTGCGCCGTTCAGTCGGCCGTGCTGGCGCTTCGCGGCACCTGCATCCCCTCCACGGACGGTATCATCGAAGACGATGTGGAGAAGACCATACGCAACATAGGCGCCATAGGTTCGTCCGGAATGAAAGCCACCGACCGCATGATCCTGGATATCATGCTGTGCAAGTAGTCAGGCCGCCTGCTTTGCAAGTATCATAAAAAACAACTAAATTTGTAAGCTAAAACTAAACAAATATGGGAGCATTTCACGCATACGACATCCGCGGAATCTATAATGTAGATTTCGACAAAGACGTAGCCTACAAGGTTGGCTATTTCCTTCCCGAACTGCTTGGCGCAGACACTGTCCTTGTGGGACGCGACTGCCGCACCTCTTCGGACGAGATACATGACTATCTTGTCAAGGGCATCACCGATGCCGGCGCCGACGTGCACGACATCGGCCTCAGCAGTACGCCCCTCGTGTATTTCGGCACTGCCAATTACGGATATAAGGCTTCCGTACAGATTACCGCCTCTCACAACCCTGCAGAATACAACGGCATGAAGGTCTCCCGCGAGAATGCCCTTCCCGTCGGTCTCGACACCGGACTGGGGCAGATAAAGCAGTGGATAGACGAAGGCCGCCCCACGCCGCCTGCCGCCCGCAAAGGCAAGGTCGAGAAGAAAGACATCTACGACGATTACATCAAGTTCCTCTCTGGCTACAAACCCGACCTGAGCAACCTCAATATCGCCATCGACTGCTCCAACGGCATGAGCTGCCTGTTCGTCAAGCAGATTTACGGCGATGCACCTTCCTATATCTTCGACACCATCGACGGCCGTTTCCCCAACCATGAGCCCAATCCTCTCATTCCCAAGAATGTAGAGCCCCTCAAGCAGCTCGTCCGCGAGAAGAAGGCCGACGTCGGCGTCATCTATGACGGCGACGCCGACCGCGTCATGTTCGTGGACGACAAGGCACGCTTCGTGGCCCCCGACCTGGTCATCGGCCTCATGGCCTATTATTTCTGCGACGAGAGAGGGGAGAAGAATCCCCGCGTGCTCCAGGAGATACGTTCTTCCAAAGCGGTAGGCGAGTGGCTTTCCAAGTACGGCGCCGAGCTTCATACCTGGAGGGTCGGACGTGCGTTCGCAGCTCCCAAGCTCCGCGAAATCGACGGTCTGTGGGGAGGCGAACTTGCCGGACACTATTATTTCAAGGATTTCTTCTATTCCGACAGCGGTATGCTGGCGTCCATCATAGTGCTCCGCATCGTCTCCGCCCTCAAGAAGAAAGGCCTCAGCCTGAGCGGCGAAATCGACAAGATAACCCGTTATCGCAATTCCGGCGAAATCAATTTCCGCGTAGAGGACAAGAAGGGCGCCATGGATGCCGTGCGCGACCACTTCCTCAGCAGCGAGAAGGCCGAGGCGTTCATGGACTTCGACGGCTATCGTGCCGAGTTCCCCCTCTGGTGGTTCAACATCCGTCCTTCCAACACCGAACCCTACCTCCGCTTCATCTGCGAAGCGGTCGATGACGCTACCCTGCAGCAGAAGATAAAGGAGGCGCAGGAGATAATCGAAACCCGTTTCGGAGGGGTGAGGGCCTGATGAAGAGGCTCCTTGTCACCCTGGCCCTTCTGGCTTCCGCCGTTTCACTGGGAGCGCAGACCGACACCCTCCGCCGCGATGCGCTGACGGAGGAGATGGTGCTCGAACTCACCGAACCTGATTCCCTCGACCGCCCCGACGACATCTCTTCTTTCATCTCCATGTTCGCCAAGGGTGATGGTGCCCCCGTCGATACCCTCGACGTCGGCGACAGCCGCTACCTTATCGTACTCAAGGACGACAATACCTGGTCTATCATCAAGAACACCGAAGCACTCGAAGACGACGACGTTTTTGCCCGCAACTGGAACACCCGCGTGGTCAATCCGTACAGGGACCCCCTGGACAGCATACCCTACCGTGTAACCATCTGCCTGGTCGATTCCATCAGCCGTTTCGCCTGCCCCTACAAGCGTGAGGTCTTCTCCAGATTCGGCATCCGGCACGGCCGGCGGCATACCGGCGTGGACCTTCCTTACCCGCATGGCACCCCTGTGGTGTGCGCTTTCGACGGAAGGGTGCGTCTTGCCGAGCGTCACAAGGGCTACGGCAACCTCATCATCGTCCGCCACGAAAACGGCCTGGAGACCTTCTACGCCCATCTTTCCAAGATTGAGGTCAATGTCGGCGACTGGGTGCATGCAGGCGACAGGATAGGCCTCGGAGGCTCCACCGGACGCTCTTCGGGCCCGCATCTGCATTTCGAGACCCGCTACAAGGGCAATGCCTTCGATCCCCAGTGGATAATCGATTTCGAGAATGGAGTGCTGCGCAAGAACGCGTTCGTGCTGCGCCGCAGCTACCTGTCTGCATACAGCAAATACGTCCCCGAGACCATCGACGACGAGGAAGAGCAGTACATGAGCGAGGAACAGATCAAAGCCGAGGAAGAGCGTATTGCCAAGGAGCGTGCCGCCATGAAGTACCATACCATCAAGTCCGGCGACACCCTTTCCGGCATCGCCCACAAGTATGGCACCACGGTATCCAGGATCTGCAGTCTCAACCAGAATCTCCGGCCCACGACCATCCTCAGCCTTGGCCGCAAGATACGTGTAAAATAAGAAGCTGTTTTTAAATGGCAAAACGCCTCTACATAGAGACCTATGGCTGCCAGATGAACGTAGCCGATACCGAGGTCGTGTTTTCGATCCTCGGCGCCCACGGCTACGAACGTACGGACGATCTGTCCCAGGCCGACGTCATACTGGTCAATACCTGCTCGGTACGCGACAACGCCGAACAGCGCATCCACGGCCGGCTCGAACAGTTCAACGTGCAGCGCAGGCAGCGTCCAGGAGTGCTGGTGGGCGTGCTCGGATGTATGGCCGAAAGGCTCAAGGAGAGCCTGCTGGAATCGGGCAAGGTTGACCTGGTCGCAGGCCCCGACGCTTACCGTTCCCTGCCTCTGATGCTTCAGAATGCAGCCCCGGGCAAGCCGCAGATCAACGTCCTGCTGTCCCGTGAAGAGACCTACGGCGACATTGTCCCCGTGCGTCTCGACAAGGGGGGCGTGTCCGCGTTCATCTCCATCATGCGCGGCTGCAACAACGTATGCTCCTACTGCGTGGTCCCGTTTACCCGCGGGGCCGAGCGGAGCCGGGATTATCACACGATAGTCCGCGAGGCCTGCGACTGTGCCTCAAAGGGTTACAAGGAGCTTACGCTTCTGGGGCAGAACGTGGATTCGTATAACTATGCCGATTGCAATTTCGCCGGTCTCCTTCGCATGGTCGCCGAATCCTGCCCCGGGATGCGCATACGCTTCTCCACCTCAAATCCGCAGGACATTTCCGACGAAGTGCTGCAGACCATGGCGTCCCACGACAACATCTGTCACCATATACATCTTCCGGTCCAGTCCGGTTCCAACCGCATCCTGGAGAAGATGCGACGCCGCTATACCCGGGAGTGGTATCTGGAGCGGGTCGCGGCGATAAGGAGATATATGCCCGACTGCGCCATATCGACCGACGTCATAGCCGGATTCTGCTCCGAAACGGAGGAGGATCACCAGGAAACCCTTTCGCTCTTCGAACAGGTGCGCTTCGACGCCGCTTTCATGTTCTACTATTCCGAACGGCCCGGCACCCTTGCAGCCCGCAAATATCCCGACGACGTGCCCCAGGACGTCAAAACCCGCCGTCTGGAAGAGATAATCGCCCTTCAGAACCGCCTTTCGCTCCAGAGCAACGAAGCCGACGTGGGCAAAGTGCTGACCGTGCTGGTGGAGGGCCCTTCAAAGCGCAATCCTCTGCAGCTGTGCGGGCGCGCCGGCAACAACAAGATGTGCGTCTGGGACGACACGACCCACAAGGCCGGAGACTTCGTAGATGTGGAAGTGACCGGCTGTACGCAGGCTACGCTTTTCTGCAAGCTTTCTATTTAATTTTGGAGTTGTAGCGGGTGGCTACCTTGCCGTGCGAGATGTTGACAAGCTTCTTGGAGATCATCTTGCGCCGTATGGGAGCCACGAGGTCGGTGAACAGTACGCCGTCCAGATGGGACATCTCGTGCTGAATCATCCTGCATGCAAACTTGTCGAAGACCTCTTCCCGGGTTTCGAAATTCTCGTCCACGTAGCGTACCTTCATGCTGGCTGGCCTGCGCACTGCGCAGTAAACGCCGGGGATGCTCAGGCATCCTTCGTCGTATTCGCACTGCACTTCGCTTTCTTCCAGGACTTCGGGGTTTATCATAGCCCGTTTGAACCCCTTCAGGTAGGGATAGACGTCCTGCATTTCGTCGCCGTCAACTATTAGGACGCGCAGGCTCACGCCTATCTGCGGGGCTGCAAGGCCGCAGCCTTCCGAGCGTGCGAGGGTGTCACGAAGATCGGCAATAAGGGTCGTGAGCTCTTCTTTCTTGCTGATGTCTGCCGGGGCTGCCTTCTGGCGTAGCACCTCGGAACCGTATAGGTAGATTGGCTGTATCATTTCTTGTCCAGGTAGCTTTGGAGTATGATTGCGGCGCTTATCTTGTCCACGCTCGACTTGTTGCGGCGCTCGCTCTTCTTCATGCCTCCGTCTATCATGGCCCTGTGTGCAAGCACCGAGGTAAAGCGTTCGTCTTCCAGGGCGACCGGAACGTCGGGGAAGGCTTTCCGCAGCTGCGGGATGAATTTGTCCACGTCGGCGGCCGCTTCTGCATGACGGCCGTCGAGGTTGAGGGGATAACCGAGAACGAACTTTACAATCGTTTCCTGCAGGGCGTATTTTTGAAGATAATCTATTATCTTTGCAGTTGGCACAGTCTCGAGCGGAGATGCGAACACGCCCAGGGGATCGCTCTGTGCAAGTCCTACCCTGGCGCTGCCGTAATCTATTCCGATGATTCTGTCCACAAGCCGCAAATTTAGCAATTATTATGGGGAAAAACAATCTCAACAGGGTGTACCGCCTGAGCATAATAGAAGACGAAACCCATCGAAGGATACGCTCGCTGCGCTTTACCCGCCTTGGTTTCGCCCTCGCCGCTCTCACTTCATTGGTAGTAATAGTAGGCGGGCTTTACGCCCTCATCGCCCTCACCCCGCTGAGGACCACCATCCCGGGCTATCCCGACGCCCACTTCCGCAGGGAGGCGGTCGCGAACGCCATAAAAATCGATTCCCTCGAAAGCGCCATCACCCGCTGGAAACTGTACTCGGAGAATCTGTCCAGAGTCCTTGCGGGCGATACTACCATAAACCTTGACAGCCTCCTGCAGATGCGTCAGGCTCCAGATTCCCTCAGCCGATGAATAAACGTCGCATAGCAATACTGGGGTCAACCGGTTCCATAGGAACCCAGACCCTCGACGTCGTACGCCGTCACCGCGATCTTTTCGAGGTGGAAATGATTTCCGCCGGCAGCAACGCTGAGCTGCTTGCCGCACAGGCCCGCGAATTCGACGTCAACAACGTGGTTATCTGCAATGAAGCACGATACGAACAGCTGTGCAAGGCGCTGGAAGACACCCCCTCGAAAGTGTGGACCGGGGCCGACAGCCTCTGCTCGCTCGTAAAAGGAGACGAGGTCGATATAGTCGTCGGAGCCATGGTCGGCTTCAGCGGCCTGCGCCCTACACTTGCGGCGCTCGAGGCGGGAAAGATAGTCGCCCTTGCCAACAAGGAGACGCTCGTCGCCGCCGGAGGCATTGTGACCCGTACCATGAGGGAGCACGGAGCCGTCATACTGCCGGTCGATTCGGAGCATTCCGCCATCTTCCAATGTCTTCTGGGTGCTCAGGGCAACACCATAGAAAAGATTCATCTCACGGCGTCCGGAGGGCCTTTCCGGACCTGGGACCGCACCAGGATAGCCGGGGCTACGGCCGCCGACGCACTCAGGCATCCCAACTGGAACATGGGCGCGAAGGTGACGATTGACTCCGCCACTTTGATGAACAAAGGCTTCGAGCTCATCGAGGCATGCTGGCTGTTCGACGTTACCCCGTCCGACGTCAACATAGTCATTCACCCCGAATCCATCATACATTCCATGGTTGAGTTTGCCGACGGAGCAGTTATTGCCCAGCTGGGATGGCCCGACATGCGCGAGCCCATAGGCCTTGCCCTGTCTTTCCCCGCACGCATCGACGTTGGCAACCGCAGGCTGGATTTCGCCACCCTCGGTTCGCTGCATTTCGAGGCTCCCGACCTCGACCGTTTCCCCAATCTGCGTCTTGCCTGCGAGGCCATGGAGAGGGGAGGCAACGCCCCCTGCGCCCTCAATGCCGCCAACGAAGTCACGGTCGCCGCATACCTTCGGGGTCAGATAGGTTTTTACGACATATCGCGCATCAACGCCAAGTGCCTTGCTGGCGTGAATTTTGTTGCAAATCCTACTCTGGACGACATCTTTGCGACAAACGCCGAGGTCGCCGCGATAGCAGATGGTTGTATTAGTTAAGGCACTTCAAGTTTTGCTTGCCCTGTCCCTGCTCATCATTATCCATGAGCTGGGGCATTTCTTGTGGGCGCGCATCTTCGGAATAAGGGTCGATAAGTTCTACCTTTTCTTCGACGTCAGGGGCAAGGCCATAGCCCGGTGGCACTGGGGCGAAACCGAATTCGGAATAGGCTGGATACCCTTCGGCGGCTACTGCAAGATAGCCGGCATGATAGACGAATCCATGGACATGGAGCAGATGAAAAAGGCTCCGCAACCTTGGGAATTCCGCTCCAAACCGGCCTGGCAGAGGCTTTTCGTTATGGCGGGAGGTGTGCTCAACAATTTCCTCTTCGCGGTCCTGGTGTACTGCCTGGTCGCGGGAATATGGGGCGAGGCCTACATCTCCAACTCCGACGCCCGCATAGCTCCCAACGAACTTGCCCGCGAGATGGGCTTCCGCCTTGGCGACCATATCATCAGCTTCGACGATTACGAGCCCTACGACTTCGGGATGCTGCAGGCCGACCTGGCCCGTCGCGGAGTGCGTACGGCAACCGTCCTGCGCGGGACCGACACCCTGCAGATCTATATAGACCAGGCGTATATCGGAGACGTTCTCAACAGTCCCATGATGTTCGACCTGGCGCTTCCGTTCATTATCGATTCGGTACGCTTCGACAGTCCCAACGCCTCCTGCGGCATAGTCTGCGGCGACCGCATCACCGCCTTCGACGGTACTCCGGTAGGATATATACAGGATGCGCGCGAGGTGCTTTCATCGCTCCGTTCGCAGAGTGCTGTGGCCACTGTCGAACGGGACGGCAGTACCTTCGAGGTCCCCGTACAGGTGGATTCCATCGGCCAGATAGGCGTTTATCTCCGCTCTCCGAAGGTTGAGCGCATACACTATTCTTTCCTGGAGTCCATCCCGGCAGGCATGCGTCTTACCGCTGAGAGCATGAGCGGATATATCAAAGACCTCGGGCTGCTTCTCAAGCCGTCCACAGGGGCCTACAAGTCGGTAGGCAGTTTTATTGCCATCGGCCAGGTGTTCCCTGAGGTCTGGGACTGGTACCGGTTCCTCAATATCCTGGCCCTGCTGTCGGTGATGCTCGGAATCATGAACCTGCTGCCCATACCGGCGCTTGACGGAGGCCACATCGTGATAACCCTTTACGAAATGGTCACACGCCGTAAACCCAGCGACCGCTTCCTTGCCGTCGTACAGATGATAGGAATGGTGCTGCTGCTGGGCCTCATGGTGCTGGCATTCGGTAACGACATAGCGAGACTTATACATTAAACGGCTATATATGAAGAAGATAGTATTGCTTTTTGCTGCTCTCCTCTCCCTTGCCGGCTGCAAGAGCTCCAAGGCTCTTCTGCCCAATGTAAGCGGCAAGGCGGGCGAAGTGATAGTAGTGATAGAAAAGAACGATTGGGAGGGCCCTCTCGGGAACGATGTGCGCGCGCTGCTTGCCAGCGACTGCCCCTGGCTGCCCCAGAAGGAGCCTCTTTACACGCTTGTGAACGTGCCGCCGGGAGGCTTCGGCGACCTTTTCAAGATTCATCGCAACATCGTGTTCTTCTCCATCAATCCGCAGGTTGACAGCACCGGCGTAACTTATCGCCGCGACGTATGGGCCGCCCCTCAGTGCATAGCCCAGATCAGTGCTCACAGTGCTTCGCAGGCTTCGGAAATCCTTGCCGGCGAGGGCTCCAAGATAGTGAGTTTCATAGAGCAGGCCGAGCGCGACAGGGTGATTCGCAACTCCATACGCTACGAAGAACGTCCCATCGCAGAGAAGGTCCGCGAGGTGTTCGGCGGCTCTCCCTATTTCCCCATGGGTTATAAGCTCAAGAAGCTCACGAACGATTTTGCATGGGTGGCAGACGAAAAACAGTACACCATCCAGGGAATCCTGCTTTACAAGTATCCTGCAAGCGGAGCTGCCGACGAGCTTACGCTTGACAAGATTATCTACAGACGCAACGAGTTCCTGCGTGCAAACGTGCCGGGTATGTTCGACAACACCTGGATGACCACCGGGGACTATATGCCCCCGCAGCTGGAGTTCATACGCTACCGCGGACGCGAATTCGCACAGGTGCGCGGCCTCTGGGAGGTCGAGAACGACTACATGGGCGGGCCGTTTACGTCACACTCATTCTATTCTCCTGACGGAAAGTATGTAATTGCAGCGGAGGCTTTTGTCTACGCTCCCAAGTACGATAAACGGCAGTATCTGCGCCAGGTGGAGTCTATTCTCTATTCCTGGGATTGGAATGCCGAGTAGGCAGGGGACGGTCAGGCTGACCGGCACTCTGGGGCTTTGCAGGCAATAGTGCCGACAAGGCCGGTGCCAGGCGCTCACTTTCCGGAATCTTGATTTCGTGGTGCATGCCATGGCGGTCGTGCACGCGGGTCTTGAGCGCTATCCCGAGTTTTTCGAATACGATGAGCCCGTCGTGATTGAAGCTGACGGAAGGGGCCTGCCCGAGTGTGCGCAGGAACCTGCCGTCTTCTTCGTACATGTTGACGAGTATCTTGAACTTGCGCCCGCTGCCGTAAACGTCGTCAACGGTCAGGTCGCTTGAGAAGCCGTCGGCGGCTTCCAGGTCGAGCGCAACGGTGCGGCCGTTATTGGGGCCCCAGAAGATTTCCTCGTCGCCGGACATATAAAAGGAAGGATTGTCAATGCGGTCCTCGAAGTGGCATACGAGCCTGTCGGACAGCTCGATGCGGTATTCGTCGGAGAATCTGCGTACCTCGCAGCTCACTACTTCGCCTATGTGCCAGGAACGCTGGAAAAGCGGAGAATGAGAGATTTCCCTGATTATCCGGGCATCTTCGCGGTCCCTGGGAGCGGGGTGGGGAAGATAGGAGGTGACTCCGGTGTTCTCGGCTTCTATGATTTCGGTTTCGCGTTTGGAACGGTAGCCGGGATCCTGCATCCTTTTGAGGTCTGCGGTGCCCAGACAAAGGCCGGACACTACGTTGGAGTTGTCGATGGGATAGTAGTCTATAAGGTCTATCGCAGCGTCGCGCATGCGTGCGGGATGGTTGACGTTTTCGAAAATTATCCATTTTTCCCTGCCTTCGCAGTTGTAGATCCAGCCTCCCTGGAAGGCACCCTCAAGCCATCCGTAGTCGGAGGCTATGGCGCAGTAAGTGCCGTCGGCCTCGTAGAGTATCGCCCTGAGTGTGTACAGTTTGCCGTTGTAGGGATGCTCCATGCAACCGGGCAGCTCTGTCCTGGCCTCCTCCGGCTCCAGCCTGATGAAACGGCCCGTCCTCATGTCTACGCGCAGGGGCGACAGCCAGGCGGTCCTTCCCGTGGTGGATCGTCCTGACTCGGCTGTAGCTATGCTGTTGGCGTAAATCTTCCTGCCTATGCAGGCGCAGCGCCATGCGGCGGCGCGTACGTCGTCTCCGAAAGTGTCGTATGGCTTGACCGCGCCTGGACTGCGTAGAATGTCCGTCTTATCGAGGCGCGAATCGTAAGTGACTATGCTGAAGTCTTTTGTGAGAACCTCGCGCTGCCCGGAACGCTCGCTTATAGCCAGGTGTTCGAAGGGGAGCAGCACAGCTCCGGTGTTGTCTATCAGGCCCACGAGGCCAGTGTCTGAGGAGCGGGCGATGCCTATGCCTCCCCGGAAAGAGGGGGAGGAGCTGAATACGGGAGCGAATATCTCATCGCCCTCGAGGCTGTAAACTCCCCAGAGACCTTCGCCCGAAGGGGTGTCGTGGCGGGCGCAGATAAGGTTCTCGCTCCGGTTGACGGAAACCGAGAGAAACTCGGGCGGCAGGACGATCTGCCCCTCTGAGTTAGCGAGGCCGTAGCGTTTGGTGCGTCCGTCCTTGACCATGAGTTCGCAAAGCCCCAGCTTGTCGAATTTGCCTATGCTGTTGTATTCCGGACGGAGTATCCAGGCGCCGGTGGCGTCCACAAGGCCTTCCAGCCCCTGTACTTCCACTATTGCGCGGCCGTCGATGAAACGCCGTGCCTTGTCGAAAGCGGGTTCGATTACCCAGTTTTTGCTTTTGTCCTGGTAGCCGAACTTTTTTGTGGATTTGTCCTTGACGGGTTTGAGGTCCTGGGCCTGCAGGGTAGCGGCGAGACAGACGGCAATGCTTACAGCCAGAATTCTGAAGAGTTTCATATTATCGCTATTACACAATTCTGCGCCTAAGATATAAAAAAAAGACCGACCCTCAAAGGCCGGCCCTGTATTTTACTGCTCCTCAAGGAGACGCAGGTGCTGTACGTAAATCGCTTTCTGCTTTGCGATACGCTTCTTGACGGAAGGCTTCTCGAAATTCTTGCGGGAGCGCATCTCGCGGACTGCACCCGTTTTCTCGAATTTGCGCTTGAATTTTTTAAGAGCGCGCTCGATATTTTCGCCTTCTTTTACCTGTACGATGATCATTCCTTTATCACCCCCTTTTCTTTTTAGGACCGCAAAGATAGAACTTTTTTTTGATTATCCATTAGTTTTATATAAAAATAGTTTTGGCATAGGGGAATAAGATACTGATTTCTGCTGACCGTCTGCGCCCATGCAGCCGTGAAACAGTATCTTATTCCCCTATGCTTAAAAGGTATCCGAGACTTTCGGGACCCTCGTTGAAGAGGAGATCCATGATGGAAAGGCCGTCGGTAAAGCCCCATTTGTCGCGGAAAACCTGCCAGTACGGCCGGCATCTGTGCAGCCCGGGACGTTTGGGCGAAAGGGCCTCCCGCATATCCTGCTCCCAGTCGGGGTACCATTCGTCCGTAGGGATGATGGCGGGGGCGATGCCGATTTTGGCGCAGAAGAATTCGATGATGTCTTTGTTGAGGTCCCACAGAAGCGCCCTTTTGCGGTCAAGGATGCCGAAAAGCTCGTCCCTGTAATACTCAAAGAAGGGTGAACTGTAGTATGCGGTGTCTATTGCGTACTGAGTATGGCGCATCCAGGGGGTGCTCCAATCTACACGAATGTCGGTGATGAGCTTCGAGCCGCCGTGCACTACCGGGACGCGGAGGTCCATCGGGCCTGCCTCGGTGAGTATGCGGCAGCGGTTGCGCCAGGTCTGCTTGCGGTAGCTCTCGCAGGCTTCCATGTACACGGTGGAATTCTCCGCCAGCAAGGCGAAGTAATCCACGGGCGGAAAGTATGCGGTGGTGAGTATCACTCCACGTCCTTCGCTCCGGCTTCCCCTGCACGCACGATGCCTCTCTTGGAAGAACGGATGAAATTGAGGATGTTGTCGCGGACCTCAGACTGCGGGAAGCCTTCCTCGATGCGCGAAAGCGAATCGGAAATGTTGTATCCCTGATGGTAGATGAGGTCGTAGATGTCTTTGATGGTGCGTATGCTTTCCGAGTCGAAACCGCGGCGCCGCAGTCCGACGAGGTTGATGCCGGCGAAGCAGATTGGCACGCGTCCGCAGATGGAATAGGGAGGTATGTCCTTGTTTACGCCGGTGCCGCCGCCGACCATGGCGTGGGTGCCGATTTTCGAGAACTGATGTACCTTTGTGCCGCCGCCGATGATTGCCCAGTCGTCAACATCGGTTTCGCCGGCAAGTCCGACGTAGCTCACCAGAATGCAGTGCTCTCCTACCTTGCAGTCGTGTGCGACATGCACGTAAGACATTATGAGCGAGTCGCTTCCTATGATCGTCACGCCTTTGCCGCTGGCCGCCGTACCGCGGTTGATGGTGGCACATTCGCGTATGTTCACGCGGTCGCCTATGCGGACCGAAGTGATCTCCCCCTCGAACTTGAGGTCCTGGGGGACGGCGCCGACTACGGCACCGGGGAAGACATTGCAGTCGCGTCCCATGGTGACGTATGGGAAGATGGTGGCGTGCGGAAGTATATGGCATCCGGGACCGATGGTCACGTTGTCGTCGATGTATGCATAGGGGCCGACTTCGACGTCGGGGGCGAGGACGGCTCCGGGATGGACTGTTGCGAGAGGATGGATGTTTGCCATGGTCAAAGCTGTTTGAAAAGTTCTTTTGCGGCCGCCGTATTGATGGCGTGGCCGGGTTTGAAAGCGGTGATGCGGGCCCTCGGGAAGCCGCCGCATAAGCGAATATCGCCAAGCAGGTCGAGCATCTTGTGGCGGGCGCACTCATCGGGGAAATGCAGCTCCAGGTTGCTCAGGTATCCCTGTTCCGTAACATGGAGGCTGGGTTTGCCGAGCTTGCGCGCCATTGCGTCGAGGCGTCGCTGCGATACCGGGCGCTCCACCGCGATGATGGCGTTGTCCACGTCGCCTCCCTTGGCGAGGCCGAGAGCGAGCTGCGGCCAGATTTCGTGGAGAAAGCAGAAAGTCCGGCAAGGAGCGATCTGGCTCGAGAAATCGGTGTTCTCGTCGAAGCGTACGGTCTGTACTCCGATGACCCGGGAGGCGTAATCGACCGTAAGCTCTATGCTGGGCTGCTCGCAGGGCTCTATGCGTACCCATGAGCCGCTGCGCGCGTCTTTTACCAAGATTTCTTTTTTGGGGACGATCCACTTCCGGGGGGCGTCCTGGGTCTGGATGCCGATCTCCTTGAAAGACTTTACGTACGGGGCGGCGCTTCCGTCCAGTATGGGAAGCTCGTCGCAGGCGAGAGTCACCACGGCGTTGTCGATGCCCAGGCCGGTGAGGGCGGCGAGCAGGTGCTCCACCGTCCTTGCCTTGGCGCGCCCGTTGCACAGAGTCGTGCTCCGGCGGGTTTCCGAAAGGAAGTCCGAGCGTGCGGGAATGTCGACCTTGCGGTCGGTACGCCTGAATACGATGCCCGTGTCCGGCGCTGCAGGATGGACTGTGATTTGCGAAAATTTCCCCGTATGGAGGCCTTTTCCCTCAAATTGGCAAGCACCGAGGAGAGTTTTCTGTAAATCCATTATAAGAAGGAGAATTTTATGATGAGCCAGGCCATGATGCCGCTCACGCACAATTTGAGCCCGGTGCCGAGTATGAAACCCAGGAACGCTCCGGCACCGGCCTTGAAGGCCGACCAGACACCCTTGTCGGTGACCATCAGCTCGCCAAGGAACGCTCCGAGGAGCGAACCGGTGACTATGCCTACGGGAGGGATTATCATTCCTGCGAAAAGTCCTATGATTGCACCGGTGGATGCAGCCTTGTGGCCTCCGGCAACGCGGGTTATCTGAGCGGGGATGACGTAGTCGAGCACTGAAACGAGAACAGTAACGCCCAGCCATACCAGCAGGCAGGTGAGCGACATGGGGTCGGGACGCTCGCCGACCCTGTCGGCAAAATACACGAGAAGCATTCCAACCCAGCTCAGGGGAGGACCCGGAATGCCGGGGACAACGCTTCCTATAATGCCGAGCACCGCAAATATGATTGCGAAAACAATCAAAACTGTCATGCCGCGAAATTACAAATTATATTTGATAATTAAAAAATAATTCCTACCTTTGCAGTCCTTATCGGATAGAGTTATGTGATAAGGCGAGTCGGTGGGTTCGTATAACGGCTAGTACTCAGGATTTTCATTCCTGCAATAGGAGTTCGATTCTCCTACCCACTACTAAATATTAAAAAAATAACATAATGGCAAATACAGCTTCCGCAAAGAAGGCCGATCGCCAGAGCGAAAGGCACAGACTGCATAACAGGTATTATGCACGTACGACAAGAAACGCTATCCGCGACATCCGCAACACCACCGACAAGGCCGAGGCCGAAAAGAACGCCCCCAAGGTGTACGCGATGATCGACAAGCTTGCTAAGATCGGAGTCATCCACAAGAACAAGGCTTCCAATCTGAAGAGCGGCATCCAGGTCTACATCAACAGACTTTCATAATTTATGAGACGCGTTCCCGACGCGTCTTATTTTTCAGACGGGATGTAGCGCAGTTGGCTAGCGTACCACGTTCGGGACGTGGGGGTCGTCCGTTCGAGTCGGATCATCCCGACAAAAAGAGCACTCAAGTTGAGTGCTCTTTTTGTCGGAATACCCGACTGCTCCGCAGTCGCTTCCCATCCCCCTGCACCCCCAGGGGACTTATCAATTTGGATAGAGTAAAGATATTGCGTATATTAGCACCTATGAAATATTGGAAACTATTCGCAGCTTTCGTGGCGCTCTGTCTTTGTGCCGCGGCATCGGCCCAGGACCTCAAACCGGTCAGGGACCGCGATTCTAAACTCTTCGGTTACCAGGACAAGAGCAAGAACTGGGTCATCCCCCCTGCTTACCAGTCCGCCAAGCGCTTCAACGGCGGTTTCGCCATCGTCGAACAATCCGGACTCAAGGGCCTTATCGACCAGACCGGCGCGTGGGTGCTTAAACCGGAATACGACAACATAGGCAAGTTTGACAAGTCAGGCCTCTGCGAAGTCACCGTCAAGGCCGACAGGGTCAAACGGCGCGGCCTCGCAGACCAGAGCGGCCGCCTGGTCATACCCGTAGAGTGCTACTCAATCAGCGTGGACCGTAGGGAAGGTCTCATTCTGGCCGAGAAGGACGTGGAGGTGGAGCGCCTGGGCGTCAGGCCGATGTGGGGCGTATATGATATGCAGGGCGAAGAAATCTTCGCTCCCCAGTTCAGTTCCGCCCCCTCGTTCAGCGAAGGACGCGGGACCGCCACTTCCGCCTACAACTCCCTCAAGGGCATCATCAGCACCGACGGACAGACGCTGCTGCCCTTCAACAACCTCGCGATTTCGAGCCGCTACGGAGGCTACAGCGTACTGACCTCAGACTTTGTGCGCGAGGTGTATGACTCCCGCCTTCTGAAGACAGAGGATTACGCCTACGCCGGCTACGTGCGTCCCTACGACCCTGCCGGCGACCCTGTGCGCGCCGCGGCCTGGAGAGTCGGCGCCGTCGGCCACAGGCTCAGCCGCAACAATCTCAAGGAGGTCAGGATGAACGACGGTTACCGCAACCGCAGCGCCAATTGCTCCGACCTGCGCCTGGACTGGGGATACGACCGCTTCGTGCGTCTCGAGCCCGCCGTGGATGAAGGCGGACACCCCGGCTCTATGCTGGAGCCCAACTCCGGACTCTACTACACCGTCAAGGCTATACTGTACGAAAAGGACGGCACCCCCGTGGGCGAAGTATCCCGCTGGGGATGGTTCGAAGGCGAATGCGAGGAAGGCATAATCTACAATGCCGAAGGCGCCGGCCTATGGATGGCGATGCGCGACCTTAACTGCCCCGCAGTGCCCGCTTTTTCCACTTCTATAACCGGCTACCGCACCATAGACCACGGCAGCGTGCTGTCCGGACTCGGCCTGAGTTCCTACGAACTGGACAAGATGTACAATCCAGAGACGGCAGGAGAAAGATACGTTGAAATCATCACCGGAGAGAATCTGGGCATCACGGCTATGCAGGAGCGCCCGGCGCCCGACCTCAGGGCGATGCGCGCGCTGGACCAGGCTATGCGTCTTCCCATTTTCCGCCGTCGGTTCTATATGGGACAGGTGGTCAACTGCAAGACCAGGCCAGTCGAAGGAGGCCTCGAGCTGGAGCTTTCCGACAGGCTGGTGTGCCGCGTGGCCGACAATTTCGAAGAGCCCAGCTTCTCGATGAAGGGCGAAGAAGAGATATTCTGGGGGCCGGGTAACGCCCGCACAGTGGGTCTGAGCCTCGAATCGGTGCGCCCTGACCCCGCCTGCACGGCCGACGACCTCTACGACAGCGGCTGCTCATTCATAGTGGTGCTCAACCTCTATGAAGAGGACGGCACATTCCTCCGCACCCTCGGCACTGCTCCGGCCCTGGACTTCGCCACCGACGGGGCTCTCGTATTTGAAGCCCTCGGAATCGCACTGCTCCCGGAACCCTATGAGGCACCGGCATCAGATAACAGGCGCAGTAGCCTGGGCCGCTGGAGCAGCGACGACTTCAGGGCTCCGGCCGGCGAAAGAGCATTCCGGAAACAAGTTATCAACGGAGCCCAGCGGCTGCCCGCCAC
This sequence comes from Bacteroidales bacterium UBA4284, assembly GCA_002395925.1. Next base: position 20,479 of record DGVM01000045.1, read on the forward strand.
CCTCTCAGCGCTCAAGGGCGCAGGAGAGACGCTTCGTTCCGTCCGCCCCGCGTACAACCGCGGAGGGTATGGAGGAAGGAACAGTTACGATGGCCGGGGAAACTACGACCAGCGCGGCTATGAGAGCCAGGGCGGCTACGACAACAGAAGCGACAGCCGCAGCGTCCACCAGAACGGAGGAAGCTACCAAAAGGGCAACAACGCCCGCCAGCGTTAGAGTCAGCCCTTCAGATGGCAGAAAAGAGTGGCCTGGGTGCAGTCCAGCACCTCAACGTCCACGAAATCTCCTGCCTTGTGGACGGTATCGGGCCAGATGCACATCTTATTGTTGCCGGCCCTGCCGCAGAGCTCCGACGGATTGCGTTTCGACGGCCCCTCCACCAGCACACGGAAAGATTTACCTATGTCCCGCCTGTTGCTTTCGAGCGACAGGCGGTTCTGCAATGCTATAATCTCCTCGAGGCGGCGGTTCTTGACTTTCTGGGGCACGTCGTCG
>DGVM01000060.1 GCA_002395925.1 Bacteroidales bacterium UBA4284
CGGGCGGGAATCGAACCCGCACGGCCGTTTCGGGCCAAGGGATTTTCTTACCACTATGGCTTTCGCCACCATTCCTGTTTGTGGTCCGGACTATTCCTTCACCGTAGAGTTTGTCTCTTTAGGTGTGTCGTGTCTAGTCTCTGCACCTTCCTCCTTTCGAAGGCTTGGCTCAAGATTACCATCGGCTTTACCCGTTAAGGCTTCCTTGAATTTACGACATTCTACATCGCTCTTTTCAGAACGCGCACTCAATCTTGCTCTTCCTCGATAATTATTTGTTAACGCGTGGCAATTAGGACATAACAACATAAGATTTTCCAATCTATTATCTGTATTATCTCCATTAATATGATGAATCTCCAGTGGAATAGGTTGTCCTTGCCAATAATCCAATTCGCAACACTCGCACCGATTGATGTTCGTTGCTTTTTTATAATGCTCTCGTAATCTCCAAGAGCATTTATACGTGGATTTCTGAACAAATAACTCGTTATAGTCAACACCTTTATTCGGTTTAAAAGACAATCCAACATTCCACCCTTGACCAGTAAAGTGACTTATGTCAATCCTCTGATCTGTAATTATCCTATTTATTGTCCTATAATTACCTCCTAAAGGCTTCAAACCTAACTGCCGCAAAACTCCTGCAATAGATTTATTGTCTTCTACTGCACGTTTTACGTCATCTATCGAATACTTCGCTTTACTCATACGTGTAAAGTTAGTATTAACTCACGTGTATTCCAAATAATTATTTCAAAGAACGTTTCTAAGTCCCTCGTGTCTACCATTTCACCACCAAGGCGATTTGATGAGGGTGCAAAGATACGGTCAATCTGGTGAAAATGCAATTAAATGTTTAACTTTGCGCTCCCCGTTATGATTAAAGCCATCTTTTTTGATATGGGCGGCGTTCTGCTGCCCCTGTACCTCGACAGATGCATCGAGGCCTACCGCAACGTCGCCGGTTTCAAGGATATAGACAACTACCTCGACCCCTGCCACCAGAGAGGCTTTTTCCTGGACATGGAGGCCGGACGCATAGGCATGGCGCAATTCATCGACGAGTGCCTCAAGCACTGCGCCCCCGGCACCACCGGCGAAACCATCCTGCGCTGCCACAACGAATTCTTCGGCACACCCGACCCCGACAACGTGGCACTTGTCAAAGAGCTCGCCCGAAAGTACGACGTCTTTCTCCTTAGCAACAACAATGAACTCTCGATGACGCTCCACAGGCCCAACTTCGAAAGGGCTGGCCTGCCGCTCGATACGAGTTTCAAGAAGATGTTCCTCTCGCACGAGATGAAACTTCTCAAACCCGACCCCGAAATCTACCTGCGCGCCGTCGCCGGAAGCGGACACGAGGCCGGCGAATGTCTGTTCATCGACGATTCGCAAAAGAACGTCGACGGAGCGCTCGCTGTTGGGATGCACGCAGCGCTGCTGCACCCCGGCGAATCCCTGCGGGAGTTGGTGGAAGCTAATCTTTAGAGGCTATCTTATCTATAATCAGCGCAATGGCACCGTCGCCCGTCACATTGCAGGCGGTGCCGAAGCTGTCCATGGCGATATAGAGCGTAATCATCAGCGCCTGCTGGGTGGCATCGAATCCGAGGATGCTCCCAAGGATTCCCAAGGCAGCCATTATGGCGCCGCCCGGCACTCCCGGGGCCGCCACCATCGTCACACCAAGCATCATGATGAAGCCCAGCATCATCCCAAAGTCGAAGGGTTTGTCAATCATCAGCATAAGGGCTATCGCGCACGAGGTGATCTTGAGGGTGCTGCCCGAAAGATGGATGGTTGCGCAAAGCGGGACCGTGAATCCCGCGACGTCTTCCCTAACCCCGTTGGAGACTGTTGAGCGAAGCGTAACCGGTATCGTGGCTGCCGACGAGGATGTGCCGAGCGCAGTCATGTATGCCGGCAACATTCTCCACAGCGCCTTGAACGGATTGCGACGGGCAATGAGTCCAGCGACCAGATACTGAAGCACCAGCAGGACCCAGGTCATGGCCAGGATTATGCCGACCACCGCCAGGAACGATCCAAGCACGGGTCCCACCTTGCCAGAGGCAGCCATGTCCATGAAGAGACCGAAAATATAAAAAGGCAGCACCGGTATGATTACAGTCTCTATACTGCTGACTATTATCCCCTTGAGCTCTTCGAACAGGCCCCGCAGCTTGTCGGCGCCCGTGACTGCGATCCCCAGTCCCAGCATGAACGACAGCACCAGCGATGTCATAACGTCGGCCAGCGGAGGGATGGCGACCGAAAAGTAGGGAGCGAACTCCTGACCTGCGGCCTCAAGCTCCGAAAGCGCCCCCTTGGGCAGGATGCCCGGAAACAGATTGACGCTGAATCCATAAGCGAACAGTCCGGAAGAAACGGTGAAAACGTAGGCCAGAAGCACCGTAATGACCAGCATCCGGCCGGCCTTCTTGCCGAATTCGGCAATGGCAGGCGTAACAAGACCCACGATGATAAGCGGGATGAAAAAGCGCAACAGCTGGTCGAACAGGCCGGTAAACGTATTGCCGGCACGCACCAGCCACGACGGGGCGAACTGCCCTGCAACGACGCCGCAGGCAATGCCGATCAGCACTTTGACTACAAGGGGAAGTTTGATGGATTTCATAGGTCACAAAACGTTCCGAAGCACGACAAGGCGCTCCTGGTATATCTGACTGAGCAGGGTGACGGCCTCATCGAAGGTCATCCGCTCGTCTCCGTTGATGATTTTTCCCTGATTCTGACTTGCATCCTGAGCAGGGTTCCACATGGCAAAATTGAGTCGCGCCGATTCGCTCAGAAGCGCCCGCCAGGCTTCGATTTGCTGAGGGATGGTCTCCAGGGCCGGCAACAGTTCCAGGAAACGCTCGCGCAGCTTCTGCCGGAAAGCCGGATCCTGCAGCAGGCGGTCGTACCATATCGCATGTTCGTTGACCAGTCCGCTACGGGCACCCGGAGATGTGTTGTAGGACAGCACTCCCCAGTCGAAGTCCCAGCAAGGGCCGGCCATCAGCTTGCCTCCCTCCTCCATATACATGAAGACGCTGCCTGGATTGCGCAGTTCGTGATTCCCCATAATCTCGAAAACCAACCAGTAGTCGATGAAAGAATCTACGTCTATCCATTTGGCGTAGCCCTCCTCGGGGTCGGCGAAACCCTCGCCGTAGATGCACGATGCGACTTTGTTTATATGGCTCTTTATAAAGATTTTACGATCTTCGGACAGATCTTCGGCATCGGGATGTTTGACTCCGAAAGGAATGCCGAGCTTGCGCCAGTCGCATGAACCGTGGCTGTCTATCCACTGAAACTCGTTGTCGTAATGGAAATCCAATTCAAGCAGGAAGCCGTTGTCCTTGGAAATGTTGACCCGCTCGGAACTGACACGCACCTGCTCGATAAGGAGATAATTGCCGACGTGCCTGCCGTTGAGGACCAGCTCGACGGGCACGCAGCGGGGCGTCCAGGCAAGTGAGGTGAGCGAAGACACCTTCATGGAGACGAGATTGCGCATCATCGTGCGGTCCATGAAGTTAGCAAGCAGCACCCAACGCTTGTGAGAGGGCATCCCAAGCATAGGCGCAGCCTCCTTGAGTTTTACAAGGTATGGCTTCTTGGGCCAGCTCCACGTGGTGTTGCCGCGTCCGCGCACGCTGCATTTCAAGGGCATCTGGTCTGCATACCCTCCGGCTCCTTTTACTTTGATGGTTGCGGGCACCTCTACGGTCTTGGACTTTATGGCTCGGGCGCCGTCGGTATTGATGTAAACGACAGGCAGCCCGGTCTCGATCACGGGATCTTCCGTCTGCACAGTATCTTCCTGGGGCTGTTCCGTACCAGGCCCTTCTGGTTTTTGGATAATAATATCCTTCCTGCAGCCGGCAAGCAGCAGAAGCAGAAAGCTTATGAAAAGTATCCTGGTTTTCATTTATGAAGCAAAGATACTACAAGGATTGGATTATTTCAAAACTGCCCTTATCTTTGCGGCCGGTTAGGAATGATAAAATAATAAGCTGCTCTCAGTTAATGAAAGATTTTTGAATGACTTATGGCAGGAGAAAAAGACATACTGCTGGGGCGCCTGCGGGGCGGAGAGCATCTGACCGGAGGCGATCAGCTGCGGCTCACGATGATGCTGGCCGTGCCTGCAATCCTCGCACAGCTCTCCAGCGTGCTCATGCAGTACATCGACTCCGCCATGGTGGGGCGTCTGGGAGCAGGTCCTTCGGCCTCGGTAGGCCTCATGTCAACCTGTATCTGGCTCCTCAACGGCTTCACGATGGCCGTCATAACCGGTTTCTCGGTACAGGTGGCGCATGCATGCGGGGCTCGGGAATTCGACAGGGCCCGCAGGCTCCGCCGGCAAGGCCTGCTCACGGTATTCCTGTTCGGAGTGCTGTTCGGAGCCGTCGGCGCCTCTCTCAGCGGAGTTCTCCCGCGCGCTCTCGGCGGTTCGCCGGAAATCCTGTCCGACGCATCCACTTACTTCCTCATAGTATCTCTCTTCCTCCCCATAGGTTCGACCGGGTTTGCCGCCGCCTCCATGATGCAGGCCAGCGGCAACATGAAGATTCCCAGCATCATATACGTTTGCATGGGAGTGCTGGATGTGATTTTCAACTACATCTTCATCTTCCTGCTCGACATGGGAGTGGTGGGCGCCGCATGGGGCACGGGCCTCGCAGAAGCGTGCGCCTCCGCCTTCGGCATCTGGTTCGTTTCTTTCCGTTATCCCGACCTCAAAGGGAAGGGTGAAGAAGGACCGGTACTGCCCGACGGCGCCACTGTCCGCAAGGCATTCGGCATAACGGGCCCGCTGTGGCTTCAGAACGTGGTGATGAGGGGTGCGTACGTAATGAGCACGCTGATAGTCGCTCCGCTGGGGCCTGTCGCCATCGCCGCCAACAGTTTCGCCATTACCGCAGAAAGCTTCTGCTACATGCCCGGATACGGACTCGAGGAGTCCGCCACCACACTGGTCGGCCAGAGCATCGGCGCGCGCAGGAAAGACATGGCCAGGCGCTTCGGATGGGTGACGATGGGAATGGCGGTGCTGCTGATGTCGCTTCTGGCGGTGGTGCTGTACATATTCGCCCCTGCCATCATGGGGCTGCTGAGCATCGATCCCGAGGTAGTGGAACTCGGCGCGCGCGTGCTTCGGATAGAGGCCTTCGCCGAAGGATTCTACGCACTTTCCATCGTTGGCTTCGGCGTGTGCGCCGGCGCCGGCGACACCCTCATACCCACCATCCTCAACCTGGGTTCAATGTGGGTGGTACGCATAGGACTCGCACTGCTGCTCACTCCGGCCATGGGTCTGGTCGGCTACTGGATTGCAATGGCTACAGACCTTACCGTCAAGGGTATAGCCTTCTTCCTGTACGTGCGGGGAGGCAGGTGGCTGAGGCGCAGTGCGCTCAGCTGACGTCACTGCATCTTGTGCATCTTGCTGCGGTTCCGCCAGCCTGCGTCGGACTTGTAGTCGGTGAAGAACACCACAATGTCGGCGTCGGACTTATAATCCACGAAATAAATCTTCTTCTTGGCGTCGGACTTCCAGTCCGTAAAGTACCAGAGGCCTTTGTTGTCGGTTGCGTCAGACTTGTACTTGCATTTGTACACTACAAGGTCCGCATCTGATTTATAGGTGGTTACGTACACCTTGACATCGGCGTCGGACTTGTATTTTACGGAATACACGGTCTGAGCCTTTGCGGCGAAGGTCCCTGCCAACGCCAGCAGAAGAACGAGGAGGAGTTTATTTTTCATCTTTTTCGAGGCAGAAGTCCATTATGGATTCGAGGTTTTCCTTGTCGAGATGCTGTCCGATGAAGACTATCTGGTTCATGCGGTCGCCGTAAACGGGGTCCCAGTCGCGGCGCAGCTTGGCATCGCGGCGCATCATCTCCTCGAGCTCATCTTCCGGCATGGTGGCGAACCACAGCCCGGCGTCGCGTACTGTCTTCTGGCTGCCGGCCTGCTCGAAGAGGAAGCAGCGGTCGGTATCGTGGGAGAAGTAGCAGAGGCCCTTGGCGCGGATGATCTCGCGGGGCCAGCGCTTGGCGACCATTGCATCGAACTTATTGATGTTCAACGGCGGACGCGCAGTATATACAAAGGTCTGTATGCCGTATTCCTCGGCTTCGCCCTCGTCATCGTGGTGATGATGGTGGTGGTGATGCCCGTGCTCATGTTTGTCGTCATCGTCGTCATCATCGTCGTCGTGATGGCCATCGCCTTCGATTTCTGCAATCCACGCCGCGGACGTCGCCACCTTGTCGAAATCGAACATGCCCGTATCAAGGAGCTTGTCAAGATCGACGTCGCACCAGTCGCAAGGGATGATTTCGGCCTTGGGCTGAATGGCGCGTATGATTCCGCGCACCTGGGCGAGTTCCTCAGGGCTGATGGAGGAAGCTTTGTTGAGGAGTATGATATTACAGAACTCAATCTGCTCTATTACAAGCCTTTCCAGGTCTTCTTCGCCAAGGTCTTCGCGTTTGAGGGCCTCTCCGCAGCCGAATTCGTCGCGCATGCGCAGGGCATCGACGACGGTCACTATGCAGTCGAGCTTGGGTATGCTTGCTCCGGGATATGCCGGAGGGGCGAGCTGGGGATAGGAATTGATGGTCTGGGCGATGGGGCCGGGTTCGCATATTCCGCTGGCCTCGATGACTATGTAGTCGAAACGCTTGGCGCGCGCGAGTTCCTCCAGCTGGGCCACGAGATCCATCTTGAGGGTGCAGCAGATACAGCCGTTCTGCAGAGACACCAGGCTGTCGTTGGTGCTGCCTACCACACCGCCTTTTTCGATGAGGTCCGCATCTATGTTGACCTCTCCCAAGTCATTGACTATCACCGCAAACTTGATTCCGCGGCGGTTATTGAGTATTCGGTTGAGAAGGGTTGTCTTGCCGCTTCCCAGATAGCCGGTAAGAAGAAGCACCGGCAGTGCTTTATTGCTTAGTTCAATATTCATAGTATGCAAAGGTAGTCACTTTTTCCGTTCCTGGACAAATTTTGCCAATTTCTGTCCGCATAAAGGGGAAGGGCGGCATCGCCTATGCCAATCCGGGCTTGCAGGGCTTGCCTATGGAGCGGCGCCAGGCGTAATAGAGTTCTTCTGTTGCCAGGGCCATCTTGGTCACGGAGCAGCGGGGCGTCCAGTCCAGATCCTCCACGGAGCTGCCTGGGGGCACGCAGCCGGGCACCTTGGGATAGGTGTACCAGGTGTCGGTGAGGGTGTTGAGATCTACGCAGTCGCCCCATTTGCCCAGATAGTTGTACTCAATGTGCACCGAATAAGCCGACGGCACCGGGATGTCCATGGTGTGCTCGCGCCCCAGGAGGTCGTGTACGCACACGTGGAAACCGCTCATGTCGTGAACCATCGTCCCCTTGCCCAAGGCAATGAATTTCTTGGAGTTGGGAAGCGAACGCACCTCTACCGGAATCTCGCCGGTGGAATACGTTCCGCCCGCCACCTCCGCACGCACGCAGGAGCGCTCCCATTCGTACCAGTCGGGTACATGGCAGAAGCGCGTCGCTCCCTTGAGCGCATGCAGCTGTCCGTCGGGGGCCATTTCCCACTGCATTCCGCAGTGGTTGCAGCCAAGGACGTTGCCGCTTGAAGTCATTTCGTATTCGGTGCCGCAGTCGGGACACTGATACAGGACCTTTTCGAGCCCTTCGGCCCGTCGGTCGTATTTCATCTGAATGCCCTTGTCGCGGAGCCAGGCGAAATCGTCGTACTGAAATGCCTCGACAATGCCGGCGTTGATATCGTCGGCGCTCATGGAGGCAAGCTGTTCGGGGGTATATAACAACTTGAAATCCACCTCAGTAGGCTTGATTCCCCGAGGATGGAGATTCCAGAACGGAGAGTTTACGTGATGCCCGTGGCAGATGAAGGTCGCCACCGGGACCTTGAGCAGCTTGCACAGTTTTCCGAGCGATTCGGGCAACACTGCAGTCGTGCCGCACAGGGAATAACGGGCCTCTGGGTACACCACCGCCACGTCTCCGTTTTCTATTACCCGCAGCAACTGGCGCACCAGTGTGACGTCGGAGGTGAATTTGCGCTTGCAGATGGCGCCCACGTTGCGAAGGAGCCACTCACGCCCTATGAATCCGTCTATAGCGACCACATAGTTCGCCCGACGGGGGTAAATGGCCCGCGTGAGCACCTTGAAGTCCATGAAGGCGTTGTGGTTGCTGAGTATGAGGAAGGGCGGCTTGAGGTCGCGCGTGCCGTCATAATGCACCTGGACATTGTGCGCCAGTACTTCCGGAATGCTGAGAAGATATGTGAGCGGGCGCAGGTACCAGCGTGTCCTCACTGGCGGACGCGCCATGTCGAATCTCTGAAATCCATCATCCATAAACAATGAGTTTTCCGAAAGATACAATAATTTTCTTAACTTTGCCGTCTGTTATGGCATTGCTGTTGGCTTTTCTTCTGAGCGCTATGCTCATTTCGTTCCTCTGCTCCGTGCTGGAGGCAACGCTCATGAGCACACCCATCTCGTATATCACCATGCGGGAAGAAGAAGGCTACAAGCCTGCCGCCCTCCTGAGAAAGTTCAAGACCGACACCTCCAGGCCGCTCGCCGCAATCCTCAGCCTCAACACCATAGCCAACACCATTGGCGCCGCCGGCGTGGGCAAGCAGGCGACGGAGGTCTTCGGCTCGCAGTGGTTCGGTCTCATCAGCGCCATCACCACCGTCCTCATCCTCGTCTTCTCGGAAATCATTCCCAAGAACATAGGTACCACCCGCTGGCGCAGCCTCACCGGATTCGCCGCATACACCATCCAGGGACTCATCTACCTGCTCTATCCCGTCGTAATCTGCGTCGTCTGGCTGCAGAAGCTCATCACCCCCAAGGAGGCCGACACCACCGTCTCGCGCGAGGAGGTAAGCGCCCTGGCCGACGTAGCGGAGGAGTCGGGCGAGCTGGACGAAGACGAGAACGAGGTCATCCAGAACATCATCTCGCTGGACGAAATGACCGCCGCAGATGCCATGACCCCCAGGGTAGTGGCCGCCATCGCCCCGGAATCCATGACTCTCAAGCGCTTCTACAAAGACAAGCGCTTCCTGCATCACAGCCGCATCCCCGTCTTTGCCGACAACGACGAATACATCACCGGCTACATCCTGCGCATGGAGGCCCTGCAGCTCATCGCCGAAGACAAGGACGACGTGACCCTTGGCGACATACGCCGCGAGATAGCATCCTTCACCGAAGAAACGACCCTGGATGTCATCTGGGACGAGATGATAGGCAAGGACGAACAAATCAGCGTCATCATCGACGAATACGGTTCCTTCCAGGGCATACTCACACTGGAAGACGTCATCGAGACCATCCTGGGCAACGAAATAGTGGACGAACGCGACGAAGTGCGCGACATGCAGGAACTTGCCATGGAACGCTGGAAGAAGCGCACCGCCGCACTCCGCAAAACCACCAAAATGAAACCGCGTGAAATAGAAGAAAAAAAATAGTATATTTGCCGGGCACTAACCACAAAGCAAAAATGAAAAAGGCCCTACCCGCACTTATGCTGCTTCTGGCAGCGGCAGCCTGCAAACAGGCACCCAAATCAAGCGCAGATTCTTATCCTATAGTAGATTCCCTTCTTAAGGTGATGACCCTCGAAGAGAAAGTGGGACAGACCGTCCTGCTGACTTCCGACTGGACCGTCACAGGCCCCTCCATGCGCGAGGGCTATCTGGAGGACATCCGCGCCGGACGCTGCGGAAACATTTTCAATGCCTACACCGCGGAGTACACCCGCAAGATGCAGGAAATCGCCGTGAACGAAACCCGTCTCGGCATCCCCCTGCTCTTCGGATACGACGTGATACACGGTTTCCGCACCATATTCCCCATCAACCTCGGCATGTCCTGCTCCTGGGACCCTGCCGCAATTGAACAAAGCGCACGCATAGCTGCGCTGGAGGCGTCCGCAGCAGGGCTTCACTGGACCTACTCCCCCATGTGCGACATCAGCACGGAACCCCGTTGGGGCCGCATCAGCGAAGGCTCCGGAGAAGATCCGTACCTGGGCAGCCTGATTGCTGCCGCCATGACCAGAGGTTATCAGGGCGAAGACCTCGCAGACCCTTCGACCCTCCTCGCCTGCGTCAAGCATTTTGCCGCATACGGCGCGCCCCAGGCCGGACGCGACTACAACACCGTAGATATGTCGGAAAGATGGCTCCGGGAGTTCTACCTTCCGCCATACAAGGCTGCCATCGATGCCGGGGCGCTCAGCGTCATGGCGTCGTTCAACGAACTTGACGGAGTGCCCGCAACCGCCAATACCCACCTGCTGCAGGACATCCTGCGCGACGAATGGGGCTTTACCGGCTTCGTAGTGTCGGATTATACCGGCATCAACGAGATGGTGATGCACGGATATGCCGCCGACGTAGAAGACGCCGGACGGCTTGCCATGAACGCCGGTCTCGACATGGACATGCAGGGAGCGTCCTACATGGACTACATGGTAGGGCTGGTACGCAGCGGCGCAGTGCGCGAAAGCACCCTCGACGAGGCCGTACGCCGCATCCTCACCGTCAAGGCGAAACTCGGCCTGTTCGAGGATCCGTTCCGCTACTGCTCCCCCCAGAGGGAGGCAGAGCAGACACTTACCGCCGACGCCAAAGCTGCGGCAAGGCAGATGGCATGCGAGTCTATGGTTCTGCTCAAGAACGACGGCGTGCTGCCTCTGCAGAAAGGCAGGAAGACGGCGGTAATCGGGGCTCTGGCAGCGTCCAAGGACGATCTTCTGGGCTCCTGGAGGGGCGCCGGAGAAGTTGAGTCGGTCCCCGCAAGCATTGTCGATGCCATCAGAGAAGTGGCTCCGGTGGTTTATGCAGAAGGAGCCAGGGAAATCGGAGACGACCGCAGCGGATTCTCCGCAGCCCTTGCCGCAGCCCGCAGCGCCGACCAGGTGGTGCTGGTGATTGGCGAAGACTGCCAGTGGACAGGCGAGGCCGCATCCCGCTCCGACATACGCATTCCCGGAGTGCAGACCGAACTGCTCGAGAAGCTTGCCGCCAGCGGCAAAAAGATCGCGGTGGTTCTCCTGAACGGCCGTCCTCTGGACCTGAGCCGCGAAAACGAGCTCGCAGGAGCCATGCTGGAAGCCTGGTATCCCGGCACCATGGGAGGATACGCCGTGGCCGACGTACTCTTCGGCGACTTCAACCCCTGCGGCAAGCTCAGCGTCACCTTCCCCAGATGCCTTGGACAGGTACCTATATATCACTACGCCAAGAACACCGGAAGGCCGTACATCCATCCCGAGGCCAAATACGAATCCCGTTACCTCGATGTAGTCAACGAGCCCCTGTTCGCATTCGGCTATGGCCTTAGTTACAGCAACTTCGAGTATTCCAAGATAAGCCTGTCCTCCGACAGCTTCTCGGGCAGCGGCTCCATCAAGGCAAGCGTAACCGTGGCCAACAACGGCAATCGCGAAGGCACCGAGACCGTTCAGCTCTACATACGCGACCTGGTTGGCAGCGTCACCCGTCCGGTCAAGCAGCTGAAGGGTTTCCGCAGGGTCACCCTCGGCCCCGGCGAATCGGCGGAAGTGAGTTTCACCATCGACGCCGAGACCATCTCGTTCTATCGCCAGGACATGAGCTGGGGAGCCGAGAGCGGCGACTTCGTGCTGTTCATCGGCGGAAGCTCCGATAATGTAAAGGAAATACCTTTCAGTTATAAACCGGCAGCGTGAAACGCAATTAGTTTATTGTTAATTGATTACTAAATATCGTCCCGGTCAAACGGAGGGGACGGTTTATCACAAAAAGTTAATGACCAGATACTTACATTTCACGGCCCTTCTGCTGCTTCTCTCGGCAGTATCCTGCGGGCCGCGACCTCCAAAAGAATTGCTCTCCGATGAGGCGCTGCTCGACACGGTCGAACGCTGCACTATCAAGTATTTCACCGACTTCGCAGATCCTGCGACCGGGCTTGCACGCGAGCGCGACAACGACCGCAACGGCAACATAGTCACCATCGGAGGCTCCGGCTTCGGCATGATGGCCGTCATCGCTGGTGCCGAGCGCAACTACTACGGCCAGGACGAAGGCGTACGCCGCATAGGCAAGATGGTCGGCAGCCTGGAAAGGCTCGAACGCTTTCACGGAGCGTGGGCCCACTGGTACGATGCCGACACCGGCAATCCATTCAGCTTCAGCGAATTCGATGACGGAGGCGACCTCGTGGAGACGGCATTCATGGTACAGGGCCTGCTGACGGCACGCCAGTGGCTCGCCGACAAGGACTCCAGCCTTGCCGCGCGCTGCGACGAACTGTGGAAAGGCGTAGAATGGGACTGGTACACCCGAGGGACCGATTCTCTTTACTGGCACTGGTCTAAGAACCACGGCTGGAAGATGAACCACCGCATCAAGGGATACGACGAAACACTTATCACCTACGTACTTGCTGCATCCTCCCCCACCCATCCCATACGACCCGAGGTTTACCAGGCCTGCTACAAGAAATCTGACTATTACTACAACGGAAAAGAGTATTACGGCATCAAGCTGTCTCTGGGCATGGAATACGGCGGGCCGCTTTTCTTCTGCCATTATTCCTTCCTTGGGCTCGACCCCCGCGGCCTGAAGGACGGATACTGCGACTATTTTGAACGCAACACCGCCCACACCCTCATCCACCGCGCCTACGCCATCGACAATCCCCGGAGGCACAAGGGCTACGGCGAGAATCTCTGGGGCTTCACCTCCTCCGACGACCCGTATGTAGGCTACTGTTCCCACCACCCCGGTACGCAGGACGATAACGGTACCGTATCTCCTACGGCAGCAATCAGTTCCATAGTCTATACCCCCGACGAGAGCCGCAAACTCATAGGATATCTGTTCTACGAAACCGAAATGTTCGGCCCCTACGGCTTCTATGACGCCTACAACCCGGGATGCGAGAATCCGGTAATCGACCACTACCTCGCAATCGACCAGGGACCGGAAGCCGTTATGATAGAAAATTACCGCAGCGCCCTGCTGTGGAAGCTCTTCATGAGCAGCCCCGAAATCGGACCGGGGCTTAAGGAACTCGGATTTTATTACGAATAGCGCGCAAGATTACGCACACACACGGATTTAACTTTATATCGATATGAAAAAACTCTTTCTTTTGCTTGCCGTTCTCCTCGCCGGGACATCCGTCTACGCGCAGGGGTATCAGGTGAAAGGCATAATCCAGGATGAACTGGGCCCGGTCATAGGCGCCACCGTCCTGGAGGCCGGCACCATGAACGGCACATCGACGGGCCTGGACGGAGATTATCTCCTCATGGTCTCCGGTCCCGACGCCACCATCGAAATCAGCTGCATGGGCTACGCAACCCAGACCTTCAAGGCCTCCGAGGTCCCGGCTACGGTTACCCTCGGCGAAGACCAGAACTTCCTGGAGGAAGTGGTCGTCGTGGGATACGGCACCCAGAAGGCCAAGGACCTTACGGCGCCCATCGTTAACGTCAAGGGCGACGAACTCTCAAAGCAGACCGCCGCAAACCCCATGAGCGCCCTTCAGGGTATGGTCAGCGGCGTTCAGATCACCCAGAGCGGCGCCCCCGGTGCCGGCCCTTCCGTGAAGATCCGCGGCGTGGGCTCCATCGGCGATTATGCCAATCCGCTTTATGTGGTTGACGGCGCCTTCATGGACAACATCGACTTCCTCTCTTCCAACGACATCGAGTCCCTTACCGTCCTCAAGGATGCATCCGCCGCAGCCATTTACGGCGTACGTGCGGCAAACGGCGTCATCCTCGTGACCACCAAGAAGGGAACCACGGGCAAGGTAAGGGTGGCATACGACGGTTACGCCGGCGTGCAGGTTCCCACCAACATAATGAAACTCGCCAACACGGAGCAGTATGTCGAAATGTTCAACCTGGCCTATCCCGACAGCCCCATCGACGCCTCAAGGTTCAAGGGGACCAGCACGGACTGGTACGCCGAACTCGTCCGCCCGGCGCTCACCCACAGCCATTCCCTGGACTTCTCCGGCGGCACCGAGAAGACCAACTACTCAGTGGGCCTGAGCTACTTCTACCAGAACGGCATCATGAATTACACCAAGAACGATTACAACCGCTTCAACCTCCGCGGCCGCCTGGACCAGACATTGACTTCCTGGCTCAAGATGGGGGTGAACACGGTGATCTCCCGTTACGACAGGAAGAACCCCAACTCAGGCGTTTACTACCAGGCATTCGTCAATCCTCCCGTGTATGGTGTCTACAGCGAAGAAAACACCGATGCTTATCCGGAGCATTTCGACTCTCCCCAGCGATACGGTTATGGCAATGCCTACGGTAACCCGGCAGCGGCTGCATACTATCACAACAGCACCGACAGGGGCATCAAGGCCGTCTTCACCACATATGCAGAGGCCACCGTCATTCCCGAGAAACTCAAGTTCAAGACCTCCTACAACCTCGATTTCAGCTTTGCCGACCAGCAGAACTACACGCCCGAGCACTTCGTAGGAGGCTCCCAGGGCACATCCGTATCCAACCTCTCCAAGACGTTCTCGTACGGCACCTACCAGATTCTCGACAACACCCTGACCTACAGCGACTCCATCGGCGCGCACTCGTTCACCGCGATGCTCGGCCAGTCCACGCGCATGCAGTACAATTCGTGGCTCACCGGAAGGGCCAGCAGCGTCCCCGACTTCGACGACGCCGCCCGCTACCTTGTCAACGGTTCCTACAAGAACCAGACAGCCACCGACGGCGCAGGCCGCTATAACGGACTGTCGTTCTTCGCCCGCGGTACGTACAGCTACAATGGCAAATATCTGGCGACCGTCACCTTCCGTGAGGACGGAAGCTCCAAGTACAACGACCTTCCCGACACTCCGCAGAATGAGAAGTGGGGATTCTTCCCGTCCATAGGTCTCGGATGGAACATTTCCGACGAGCCCTGGATGAAAGGCTCTGGCGTCGATTTCCTGAAACTCCGTGCGAGCTGGGGTATGCTCGGCAACGACAACGTCCCGGCCAACGACATCAACATCGCGGGTTCAGCCGGCGTCGATTCATCGGCCGTGTTCGGAGATACTCTCGTGGACGGCATCGGCGCTCAGACCGTTTTCCAGAATTCACTCAGGTGGGAGGTGGTGACGGAGACAAATGTCGGCGCCGACTTCGCATTCCTCGGAAGCCGGCTGACCGGTGACATCGACCTGTATCACAGGGTTACCGACAGGGTGGTCTTCCACGCTCCCATCGCAACCGGCGGCGGCGTGGCAACGCTGCTCGCCAACAACGGCAAGGTTCTCAACGCCGGCGTCGAACTGTCCCTCAAATGGGCGGACACCATAGCGGAGTCCTTCAATTACAACGTGGGAATGAACGCCACCTTCAACCACAATGAAGTCCTTGCCCTGGAGGGCCGCGACAACATCCCCGGCGCACTTACCAACGGTGCCTACGCTACGATGACACAGGTAGGATACCCCATCGGAGCATTCTGGGGCTACAAGGTGGACGGCATCTTCCAGAAAGAATCCGAGGCACAGCTGGCAGACGTAACCCAGCTCGCCACTGGTGCCGGTTATTTCCGCTATCACGACTTCGCCGGCAACGAAGACGGTTCCCCCGACGGCAAGATTACCGAGGCGGACCGCGTGTATCTCGGTTCCCCTCTTCCCTGGCTGATGCTCGGTTTCAACATCGGCTTCGACTGGAAGGGCTGGGACTTCTCGATGGTCGTCAATTCCAACATCGGCAATAAGATATTCAACGCCAAGAGGCTCAACAAGCAGGTATTCGCAGAGGGCAACTACGACTACGACTTCTACAAGAACGCCTGGCGCAAAGACAGGCCTTCCGCCACTTATCCTACGCCCAAGGTGCTTACAGAGCAGCTGATGGCCCAGAGCAACAGCTTCTTCGTGGAAGACGGCTCTATGGTCCGCATCCAGAACGTCCAGCTGGGTTATACCCTGCGCAACGTATTCGGCAGCGGCACCGTAAGGGCTTACATATCCGCCCAGAGGCCCTTCTCCTTCTTCCGCTACAACGGCTTCACCACGGAAATCGGCGGATCTCCCATCGCAAACGGCATCGACGGCTCGTCCGTTTACCCTATGCAGTCTATCTACTCATTCGGATTAAATTTGAATTTCTAGGACGATGAAAGCAAGAATCATATTGTTTGCAGCTGCACTTGCAGCGGTTTCCTGCTCCGGATTCCTCGACATACGCCAGGAAGCGACAATGCCTTCCGCAGGCCTGGACTACACCAAGACGGACAATGTCTTTGCGCCCGTAAGCGCCGCCTATGCAAGCATGAGGCTCAGCGAGGGCTGGGCCCAGAATTACGTCGGCGTGATGGAAATAGTATCCGACGACGCCGACAAGGGTTCCACCGAGGCCGACGGCCCTACCGTGGGACAGCTGGACAACTTCACCTACGGCCCCGACAACAACAACGTCGAGGCTATGTGGAACTACTTCTACAACATCTCCTCCGCGGCTAACTACGCCATCGAGTCGATGGACAAGTTCGATGAGGGGATAACCTCGGAAAGCGGACTTGCCATGGTAAAGGAATGCAGGGGCGAAGCCAAGGTCATCCGCGCCTACGCATACTTCAATCTCGTGCGCCTCTTCGGTACCGTCCCTGTGATCGACCGCACCATGACCGCCGGCGAGCTCGCTTCGATGCCCGCATCAAAGGCCGAAGACGTCTATAAATTCGTCTATGCCGACCTTGACGACGCCATAAGCGTCCTTCCCGAGTCTTTCTCCGACTACAAGGGCAGGTACAACAGGTACACCGCAATGGCCCTCAAGGCCAAGGTCGCCCTGTACCGCAAGGACTGGAAGGAAGCGGCGCGCCTGACCGACCTGGTCATCGCCAGCGGCAAATACTCGCTGATGAGCCGCTTCAAGGATGCCTTCAACGTGGAAAACGAAGGCGGAAACGAATCCGTCATGGAAATAGAGAGTTCCGATATGGGCCAGACCACCGGCGGCATGCCCCTGTGCTACTACGGCTTCATCCAGGGCCCGCGAGGCAACAAGGAGCCCATGCAGGGCTGGGGATACAAGGTCCCGAGCCAGAAACTCGTGGATTTCTTCGACTCCAGAGGAGATGCCGTCCGCAAGAGCGTAACCCTCCTTGTCCGCGGCACGAAGACTCCTGAAGGGGATGAGATTTCCGAGAACTGCGTCAATCCTTATTACAACGGCAAGGTATATGTCCCGTCACGCTACAACACCCGTTCATTCAACGCCTACGCCCTGGACCACAATATGCGTATCATCCGCTACGCCGATGTTCTCCTGATGTTCGCCGAGGCCATGGCACAGGGTGCTGGGATCAGCCCCGTCTCCGGCTACACGGCCGACCAGGCCCTCAACGAGGTGCGCAGCCGCGCAGGCCTCGCTGCCACCGGCGCCACCCTCGACAACATCTACGACGAGCGCAGGGCCGAACTCGCGCTCGAAGAAAACCGCTTCTTCGACCTGGTCCGCTGGGGTAAGGCCGCAGAAGTTCTCGGTCCCCTCGGCTTCAAGGCCGGAAAGAACGAACTCTTCCCCATCCCTTCCGCACAGCGCCAGCTCAACGGAAACCTTCCCGCAACACCCGGATACACTTATTAACCATACCAACCAACAATCAATTCAAACAAATGAAAAAGTTTTATTTTATCGCCGCATCCATCGCGATGCTCGCAGCGTTCGCATCCTGCGAACCTAAACCCGTCGGTCCCGATGAGCCCGAGAAACCCGAGGTAAAGACAGCCAAGGAGAACCTTGTTGTCTATATGCCTTTCGAGTCCGCAGAAGAGGCCGTAAAGGTCGGTGAAGGCATCACCTTCGCCTCCAAGAACGGCGGCGCAAGCTTCGGCGCCGGTGAAATCGGCAACGGCTATGTCAACAGCACCGGAAAGAACGAAGAGGCCTACCTGAAGTTCAATCTCGCCAAGGACAACGCACTCTCCAAGCTTACCGAC
>DGVM01000016.1 GCA_002395925.1 Bacteroidales bacterium UBA4284
GAGCCCGACCGCAGTTTCGGCGGCACCAAACCCCGCCGCAGCTTCTCCGGCCCCCGCTGGCTCGGCGGCATCTCGGACCATTATCCCGTCATCCTGCGGGTAAAATAAACGCCCGCGCGGCGAGGGCCGGCGGGCGTTTGTCTGTCTAAAGGGAATCTGCTAGAAGAAGCGGGCCCTGTTGTCCTTGACGTTGTCGTACTCCATCATAGTGGGCACGATCATCTGGGCGCTGTAGCGGGCCTTCTGCTCCTCGAGGTTCTTGGCGTCCTCTTCGGTGAAGAAAGAACCGGTCTCACGCTTGTTCACCTTGAAGTAGTAGGTGCAGGCGCGTCCGGCCACGGGGCCGCAAATCTGTCCCTCGGGGGCCACTGCAACGGCGCCGAGGAGAGCAGGTTCGACTGCAGGCGAACCGGTGCCGCCGAAAGCCACGTCCTCACGGGTGTTGACGGTGCTCTTGCAGGCGTCGGCAATCTGCTGGAGGTCGGTCAGGCCGGCCACCTTGGCGGCGGCATCCTGCTTGGACTTCTCCTGGAGCTTCTCGAGCTTGAGGACGTCATTGATGTTGGAGGCAACTTCGCTCATCGGAGTGTAGCCTTCCTCACGGGCGGCCTTCACGGCCACGACGAAGAAGTAGTTGTTGTTGACGGTGATGATGTTGGAAGCCTTGCCGGGCTTGTTGTCATAGACCCAGCGGGTGATTTCCTTGGCCTGGCTGATGGAGCCGTAGTTGGCGGTAGCCTCGGTCACGTTGTTCATCGGGTGAGAATACACACCGGTGGAATCCACTGCCCTGCGGTAGCCCTCGAGGGTGCCGCCGGCTATGGAAGCGAAACGGTTGGCCTTGGAATAGAAGTCGTTGAAGGTCTCCTTGCTGGCAAGGGCGGTCTTCTCGAGCACGGCCACCTGCTTCTTTGCGATGGGCTTGGTGCGCTTGGTCACGACGACTACGTGGCTGCCGTACTGGGTATTGAGCACGAAGGGCTTGTTAAGTTCGGAGGTGACGACACCCTCGAAACCGGGGATGGTGTAGGTCTGGGTGAACCAGCCGAGGTTGCCCATCTCGCCGCCGTCGGCGGAATTCTTGTCAGCCGAGTACAAGGCTGCGAGGCTGGCGAAGTTGCCGCCCTTGGCCACGACGCCGCAGAGGCTGTCGGCCAGGTGCTTCGCATCGGCTCCCTGGAGGAGGATGTGCTTCACGTACACGGAATCGGGCACCATAGCGCTGCCAAGGGCCCTGACGGAACGGAACAGGTCGCCGGTCTTATAGACGGGGGATGCGCCCTGGGCGCCGCCGAACACGAATTCGGCTATGTCGGAAGAAAGGTTGTTGGCCAGTTCATCCTTCTTGTACCAGTACTCGGAATAGCTGCGCTCGGAGTTCTTGAGCAGGAAGGCCTTCACATTGGAAGTCGTGCCGAACTCGCCTACGAGGGCGTCCATTTCCTCGCTGGTGCGGGCAATGTCGGCCTCGGAAGGAACCACCTCATACACGACGTACTCGATGTCACGGCCTGCGGCCTGCTTGTAATCTTTCTTGTGGGCGTCGTAGTACTTCTTGATTTCGGCGTTGCTCACGGTCACGGTGCTGTCGGTGTAGTTGAAGGGAATCATCACATACTCGATGTCAGCGGTGGTGTTGGCCTCGGCGACGGCCCTGTCGGTAAAGACCTTGGGCTGAGCGCTGGAGTTGGAGAACAGGGCGTCGTACTTGTCGTAGTACCTCTGCACCATCACGGAGTTCTGGAGGTAGTTCCAGAAGGTCTTGAGGCTGGGCTCCTCCGCCGTGGTCTGCACGAACTCGCGGAGAGCGTCGGGGGAATATGCGCCGGACTCGTCGAAGAAGGCACGGTTCTGCGAGAGGACGGGGGAAATGTTGTTGCCGGTGGTCAGGTCGATCATTTCGTCTTCACCCACGCGGATTCCTGCTTCCTTGGCGTTTTTGATGAACATATACCTGTCCACATAGTCCTGCCAGGCCGCATTGCGGATCTGCTGCTGAGTCTGCTCGTTCTGTACGGAGGAGCCGGAAGCAACCTGGTGAATGGTTGTGAATTTATCCACATTTTCCTGGAAGTCGGTGTAGGACACGCGCTTGCCGGCTATCTTGCCAACGTCATATTTTGCTGACATAGAATTGAGAGCCGATTCCAGGGTGCTGGGATCGATAATAAATGAGAGGAGGGCCAGAGCGATGATAATGGATATCGCCAGGCCGAATTTTACGCGAATTTTTTGAAGAACCGCCATTGTGTTATTTGTTTTTTAGTCTTTTATTCCAATCTAATGAGCCGCGAAATTACAAATTTTTTGGGAAAGCACCAATAAAATTCACAGAATCAATCACAACAAGGGTGGAATCACGCTGCGTAACTCCATATCCGTTGAAGGTTTTGTGGAGGATAGCATTACGCGCGTGGTCGTCTGACCGCATACCGTAGCCCTGCAGGAAACCGTCCGGAGAATAAAGCTTGACGTAGCAGTCCGTCCAGATTTCCTTCTTCATCTGGTCCCAGTAAATCGTATCCGTCTCCATAGTCTCCCGCTTGATGACATTATGAATCATCACGTTGCCGAAGGCGGACCAGATGTCTTCCCGCTTGCGGGTCTTGTCCACCTTGTGGCTGGCCTGGTCGGAGAACACGAGGCTTTCCAGCAGGCCTTCTTCGTTGTAGGTATAGACCGAAAGGCCTTTGGGGAACAGGTCAAGCTTGACGGTGTCGCTGTCGTAAGTCTCCATCAGAGGAGCCTCGATACGCATTTCCACTTTGCCGTTCTTGGTCTGGACGGTAAACATATCCGTCAGCGACTGGACGGGAGTCTGAGAGAGGTCTAGCGTGTCGGCCTCAGCCAGTTTGCCGCGGCAGGAAACGACAATACTGGCAAGCGCAAAAACGCTTGCCAGCATCGGTATCAAATCGATTTTCAGTCTCAAAACTACTTGACCGTGCGGACGGTCGTAGTGGCCCTCATACCACCGCACACGACGGTGTAAGACTCACCATTGGTGATGTTGTACATAAAGGCGTCGGCTGCCGGCGGGAAGTACCTGCTGTACTGGCCGATGTAGCGGTTGGCGTCTTCGGCGAGGCTCGGATCGGCCGCCTTGGCTTTGTTGAGGTAGTCGCAGGCCACCCAGTAAGGAGCCCTGCGGGCGATTTCGTCGCCGCCGCAGCTGGTGGAACCCCAGATGGTGCCGATGAGCAGATAGGCCTTGCCGGCGAGGGTCTCATCCATTGCGGGCACTTTGCTTGCAGCCTCGTAGGCGGCAGCGGAACGGCCGTTCTTGAAGGAATAGACTGCGAGCTCGTACAGATAACCGGCGTCAGCCTTGGTATCGGAATCCTCACGGTCGATGGCTTCCTCAAGGTACTTGATGGCGGTTGCAACATTGCCTCTTGCGGACTGCAGTTTATACAGGTAGTAGGCTGCATCTGCCGAAGGCTCGATGGTGTGCATCGTGGTCACGGCATTGAGGAACAGGTCGTTGTCGTTGCAGTCCTCGGCAAGGCTCAGCATCTTGACGATGTTGGTCGCAAGCTGGAGGTCGTTGGGATTGGCCTCGTAGCGGGGACCGAAGAGCTTGAGGAGGTCGTCGCAGGTAGCCACCTTGCTGGAGATGAAGAGGTTCTCGATGTTGGTGCGGAAGTCGTCAATCTGCTTCTTCTCAAGCTCGGAAGAAGGATTGATGGCATTGAGCATACCGAGATTGCGCTGATAGAGGTTGAGCACGTCTTCGGTACCGAGCTCCCCGAGACCGTACAGGTCAACGGCAGACTTGAAGTCGTTGAACACCACGGAAGCCTTGGTCTTGTCACCCAGGGCAGCTATGACGGACTCGTAGATATCATAGACCCTCTTAGGATCGGACTTGATATATTTGGCCGCATAGGTAGCCTTGTTGTTGAGTGCCGTGGCTGCATACTTGGGGAAGTACTTGGCCCTCTGATCCTGCAGGGTCAGGAGGGTATCCAGCAGTCCTTCCACGACCACGGGATTCTTGGCGTTCTTGGCAATGAGCCTGGACACCAGGTCCGAACCCTGTATCAACAGATTCTGGCTGCAGGTAGGAGGACACACCTTATATGCCTGGCGCCAGTTGGGGGTGGCGTCATCGTAATTCTTCTGCTTGTAGTACTCCGTGTAATAAGAAAGGTACTTTACGCACTCTTCGGCGTTTTCACCGTACTTGCTCATATCCTGAGCGAAAAGATTCGCCCCGGAGAGCACTGTCATCAGGCTGAAAGCCGCTAAAAATACTTTTTTCATATCTCTCATTGTTAGATGTTTACTGATACTGGTGCTTTTGGAACCAAATATCGAACAAGTTGAATCCTATCGAAAGGTTAAAGTACGTTTCGCGGATCATATTGTCCTTTAATGATCCCCTTTGTCCAAAATCCATACCAATCGTGATTCCGTTGTAGCCCGGAGCCACGGGCAGAGTGGCGCCAAGCGTTATGCCATAAGCATTTACGCGATTTGCGTCCACGGTAAAATAATCTGTCCTGTAGTACAATCCGGCCCTGTAGGATATCCTGCGGTGATAGTAACGGATATCATTTGGGTTAGGTATGTATTCGACACCGGCCCTCCAGGCATCGGCGACGGACGTGCCGAAGGAAGACAGTCCTTCGACGGTCATCGGATTGCCTGTAAACCCTTCGCGCTTGTCCAGGCCGGTATTTCGCCAGTCGGAACGGGTATAGTCAAATTCCACCTTGAAACGATTGCCGTAGTTGTAGGAAATGCCGGCTCCTATTTCGCTGGCTAACTTCACTTCGGAGGGCGAGCCGACTCTGTGGTAGAGCGTATCGGTCGCAGCGGTGCCGGTAGAATAACGGTAACTCTCGACGTTGCCGCTCAGGCGCGCGGAAGTCTTGTAGGTGGCGCCGAGTATGATGGAACTGCGGGTCCCGAGCGGCTGCTCGTACTGCAGGCCGAACTTGCCGGCGGGAGCCGTGATTTCGATATTGTGGCCGTTGGACGCGCCGTTGTAGGATGTGTTGTCGAAGGTCTCGGTAAACGACTTCTCTATCTTGCCGA
This sequence comes from Bacteroidales bacterium UBA4284, assembly GCA_002395925.1. The sequence continues at coordinate 5,044 of DGVM01000016.1, forward strand.
AGTGGTAGATGAACTCCGCGCCTATAGAGAGCCTGCGCCAGAAAGTCACGCCGCCGCCGATGAACGCCTGATAGATGCTGCCGCGGCCGGAGGCGGAGTAGGTGATATTGCCCGTATGACCTATCACGGAAGGGTCGGAGAAATAGTATCCATAGCCATAGCCCGTGTCGCCGTAAGGCATAATTCCTATCATCATAGCGGACGAGCGCCAGATAGGGAAGGAAATAATCAGGTCGTTGATATTGAAGGTGTTGGAAGCCGATCTCATATCCCCCTGGCGGAAAATCTTATTGTCCTGAAGCAGGGAAAAATCGGCCATAAAGGCCAGGGAATCGCGGGCCGTCACGGATGCGGGGTTGAGGGGATTAAGGAACTTGTGGCTCCTTCCTGCGATGCCCACTCCGCCCATTGATTTGTTGTAGGCGGTACCTTGGGTGGCGAGATCTCCAACCCCGAATATTGAATAAGGAGTATAACTGCCGTAGGTCTGGGCGGAAAGACCCAGGCCAGGCAGCGCCAGAAGGGCGGACAGCAACAGGCTACTGAATATTTTTCTTGACATATTCATCAGTAATGATTGCCAAACCCATCAAACCGAGATTACAGACGACAAATATGGAATTTTTCATCCTCTTGGCAAAATAAATTGCGTCGCCGCCCGTGAAAATCACTATATTTTCGGGATTGGACCGTATATATCCGTCTATTTCAAAGATTATACCTGAAATCACTCCGGACTCTATTGAAGACTTCTCGGAATCTCCCCTGAACTTGTCTTCGGAAGGCATATCCACAAGAGGAAGGGCTTTGGAATAGCGATTCAGCGCCTTGAAACGGGTGCGGCAGCCGAGCGAAATATTTCCTCCCTGATACCTGCCCTGGGCATCCAGAAAATCAACGGTGAGGGTAGTACCGAAGTCGAAAACCGTGCAGGCCTTACCTTTGAAGAGGTATTTTGCAGCAACAAGGGAGGAGGCGCGGTCGTATGTCAGATAGTCCGGAATACCGTACGAAGACAGCAAGTCCTGGTGCGCAGGGTCGAGCAGCACCAGGTACTGGCACGCTTCCCTGAGAGCAGCTTCGTCTTCCTCCGGCACGGCACGTACGGAAACAACCGTCATCACAAGGGGCATCTGCTTCTCAGTCAGGGACATAATGAATCCCATAACCTTCTCCCCCTGATACCTGAAAGTCTTGCCCAGCACGGAACCCTCCGACCAGGCTGCCTTCACGGCGGTGTTGCCTATTTCTATCAACAAATTAGCCACTTCGTTTTGACGCTATAGCCTGCAAAGTTAGGAATTTTATTCCAACTTCCTTAAAATTGTCCTCGCTTTTTCCAATGTATCCACCTTTCTGGTTATCAGCTTGAGTTTTCCTTCGCTCTGTTTCATATCAAGGGAGACTTCTCCGGAATTGATTTTTTCTATAATTCTCGAGAAGGTATCGCTTCGGAAGTAAGGAGACATCTGATTGGAGATAAAGAAGGCTATGAACATACCGTTCTTTATTATAATCTTCTCGAATCCGAGAGCGGCTCCTGAGTTGCGGATTTTCACCACTTCGAACAGATTCTCGACCTCCTCCGGCATCTTGCCGAAACGGTCCCGAAGCTGGGTTTTAAGTATCTCTATCTCCTTGTCCGAGGACATAGAGTCCAGTTGCTTGTAGATACGTATTTTCTCGGCGGTTATGTCGATATAATCATCCGGAATCATTGCCGGCTGGTCGGTCTCAATGGTGCAGTCCGTCGTGAAGGAACTGCGGGAGTTTTTCTGTACCATACCTGTCTCCACGCCAAGTTCCTCCATAGCTTCGGAGAGAATCTTCTGATAGGTCTCGAAGCCCATATCCATTATGAATCCGCTCTGCTCGGCGCCCAGCAGGTTGCCTGCTCCGCGGATGTCGAGGTCCTGCATAGCTATGTTGAATCCGCTGCCGAGGTCGCTGAATTCTTCTATTGCCTTGAGCCGGCGGCGGGCGTCGTCGGTCAGGGTGGTCAGAGGCGGCACAATCAGGTAGCAGAAAGCCTTGCGGTTGGAGCGCCCCACGCGGCCGCGGAGCTGGTGCAGGTCGCTCAGGCCTATGTTCTGGGCCTGGTTGATTATTATTGTATTGGCATTGGGAATGTCGAGGCCGTTCTCAATGATTGTAGTGCACAGGAGCATATCGTAGTCGCCGCGTATGAATTCCAGCATCCTGTTTTCCAGTACCTTGGACTCCATCTGACCGTGGGCCACGCAAATCTTCATATCAGGCACGAGCCGGTGCAGGATTTCATAGATTGCCGGCAGTTCCTCGACTTTATTGTGGAGGAAGAACAGTTGCCCGCCGCGGTTGAGTTCGTACTCTATGATGCTCTTTATTTCATCCTTGTCGAAGAGGATGA
>DGVM01000179.1 GCA_002395925.1 Bacteroidales bacterium UBA4284
ACCCCGCCCGTTCCATCGGTCCCGCAATCTTTGCCGGCGGACAGGCCCTCAAGGACCTCTGGGTATTCATCTGCGCACCCCTTGTAGGCGCCGCCCTGAGCGCCTGCGTATGGGCTCCGCTCGCAGGAGCAAAGAAGTAGCTTTTCTGCGCAATCTTACACAAATGTCTCCCTGGACAACGCCGGGAGGCATTTTTTATTCCCATTCTATGGTTGCCGGGGGTTTGGATGAGATGTCGTACACCACCCGGTTAACGCCACGTACCTTGCGGATTATTTCGTTGGAGACGTCACGCAGGAAATCATACGGCAACGGGAACCAGTCGGCCGTCATGGCGTCGGTAGAAATCACAGCCCGGAGCGCCACCGGATTCTCATAGGTCCGTTCGTCCCCCATCACGCCAACGCTCTTTACGGGCAACAGAATCACGCCGGCCTGCCAGATGGCATCGTAAAGATTGCATGCCATGACACGGGGGTCGGAAGCGGAGCGGAACCCCATTCCGGTACAATCGTAGGCACGCAGGGCCCTGATGAAGATATCGTCCGCCTCGCGCAGGACCTCGAGCTTTTCCTGCGTCACCTCGCCGATGATGCGGATACCCAGAGACGGCCCCGGGAAAGGATGACGGTTGATGAGTTCTTCCTTGATTCCAAGGGCCCTGCCGACACGCCGCACCTCATCTTTGAAAAGCATGCGCAAGGGCTCCACAATACGGAGATCCATCTCTTCCGGCAGACCGCCGACGTTGTGGTGGCTCTTGATTTTCGAGGCTATCCCGGGAATGCCGGCGCTCTCTATTACGTCAGGATAAATGGTCCCCTGGGCCAGCCAGCGGGCGTTTTCTATTTTCTTCGCATAGGAATCGAAAGTCTGAACGAACAGGCGTCCTATGATTTTGCGTTTGGCTTCCGGTTCTTCCACCCCCCGGAGGGCATGCAGGAACTCGGCGGATGCATCGGCCCCTATCACGTTGAGACCCATATCTTTATAGGATGCCAGCACACTGCCGAATTCGTCTTTCCGGAGAAGACCGTTGTTTACGAATATGCAGGTGAGCTGACTGCCGACCGCTTTGTGAAGAAGGACACCGGCCACCGTAGAATCCACCCCGCCGGATAAGCCAAGGATAACCTTGTCGCTGCCGATACTGCGGCGCAACTCTTCTATGGTGTTTTCTATAAAGGAGCCGGGGGTCCAATCTCCCTTGCAGCCGCAGATACGGAGCGCGAAATTCTCCAGCATCTTTGAGCCCTCGGCGGTATGGAAGACCTCGGGATGGAACTGCACGGCATAAGTAGGCTCGTGGACGAACTGGAACGCTGCATTTACGACATCCGGCGTAGAGGCGGTGAGTTCGGCCCCTCTCGGAAGGACCGATATGCTGTCTCCGTGCGACATCCACACCTGGCTTTCGCGTGAAATGCCGTCGAACAGAGGAGAAGGCGCTACCACCCTCAGCATGGCACGACCGTATTCGCGGGTCTCGGAGGCTTCTACCCTGCCGCCGCCGATGCTTGCAAGGTATTGGGCGCCGTAGCAGATACCGAGCAACGGAAGACGGCCCCGGAAAGCGCTCAAATCGGCCTGTGGGGCATTGGAATCGCGAACCGAGCACGGACTGCCCGAAAGGATGACTCCCTTAACGCTGTCGTCCGGTTCAGGGAATTTATTGTAAGGATATATCTCGCAGAAGACCCCGAGTTCCCGCAGACGGCGGCCAATGAGCTGCGTAACCTGCGAGCCGAAATCGAGAATAAGAATTTTATCCATCTAATGGTTGTTTCGTCCGTTCAAAATTACATTTTTTTTGGGTTTTACACAAACTTTTGCCTACCTTTGCCGCGCGCCGGCGGAAGGTCCGCGGGCAAGTGTAACAGGTACCACTATAAAAACTGCAAAAATGAAAGAAAAATTCTCTCCTGCATTTCTGCTCATGGCAGTGTTCTTCACTGTCTGTCTTATCGCATCCAATCTTTTCGCCACAAAGGTCATTTCCCTCTGGGGAATCAACCTGCCCGGCGCCGTTATCATCTTCCCCGTATCCTATATCCTGAACGACTGCATTGCAGAGGTCTGGGGGTATAGAAAGGCGCGCCTTGTCATCTGGATCGCATTCACCATGAACCTCTTCGTCGTGCTGGCCGGCCAGCTTGTAACCTTGCTTCCGGCGGCATCGTTCTGGGAAGGGGCGGAGCATTTCAACTATATGTTCCGCATGGCTCCCAGGGTGGCATTTGCCTCCTTGCTTGCGTTCCTTGCCGGTTCCAACCTCAATGCATTCGTACTCAGCAAGATGAAGATTGCAAGCGGAGGTTCGATGTTCTGGCTGCGTGCCGTATTGTCTTCGCTCGCCGGAGAACTGGCCGACTCTCTGATCTTCATGCCGATTGCCTTCTGGGGCACTCCGGTGGCGGTTCTCGCAGGCATGATGCTCTCGCAGGTGACGTTCAAGGTAGTGTACGAGATCATCGTCCTGCCGCTTACCAGCAAAATCGTGCGCGTCATCAAGAAGTCCGAAGGAGTAGATACCTTCGACAATGGCATATCCTACAATCCTTTCAAAATCGCAGACATCTAACATATCATGGAATCACGCAAAGAAGAAGGCCTCCGGCAGCTTGGACGGCCCACCGAGTATCACAAGACTTACGACCCTTCGGTGCTCGAAGCATTCGAAAACCGCCATCAGGACCACGACTACTGGGTCCGCTTCAACTGCCCTGAGTTCACGAGCCTCTGCCCCATCACCGGGCAGCCCGATTTTGCTGAAATCCGGATCAGCTACATCCCCGACGTGCGCATGGTGGAAAGCAAGAGCCTCAAGCTCTATCTTTTCAGCTTCCGCGACGAGGGCGCCTTCCACGAAGACTGCGTCAACATCATCCTCAAGGATCTCGTAAAACTTATGGATCCCAAATACATAGAGGTTACCGGATTCTTTACGCCCCGCGGCGGCATAAGCATCTATCCATATTCCAATTACGGCCGTCCGGGCACCAGGTACGAAGAACTTGCGCTCCGCCGGCTCGAAAACAGAGAATAGCACAGTCATGAAATCCCTTCGCATCCCTCTGCTCCGGAATCTTGAGGAGCAAGATTTGGACACCGCCCTCGAGCTTTGCTCGGAGACTTTCCGCATCGACCAGGTCAACTGGCCCGCCGAGTACCCCTACGCCCCCTTGTGCGCCGGACGCATAGCCCGAACAGATGATTCGCTGGTGGTAGATTTCCGCGTAAGCGGACTCGACCTGCGCGTTCAGAACCTATCCGACAGGGGCCGTATCTGGGAAGACAGCGCCTGCGAGATATTCATACAGTCTCCCGGCAGCGAGGATTACTTCAACTTTGAGGTAAACGCCGCAGGCAGGCTCATAGCGGCACGCGGATCCGGACGCGGCGACAGGACTCCCCTGTCCGACGAAGCGTTCGGCCGTATTGTGCGCATCACCTCCGTTGACGGGCTTCCTGCCGTCAACGAACCTCTTGACCTGCTCGGGCTGTGGAACTGGAGGGCAATGCTCGTCATCCCCTTTGAACTGATAGGGCTCGATGCGGAGAATCTGCCGGAGAAACTGCGCGGCAACATATACAAGTGCGGCGACCTGACCGCACACCCACACTACGTCAGCTGGGCCCCCATAGACACAGCCTCACCGGACTTCCATCGTCCGGAGTTCTTCGGAGAATTCCTGCTTAAGGAAAACTAAGCTTCTGCTTGAATCTGGCCGAGAATGGCCTCGTAGAGCTGAGGGAAACGGTCGGCAAGCACTATCGGGCAACCGTTTTCCAGAAAGCAGTGGGTGCTCGTAGCCGTGCATACGACCTTGCCGTCCACGCGCATGGTATAGGCGAAGCTGATCTTGAGTTCGCTCATGTCGGCGACCTTGAGCTCCACTTCTATTACGTCCTTGAAGGTTGTCGTGCGTTTGTAGTTGAGCGATACGGCGACGACGGGAGATACTATACCCTCGGCCTCCATGCGCTCGAAACCGTAGCCCAGGCGGTCCATCCAGTCGATGCGGGTCTCTTCCATGATGCGCACGTAGTTGGAATGATGCGTGACGCCCATACGGTCGCATTCGTAATAACGGACCTCGTGACGATAGGGTGTCATTTCTTGACGGGAGTATGAATCAGATAGACCAGGGTGACGCGGAGCGACGTAGGATCGGGCAGACGCGATATACCTGAAGTCTGATAGATAAGAGCCGAGTCGCTGCCGGTGTTCCTGACCTGATAACGCTTGTAGTCGGAAATCATCATACCCATTGCGGCAGACAGATCGAGACGCCACCAGGGGCCGAGCGAGAAAGAATAACCGCCGCCGATGCTGCCGAGTATCTCCCTGCCCTGCACGCCCGAGTTCTTCCACTCGAGGTCATAGTAACCGGCTCCCAGATCTGCGCTGACGAACCAGCCGCGCATGACGTCGGAGCTGCGATAGGTCCAGGGCTTGATGTAGAACCTGGCGCCGAGATCGAGGTGCTGGATCTGAAGGGCGAATGAATTGTCGGCAGAAACCCACCAGGGGAAGGTGTATCCGGCATGGACGCTCCAACGGTTGCCGACGGGAACTTCGGCTCCGATATTGAGAGCGGTCGCGACATCGAAAAGCAGATTGGTAGAGAGGCCGAACAAAGCCCTGCCGCCAGAAGCGGCCGCAGCATTTCGCGCAGCCTCGCGTTGGGCCCGCCTTTGCTCTTCTTCCATCTTTTTCTGCTGCTGCTCCAAACGTTTCTGTTCCAATTTGAAAGCCCTTTCGAGGCTGTCTTTTCTGGCCTGCAGAGCCTTCTCGTCATCGCGGCGCTGCTGAATGAGGCGCTGGTCCTCAAGGCGCTGCTGCTCTTCGAGACGCTGCTGTTCCTCCTGGCGCTTCTGCTCTTCGAGCCTCTGCTGTTCCTGCTGGCGCTTTTGCTCTTCGAGACACTGCTGTTCTTCGAGCCGCTTTTGCTCCTCGAGACGCTGCTGCTCCTGCTGGCGCTTCTGCTCTTCGAGCCGCTGCTGTTCAGAAGGCTGCCTCTGGCCGGACGAGTCCTCCTGACCGGAGACTACAGGCGGTGTAACAGTCTGATGCTGACGGGCTGACGGAGGAAGAACCACCGCATCCTGAACGTCGTAGCGGGGTACCTCGACAGGTTTGTCGGGTGTGAACGGGATAAGGAGACCATCCTGCACGGGTGCTCCCTTCTTGTTGGAATCGTTAACGGTCTGCTCCGTGGGAGGAGGTGTCTTGACAGTTTTCTTCTGCACGCTGCCCTGGGCAGAACCCGGCAGAGTGAAAAAAATGGCGGACAATGCCGCCACTACCTGTATGACTCCTCGCTTCATAGGGGCAGACTATCTGAAGCTTACGTTGTTGAGTTCAAAACACGCTCCGGTGCTCTTTACCTCCAGCTGAGGGCAGAGGACGCAGAGTTTGACCTTTGCCAGTGCAGTAGCCTCCTTGGCCACTCCCTTGACGAGGATATGGCATTTCACAGGAACCGACGGCGGGAAGGTGTAAGCGCTGTACTGGTCTGTAAGGTTCTTGTTCGCGACAGAGACCTGAATGCGCTGAAGCTCATACACGTTTCCGTCGTTGTCGTATGCGACGGAACCGCCCATGCCGGTCTGATAAATACCGCCGACAAGGTTGATGAGGACCTCTCCCTGCGAAAGATTCGTAAGCAGAACGGTAAGCTCCACATCGCTGCCGAGAAGCTGGACATCGCGAAGCTGAAGCCGCATGTCCTTGCTGGGCGTGGTGATAGTCGTCTGGGCGAACGCTGCTACGCCAAGGAGCAACGCTACGATTATGGTTGTGATTTTCTTCATAATCTGAACATAATTCACAAATATCTGCAAATGTAAGGAAAGTGTTTCATAAAAACAATTAAATCTTTCACAACTTATGAACAGACTTACGAAGCAGTTATTTCCAGGGTAACTGTACGCTTGCCACCGGACTTAAGAGTGACGACCGCTTCTACGGTATGGCTGCCGGCGCTTAGTACTACATGCGGGCCGTCAACCGGTTCATCATCAAAGGACCACGAGGTTGACTCTACCGTAAGAGACTCCGGGCAAATAAGTTTGAGTGCAAAACGCTCTCCGGCCCGATACATTCCTCCTCCGGGATTTGCAATCACCGGATAGTCCAGTTCATCGCTGGGAATGCTGACGTTGAAAGACACTTTGGAAGCCGAATAGCTGATGCCGGAAAGGCTCACATCGGACTTGATGCCATTCCAACTACATGCAGTATAAGATGTTACAGTACTCTTTCCAGGGAAAGGTATCCGGGGCTCTACTGAAGAATCGAAGTAATAATCACCGTCCGACTCCTGTGTATAACCATACATGAGGTTGTCTTGTTCGGCAGCGGGAACGACGTAGCAGCAGGGATGAGAGCCGTTTGCGTTTATGGAATTGGAGTTGCTCCAATCGCTCCAGAGTGTTGCCGCCGCAATCGAAGAATAGCCCACGGTAACCTTGCGGGACGATTTGTCGATATGCGTAACGATAAGGCCGTGAGCAGGAAGATGCTTGTCCCATCCATTGGAATTACGGCACTCGTAAACGAAGTACTCACCGTCCTGGTCGGTGGGAGTTTTGTACGCGACATTGTCATCGACGGAGCCGAGCGTCACGGTCCCTGACTGCGTAAACTCCTTGATGGAGTCCTCGCCTATCCAGCCCAGCATTATCCTTTCTTCCACCGTAAAATATGGAGGCGTACGGCCGTCGTTGTTGTAGGGCCCGCTGTCCATGGTGGAGAAAGAAAACATGCCGGCGCTGTAGCCGTTCTCGGAGTAGTCCGTATCATAAAAATCGGGAAGGCCCATGGCGTGTCCGAACTCGTGGCAGGCGGTACCGATTCCGCACATCTTTCCCTCGTTGGTTCCATAGCCGTCCAATTCATTGGTACAGGCGTACTTATCTACAGTCTTCCCGTCGAGTGTAAAGGATTTTCCGGCGGCAGAGAGTTCCCATTGATGAGGCCAGATGGAATCATCGTCATCGGAATCGGCTTCTCCGTAACCTGCATAGTACATGAACACGAGGTCCACCGCACCGTCACCGTCATTGTCGTACTGGCTGAAATCGATTTGGGAATCAAGTGACTTGCAACCGTCCACCACAGCCTGCTCGGGCCTCACGTCATTGCCGTCGCTGTCATTCCCGCCATAGTAAGACTTTGTTTTGGAAAGGGTTACAGGGCCAAACACATCGAATATCGGTTCAAAGTAGCCATGCGAATTATCATAATAGAAATCTCTTGCGGAACCGGTCCCACCGTTGGCACTGTATCCGGGCTGGTTGAGCAGGGCGGTAAAATCGGCATTCGCATCGGAGCTGTTGAATGACTGGTCGGAGAACTGTACGAGGATCACCAGGAAGCGCTTCTGGCCAACGGCTACGTGTCCGCCGGCCTTGCGAACGTATGCACGCGCCTGGCGTTTTGCCTTGGCGGCGGATCTGATGGTCTTGAGACGGCTGCTCCCGGAAACGGGCTTCAAGAAACCGTCCGAATCTCTCTCTACTACCTGCCCCGCGGCGTTGGTAAGCCAGTGGCCGAACTCGTCGCCATGTTTGTACACGGTAACGACGGTGCCGTCGGGCTGCTTATATTGGAATGCTCCCCGGCGGGCAGGAACGGCAAATGCCGAAACGCCCAGGACGATGGAGAGAAGTATTGCTGACGCTAATTTTTTCATGACAGCTCCTTACTTTTTGATAATGAAACCCTTGCCGCTGCCGTCGCCAAGCCAGACGCGGGGGCCTTCTTCTTTTACGACCTTGACGGAATACGTGGTTCCGGACAGCACGCTGCTGCGTCCCTTGCGCCAATTGACGGTAATCGTCAGTTTGTCACCCTTGACGAGGGTATTACGGTAACCGGTGATTTCCACCTGCTCCTTGGACTCGGGCTCGAGAATGGTGAAAGTCAACACTCCAGAGTCGGAATACTGACGGCAGTACTGGTCGGTACCGGGGACATAAATCCTTGTGTTGTTGCCTTGATAGATGCCGTATCCGAAGTTGGACTCCATCGGATCCTCGGCGGCAGGAGCCCCCGACGATCCCTTCCTGTAAACCGTAACGGGGTCTTTGAGGTTGGAACCCGTCCCATAGGCACTGAACCTGGGGCTTCCAGAATTCTCCCTTATTATGTTCGAAAGTCCGCTGCCGGCAGTTATGGTCGCTTCTCCGGTGGAAGTTATGTCAAACGTCCAGCTGCTGAAAGAGTCAATACCGTCCTTCTCAGTGAGGTTGTTTCCGGAGGAACGGGTGCTGAGATACTTGCCGTTTTCCGCCTGCAAGGCCCAGGTTCCGCCTTCGACTCCTGCGACAAGCGTAAACACGGTGGCGGAACCGATGTCCGTCATGGTTTCGGACTCCGTCTTGACCTGGACTCTCTGCCGGTATTTGTCGCTGTACTGCTCGCCCATGGCATAGTTGCCGGACTTGTTCGCAATGATTATCTGGTCGCCGGCACACAGCTGGGAGGCGTCTTTTACCAGTACGAACGAATCGCTTCCGGAAAGGGGCTCTATGCCATTCATATCGACCTTTATGACTGCGATGCGGCCCGAGGTAAAGCGGCGCCCTGCAGGGAACTCGATCTCCTTGACGAAGGAGCCCTGGTCGGTATAGACCGTAACGACCGCAATCTGTCCGGACATATCGACCGGAGCGCATGCGAACCAGATGTCGGAAGTCTTGGATGTATTGATGGTGAGCGTCGAAGACGCGCCGTTGTCGGTGAACTCATGGCCGCTCGAGCAATTCCAGTACCAGTCGCCCACGAATGGCGCAGTGGCGGTAATCTCAATTTTGCTGACAGTAGCGCCGCCGAGCTCGAGATTTTCGAAAGACAGCCTGCCATAGGCGGTCAGGTGACTGAAATGCATGTTCACCTTCTCGGGAGCGCTGTCGTACTCGCTGCTGCTTGCCGCAATTATCATCGCCGCTTCGTCCACGGAGGAGTCGAGCGGAGTCTGTACCGCAGGAATGCTTATGCTCCATGCTTTGCGGCTCTCGCTGAGGGTCTTGGCGGCAGAAGCGGGACTGACGGCATAAAACACGTATGGAGCCGCATCGGCGGCAAAGTCGAAGTCGGCTGCAAAGCTGGCATGTCGGAAATCTTCGCTCGCAATCACGGAGGCTTCCTTGACGGAGGAATACCCCAGCGCAAGCTTTACATAGGTGTCGTTTTCTGTCCAGAAAGTGGGATATACGCCGCCTTCTCCCTGACCGAAAGCGGCTTTAGTATCTGCCTGGGAGGCTTCGAAAAGCACTGTCCTGCCGGTTGCAGGGCCGGAATACTTCATTTCTTCCGTTCCTTCATTGTGGCAGGAGGCCAGGAGCAGCAGAGCGGCCACCAGCAAAGATGCTGTATGTCTGAATGTCGCAAATGATTTATTCATGGTGGAACGGATTAAAAGACTCCCCAGTCATCTTCGACTCCGGAGTCTATTCCGGAATCTTCGAGGAGATTGTACTGCAAACAATTATCTGTCCGGAAGAGTTCCGGAGCATAATAAGGGCGTTTGGAAAATGTGGTTGATATATCGGATTTCATAAATATTTTAGCCTACAAAGATACAAATAAAACCCGGCATAAACCAACGTGAGCCTAAGAAATACTTCCGCCGGTATAAAGCTCCCAGTATTTGCCGCGCTTGTCGAGGAGTTCGAAATGCTTGCCGGCCTCGATGATGCGTCCCTTCTCGAGCACGATGATGTAGTCGGCGTCACGTACCGTGGAGAGTCGGTGCGCGATTACAAAACTCGTGCGCCCCTTCATTATTCCGTCCATACCCTTCTGGATGAACTTTTCCGTGCGGGTATCGATAGATGAAGTAGCCTCGTCGAGTATGAGTACGGGAGGATCGGCGACGGCCGTCCTCGCAATGCTGAGCAGCTGTCTCTCGCCTGCGCTGAGCGAACCTCCGTCGGAATCTATGACGGTGGCATAGCCGTCGGGCAGACGCCTGATGAAGCTGTCGGCATGCACCAGCCTGGCAGCCGCGATGCACTCCTCGTCGGTAGCGTCCAGACGGCCGAAACGTATATTTTCCATTACGGTGCCGCTGAACAGGTTCGTCTCCTGCAGCACTATTCCGAGCGAGCGCCGCAGCGAATCTTTGCGGATGCGGCGTACGTCGAATCCGTCAACGGTAATAATTCCGTCGGAAGTGTCGTAGAAACGGTTTATCAGGTTGGTAATCGTGGTCTTACCGGCTCCCGTACCACCCACGAAAGCAATCTTCTGGCCGGGATAAGCCGTCAGCGTAATGTCGTAAAGCACCTGGACACCGGGGACATAGCCAAAATCAACATCCTTGAGGCTCACCAGTCCCTCCTGAGGCACATACCTGTCGCCGTCTTTCCACTGCCAGATCCTGGTATCCTGCCCCGAGTCTGTCTTTCCCGGACGGCAGACCAGCTCCACGCTGCCCTCATCGCCCTCGGAGGCTTCGTCGAGCAGGGCGTAAACCCGGTCGGCGCCGGCCGACGCCATAGCTATATTGTTGACTTCCTGGCTGATTTGCGCGATGGGACGCGAAAAGTTCTTATGCAGCGTAAGGAAGGACACAAGCGTACCGAGACTAAGTACCGCGGAGCCGTAGTGCAGGGCGATAACCGCTCCGAAAATGGCAATCAGCACGTAGCCCAGATTGGCGATGCCGGCATTGATGGGCATGACCGTATTGGCGACCCGGTTGGCCTTGAAAACGCTCTGGAACAGCTCTTCGTTGATACCGTCAAATCCCTCCATGGCCTGTTTTTCGTGGCTGAAGACCTTTACGACCTTCTGTCCGGACACCATTTCCTCTATGTATCCGTTGACGCGCGCCATATTCTCCTGCCGGCCGCGGAAGTACTTCCGGGAATACTTTGACATGACCACCGCTACCACAAGGGCGCTGCCGGCGCACAGCAGCGACAGGGCGGTAAGCGGCACGCTCAGCACCAGCATGCTCACGAAGGTGGAGAGCAGCGTGATGACTGCGCTGAACAGGTGCGGAATCGTGCGTCCGACCATCTGCCGGAACGTGTCCATATCGTTGGTGAACACCGACATGATCTCGCCGTGCGGGCGGGAGTCAAAAAAGCGCAGGGGCAGGCTCATCAGGTGCTCGAAGGCGTCTGTGCGCAGCTGCCGAATAATCCCCTGCTCCACTTTTATCATAAGGAAGTTGAACAGGAACGAGGCCAGCACGCCGACAAGCAGCACGGCAGCCAGACGCAGGAGCGCCCCGGCCAGGGGCGAGAAATCGGGAACCGCAGCCTCTGTGAGCGGAAGGATGTACCCGTCGATGAGCGTACGGGTAAACAGCGTCATGGCAAGGGTGCAGAGCGTCGAAAGCACGATGAGCAGCGCTACTGCAAGCAGCGTCCATTTCCAGTCCCGCAACATATGTTGTATGAGGCGTTTCACGGCTGGTCGAAGTCGGCCTCCCCTCCGGATGTCTGCATGTCGTATATGTCTTTGTAGATGCCCCCCTCGGCCAGCAGCTCCTCATGCGTACCGACCCCGCAGATGCGTCCGTCGTCCATGACTACAATGCGGTCGGTGTCGCGTATGCTCAGGATGCGCTGCGAAATGATTATCAGCGTAACGTCGGGTATGCGGGTGGCAAAGGTTTCGCGTATGCGTGCGTCGGTGGCCGTATCGACGGCGCTGGTGGAATCGTCGAGCACCAGCACCTTGGGACGGCCCAGCAGGGCACGCGCTATGCAAAGGCGCTGCCTCTGGCCTCCGGAGAAATTGGTTCCGCCCTGATCGACCTTGGTATCAAGCCCTTGGGGCAGATCGGCGACAAAATCGGCGGCGGCAAGGCGGCAGGCCTCCATACATTCCTGGGGGCTCGCATCGGGATTGCCCCAGCGAAGGTTTTCCAGCAGGGTGCCGGAGAAGAGCGTATTCTTCTGAAGCACTACCGCGACCGCGCTGCGTATTGCGGAGAACGAATATCTGCGTACGTCGGTACCGCCGACTTTGACAGTTCCCCGGGAAGGGTCGTACAGACGGCTCACGAGGCTTACGAGAGTGGTTTTGCCGCATCCCGTACCGCCGATGATGCCTATCTTCTCACCGCTGCGTATATGCAGATTGACGTCGCTGAGGGCAGGATTGCCTCCGGCGGAGTAAGAGAAGTTCACGCCGTCCATGTCGATGCTGCCGTCGGGTACGTCCATGACAGGGTCGGGATCTTCCTTCATCGAGGGATCCCTGTCAAGGACCTCCGCGATGCGTTTGCCGCTGGCGGCGCTCTGGGTAAGCATGACGAATATCATTGACAGCATCATCAGCGAACTCAGAATCTGCATCTGGTACGTGAACAGTGAGGTCAGTTCTCCGGTGGTAAGCCCGCCTCCTACTATAAACTTGGCTCCGAACCACGAAAGCGCTATCATGGAACCGTAGGTCACGATGTTCATGACGGGCTGGTTGAAGGCCACTATGACTTCCGCCGCTACGTTGAGCCGGTAGATGACATCGACGGCGGCACGGAACCTCAGGCTCTCGTGCTTCTCGCGCACGAAGGACTTGATGACGCGTATGCCTCCCACGCCCTCGCGCACAACCGCGTTGAGGTCGTCGTACTTGCGCATGAGCTCTGTGAAGACCTTCATGGCACGCGAGACGATGAAATACATGGAGACGGAAAGGACCACCATCGCCGCAAGGAACACCAGGCTAAGGGAGGCGTTGATGAAGAAACTCATGAACATGCCGGCAAGCACGTTGAGCGGAGCACGGACGCTGATGCGAAGGAGCATCTGGAAGGCGCCCTGCAGATTTGCGACGTCGGTGGTCATACGGGTCACCAGGCCGGCGGTGCTGAAAGCATCGATGTCGGCAAAGGAGAATGTCTGTATGCGGGCGAACATGGCTCTGCGAAGATTCATCGCAAAGCCGGCGCTGCTCCGGGCGCCCTCGCGGCCCGACATGATTCCGAAAAAGAGGCTGACGGCGGCTATAACCACCATAAGCACGCCGTACTTCCATACGGCGGCCATGTCCGAGGCCATGATGCCCTTGTCGATGAGGGAAGCGGTGACGTAAGGGATAAGCACGCCCATCACGACTTCCAGCGCCGTCCACACCGGAGTCATTATCGCGGACAAACGAAATTGCCCGACATGTTTAAGGAGCGTCCTCAACATAACGGGCAAAGTTAATAAATATTTGAATTATGGAATGGTTGTCAAGCGTAAGAATGCATGCCGCCAAGTATCAGATTAACGCCGAAATAGGTAATAAGCACGCACAGGAAAGCTCCGATCGTAAACCAGTGGAAGAAACGGGAGTTCCTGAATGGCCGCAGCGCATCTGCGTGAAGGGTGAAGGAATACACGAGCATGGTGATGAGGGCCCAGGTCTCCTTGGGATCCCATGCCCAGTAACTTCCCCAGGAAATGTTCGCCCACACGGCGCCCAGGAAGGTTCCGAACGTCAGCAGGAACACTGCCGGGTAAAGGAACACGAGGCTCAGGTCCTTGAGAGTGGCGCTCACCTCGCGCGACGATACCGACACTCCCATTATACCGTTGAAGGCTACCAGTCCGAACAAAGTATAGGACAACATCATGCTCAGTACGTGTATCGACAGCAGCGGCGAGCGCAGCACAGGCATCAGGGGCATGATCTGGGGGCTGACTCCGGCCTTGCTGGCGAGCAGCATAGTAAAGCCCGCCACAAGGAATCCGAGCGGCTGGACCAGAGGGAAGCGCTTGGACAGCAAGACCATAGCAATTGTCGCAAACCAGGCCATCAGCATCATGACGTTGTACCGCCCCACGTAAGGACCCGTCCCGGACACCCACCAGCGCAGCCCGATGACCACGGACAGATACATCCACAGAAGCAGAGCTACGACAGTCGCTGCAAGCACAATCCACTGCGGCATGCGCCTGCGTTTGCTCAGATACACGCAATTGAGGACGAAAAGCAGGATGCCGAGGGTAAGGCTCAGGATGAACTGCACACATGGACGGGCGATACGGATGTATGCCCGCTCCGCCTTGACCTTGGCCTCGGAAGGGATAACTCCGGCGGCTGTCTTCTGCTGATAGGCCTTGATGCCGCCGATGACTTTGAGGGCGTCGGCCTCGTTGCCTTCCGCAAGACAGTTGTTTATGACTTCGGGAGACTTTCGTACGAATGTCCACAGATCGTCGCTGTCGTAGATGCCGGCAGGCAGGTCTCCGTTTGCGGAATACCAGCTGACGGTGCCAAGCGAATCGGCTATAGGGAATATCTTGAGTTTGGAAAGCTCTTCGAGCGTAGCGTCGAGGCCTTTTTCCTGAAGGTAGGTATCGAACGGGCACACGCGGTGACCATAATAGATGTACATGCTCCCGAGAGCCTCCTTGACTTCCCTGCTGCCGGCGGCCGCTCCTGCATTTGACGGAATCAGTACGAGAAGCAGCATTGCGGCAGAGGCCTCAAGCACCCTGCGAAGCGCAGCCCTGAATGCTGAGTCTTTCTGGAAGAAGAAACCTATCATGCTTATAAGCAACAAGATATAACCGGTATAGCTGATGCCGACGCCCCACGGGTCATGGCTCACGGCAAGGATGCTGCCGTTGCCGTCTTCATCGTAGTCTGCCTGATAGAAGCGATAGCCCTTGTACTTCAGGATGTTGTTCATGGAAATGACATAGGGTTCACCGTCCACGGTAACGTCGCTGCGGAATCCGGAAGGCATCTTGGAGCCATGATGGTATTCCACCGTAAAGCCGTCAAGCTTCACGCTGAAAGGAAGCTTGACCTCAGTATCGTCCTCCAGCTCGAAGGCGTCAAGAGTTTCGCCCTCCCGCAGATGCATGCTTCCGCTCTTGGAGAAGAGGTGCGTGGTGAGTGCTCCGGCAAGGATTACCATGAAGGCAAGGTGTATTCCGAAGGTGAAAACCCTTTTGGGAGCCCCCCGCATGATGATATAAGCGAAACCGGAAATGGCGGCTACCGCCCAAAGCACGATGAAAGCGGGGTTATGATACACCAGGCGCATGGCCTCAGGGGTTCCCTGCAGCTTTTCAAGAACCGTGGCAGCCGTCATCGCTGCGATGAGGGCTGCCATAGTTCCGTAAGTCAGATACTTAAGTATTTTTTGCATTCGTCAGGTCAAATGGATTCGATGAATTGCACGACGGCGTCGCGATCGGCCTTGGAAAGATTGTAGAATTTTTCTGTTGACTGATAGGCGTCGCTCTTCTTGGAATAGCCATGCCACATGATGGCCTCCACAACGGTACGCGCACGGCAGTCGTGCAGGCGGTCGGAGGCTCCTGTATTGGTGTACGACAGTCCCCTGCCCCAAAGCGGCGTGGTGCGGCACCAGGTACCATGGATGTCGTTCTTCATGTACATGCGGTGCTGGATGAAGTCGGAGTAGGGCCAGATGGTCTGGTTGGCATACCGCGGCAGAGGTTTGCCTTCGTTCATGGCAGGAGACCAGTAATTGTCGTCTCCTGTCTTCCAGTCAGGTTTGTGGCAGGAGGCACAGCCCATCTCCATGAACAGCTGCTTGCCCCTCTGGACCCTCTTGTCGTTGAGGTTGCGCGCACGGGGGATGCTGAGTCCGCGGTGCCATACCATGAAATCGTAAAACTGGTCGGCGCTCATTTCGGGCTCGAAATTGTGATATGCGTTGTCGAACTGGTTCGTAGAAGGGCTCAGAAGGGCCAGGACGGCCTCGGAAATCTCGGCGTCGGTTACGTTTCCATTGCCGTCAACGTCAACATAATACGGAGAGTTTGCCCCTTCTGTACGGATTGCGTCGAGTACGCTCTGGGTCTTGCTCATCTTATTGGCCCAGGCCACGGTGGTATAAAGGAAAGGACGGTCGGGCCTTGAGACGTTGGTGATGTTCCAGATAGCATTGGCTCCTGCGCCGTCCTGCAGGGTTCCGCGGGTCATGGCATAGGTAAAGCGCTTGATGGGCTTATAGGTGCCGCGCGCCACGTAGGTACCGTCGGCAAGGATGCCGTCGCCATACTGCCCGGGCTGCCAGTTGCCATAGTAAGCGCTTGCAGCAAAGTCATTTGCGCCTTTATCCCAGAAGGCAGGGTTGAGCTCGGTATAAGGTGCCTCCGCCCTGTACTGTTCGCGTATGGCTTCTTCGGGGATTGCGTCGATGAGGCCTGTGCCTATGACTCCGATGGTGGATTCGAGACGGAATCCGAGGGTCTTGCCCATAGACTCGGCGGTGTCGTAGGGATTGGGATCGGTATTGAACGCCTCGCGGGTGATGTTGAGTTCGGGATACTGAAGTTCATACTCTTCGCCGTCCGCGAACTTCATCGGCAGTCCGCTCTCCATTTCGGAGACGGGAATCCAGTTTATGCTGATGCCCTTTTCGTCGATAGGAGGCAGGAAGGGGTCCATGGACATGGTCTGGGGCATGCCGGTAACCTCGGACACATAGGGTCCGTCGTTGCTTCCGGGCTCGTTGGCATAATAAACCACCAGCAGATAGCCGTTGCCGAAAGAACGGGAGGTATTGGCTTCATAGACCACCTGACGTTTGCCATGGCCGTATCCCGGATGGCAGTCCAGACAGGACTTGCGAACGCTTGCCGGGCCGAGTCCCTTGAAGGGAGCCGTATTGAGCGTTACGTTGCGCTCGAAGAACATCTCCCCGTGGTTGAACTGGGCGGTGAGTCCCTGCTGCGTTACGGCAGGAGTCTCGTCTTCGTAACAACCTTCCGTAACGTTCATCGTGGTGCCGAGCATACCGCCCGGATACCATTCTTCGGCTGTAAAATTGCCTACGGCCTTGCCTACGTATTTGGAATCGGAATGGCGGGAATCTTCATACTGCCAGTCGCCGTAGCAGGCCTGGAGGGCCAGCACGGCGGCTGCAAGAAACAATGAATCTTTGATTTTCATAACCTACAGCATTGCTATCCACTCGGCAGCATCGTTGAGGAGCTCGTCGAGAGCGTTTATCTTTACGATTGCATTCTCCGCTACAGTTGCGGTGGGGTTGTCCACGAATGCCACGCCGCTTGCAAGGCACTCGTCAAGGGACTGCAACGCAGCGGCAAGGGCAGCCTCGAGTTCAGCGTACTTTTCGTACTTGGCATTCTTGAGGAAAGACGCAATGGATGCGCTCTTGGGAGCCGTGGCACCTGCTTCGCCGTAAAGGCTGTACTGGATGGAAAGGATGTTGTCCTTGAAGTCCTGGTAGGATTTCTTGGAATACGGGGACTCGATGTAATCGGGATCGTATTCCGAGCTGCTCACATAGTGGGCGGTACCTATCTTGGTGTTGGCCACCTCGTTGCAGATGTTGGAGCAACCTGCGACGAGAATGCTGCTCACGGCCTCGGGCCAGTTGCGATAGGTGCTTCCGGGCTTTCCGGTACTCAGCAGATTCTCTCCGTAGGTCATGCCGGAATCCATTACGGTGTTGAGCTCGAGCTCATCTTCTACAAGAGTCTTGCGCTCCGCCGGTGCGGAAGGGTCCCAGGCTACCTGCAGCTCGTAGCAATAGTTGCGGAGGTCTTCCGCCACTGCTGCGGCGAAGATAATCTCGTCCGAGCCGGTGACGTCATAGGAGGCGAAAGCGGAATCAGTCTCCTTGCCGCCAAGGGATGCTACCGTACGGTTCTTGCCGTCGCGGAAGAATATGAATTCCAGTCCGTGGAATCCCAGGGACGAAGCGCCGAGCAGGTCGATCGCATCGGCACCCTGGCTGTCGAGTTCGGCAATTACGTCCTTATTGGACAGGCTCTTGGCGAGGAAGTCCTTGTTGAGCGGCCAGGAGTCGATATGAGGGTCGATTCCGTATGCGGTGGCAGCGCCGAAAAGGAAGGCTTCGCTCTGCTCCCAGTATTTGCGGGCGTCGAGGAATAATGAGCATACCTTGTCTATGTCGCCCTGAGTGTAGGAGCCGGAGCCCTTGATGGCGGCAATTGCGGAGTAAAGCTCTCCGGATTTGTTGGCGAGATTGCCGTAAATATCGTAGATAACGCCGGGGACATACTGCTCGACTGCGGCCTTGAGTTCTTTTTCCTGGGCCGTCAGGGTTGCGTCGAAGGGATCTTTCTGGCAGCCGGCAATTGTCAGCAGACCTGCCGCCAGGATAATTGAAGTTTTGATCTTTTTCATCGTATTAGTTATTTTTTGTTAAAATATGCCATGTAGCATATTCCCACGTTCACTGAAGGTTCCGGATTGTAACCGGGTCTGAGGAACCTGTGGGAATACTCCGCCTTGAGGGCGATTTGAGGGATGGGGAAATAGTTGATTCCGACCGCCATGCGGTGCCTTGCAGTCCAGCCTACGCTTTCCTGCCCTGCGGCAGGGATATAAGAGTCATAATACTCGTAGCGGCCGAACAGGTACAGCTGTCCGCCTCCGGTGGTGAACCATGGGAGGATGTCATAGCCGGCTTCGCATCCCGCGGCGACGGCGTTCTGCCCCACCGATGACTTCTTGTACGGAGCGTTGTTGGCGCTGCGGTTGCGCTTCATGTAGGAGATGGCGTATGCGTCGCCAACGTAACCGATGTCGGCGTTGCCGCGGGCGATGAAGCGCTTGCCTTTGTACGAAAAATCGAACGCGCCGATTGCCGTACGGCCTTTGACGCCGTAAAAACGGGACGATTCGGGTATTTCTTCGTACGGATAGGTGTTGTTGAACGCCCTGCCGTAGAATGCACTGAGCGAAAGGCGCAGGTTCTTCACAGAATAGTTGTCAACCCTTGCCGCAAACCCAAGCTGGTTGGCACTCTTGAATTCGAATGGGCTGCCTGCGCCGTTCTTTATGAAGTTTTCCGTATTGAACATGTATGCATCCAGTCCCGCTACGACCATGGCCTCGTAACGCCAGTGCGGTGTGCGGCCCCACAGGCTTATGCCGGTGTCGTGCCAGGTGGACGGAAGGATGGTGTACTCGCCCTCGGGACGATAGACGGTAAAGAAGTTGAGCGGCTCATGGGCGTTGTTGAGCCCGCCCACGGGAACCACCATGTGGCCGACGCGGACATTGAAAGCATCGGCGAAGGACTTCTGGATCCAGAACTGCTCAAGCTCCACTTCTCCGCCCTTTTCGATTTCGCTCTCCCACTCTCCGGCCTCTTCGAACTCCTTCTCTACCGAGGTTCCGGTGCCGGTATGCTCGAATTCTATTTCCGTCTGCATGCTCCAGCCTTTTCCGAAGTCGTATCCCAGATAGACTACGGCATGGGGTATGTCAAAACGATTGTGGGCCTCGCCGGAGTGGGACGTTGCCGAAGAGTAACGGTAAACATTGTCGCTGTAGAAGTTGCGGCTCATTGCGACCTCGCCGTAGCCGCCGACGGTAAGGCCCCGTGAAGGGGCGTCGGGATTGACCTGCGCCGCCGCCGGGAAACTCATCGCCACAGCGGCTGCGATTGCCATATACTGTTTCAATTTCATCTTTCTGCCAAATTCGGGTGCAAAGATACCTCTCCTCTCAGTTCCGGCCAATCCCCAATAATTGTGATTTTGCCCGGAAATACCTATCTTGCGACTTCAATTCATTCAGCATGAAAAGACCTATCCTTCTTTTCGCAGCTGCGGCGATGCTTGCCGCCTGCGAGTCCGGCACGCCAAAGGTCGCCGGCATCCAGTACTCCTACATGGACACATCCGTCCGCCCGGGAGACGATTTTGTAAAGTATGCAACCGGCCACTGGCTTGATTACAACCCCCAGCCCAAAGAATTCCCCCGCTGGAGCACCATCGACAAGGTTGCGGACGACAACGTAAAAACCCTTGCCACGCTCATCCAGGACATCGCTTCCCAGCAGAACAAGAAAGGCTCCGTAGCCCAGAAGATCGGTGACCTTTACAATATGGCGATGGACTCCACACGGCTCAACGCCGAGGGCGCGGCTCCGCTGAAGGCCCATCTGGCAGAACTCGACGCCATTTCGACCCGCCAGGAGCTGCTCGACTACTGTGCCAAGGAACATGACAACCTGCTCTTCGGCATGTACGTGTCGGCCGACGAAAAAGACGTCGATAACAACATAGTCTGCATCAGCCAGGGCGGCCTGAGCCTTCGCAACCGCGATTACTACTTCTCTCAGGAGCCCCGCAACGCCGCCGTCAGGGAGGCCATGCGCGAGCACATGAAGAACCTGTTCGTGCTTACCGGCTACACCGAGGAAGTGGCATCCGCCAAGATGGAACGCATCTGGGAAATCGAAACCGAGCTCGCCCAGGCCCACTACTCCATGGAGAAGACCCGCATCCCGGAAGATAACTACCACAAGGTGAGCGTCGATTCCCTCGTAAGCCTGTGCGGCGGTTTTGACTGGAAGGGCTACCTGAAAGCCTACCGCTACGACAAGACCACCGAGGTCGACCTTGGCCAGCCCGAGCCTGTCGCCGAAGGGTGCCGCATGCTCATGGAACTCCCTCTCGAAGACCTCAAGACCATTTACGAATGGAACATCATCCAGGGAGCATCTTCCCTGCTGGGCGACGACTTCGTAGCCGAGAACTTCGAATACAGCCGCAAGGTCACCGGCGTGCAGGACCTTCCTCCCCGCTGGAAACGCGCAGAGAGCCTGGTTGACGGCCTGATGTCCGATGCAGTCGGACAGATGTTCGTCGAGCGCTACTTCTCCAGGGCAGCGAAGCAGGAGATGCTGGAGCTCATCGGCAACCTGCAGAAGGCCCTCGGCGAGCGCATCAAGGCTCAGGAGTGGATGTGCGAGCAGACCAAGGCCGTCGCCCTCGAAAAGCTTGCCGCATACAAGGTAAAGGTAGGTTATCCCGACAAATGGGACGACCTGAGCGGTCTGGTGATAGACCCTTCCAAGAGCCTGTACGAGAATGTCCGTACAGCATCCGAGTTCTACTGGGAGCTGGAATACGGCAAGAGCTACAACAAGCCCGTCGATAAGGACCGCTGGCAGATGCCCGCCCAGATGGTCAACGCCTACTATAATCCTACCACCAACGAAATCTGCTTCCCTGCCGGATTCCTGCAGCCGCCCCTCTTCGACCTCCGTTCCGACGCCGCCGCCAACTACGGTTCCATCGGTGTGGTGATCGGCCACGAGATGACCCACGGCTTCGACGACCAGGGCCGCCTGTATTCAAAGGAGGGCAACCTCGGAGACTGGTGGACCGAGGCCGACAGCGAAGGCTTCAAGGTCCCCTGCGAAAAGATGTCGGAATACTTCAGCTCGCTGTGGGTGATTCCCGGAGAGCTCAAGGCCAACGGAGCCCTCTGCCTTGGCGAAAACATCGCCGACCATGGCGGACTCAATGTAGCCTACGACGCCCTGCAGATGTGGCAGGACAAGCATGGCCGTCTGCCCGACGACAACGGCTTCACTCCCGAGCAGCGCTTCTTCCTGTCGTATGCAAACGTATGGGCAGGCACAGCCTCCGATGAGATTCTCCGTTATTACGTAATGATGGACGTCCACTCCCCTATGCACCTGAGGGTCAACGGCGCACTGCCGCAGGTCGACAGCTGGTACGAGGCTTTCGACATTCAGAGCGGAGACGCCCTTTACGTCGCCCCCGAGGATCGCGTAAAAGTGTGGTAATAAATTACTTCAGAGTATCTTCCCAGCTGCTGACGGCGGGCGATGAAAGAAGATAATTTGAACAGCCGTGCACGAGTACGATGTCATCGTCATCGAAAACGATAACGGTGGCATCGTAATCTTTATTGCTGGCCCTGGACGTAAGCCAGTGATATATGCGGCCGAAGAACGGCAATGAATACTCTCCCTGGCCTGCGGACGTCCCGTAGTCGAAACTCAGCGTGTATGGATACTCCGGCTGATAATTGTTGTCCTGGGTGGCGCCGGCAAGGAAACTGGCGACAAGATACGGCTGCTGGCCTTCCGCAGCCTCATCCTCCCTGTGCTCGGGGAATTTTTGCCTGAGGCTGTTGAGCACGCTCTTGGCATTTACGCTCACGTTGCACATTTCTATGCATTTCTGGCCTTTGGTCCGGTTGCGGCGGAACATCTCGAAAGCCATCAGATTGAGGGCGAGCGTCCCGGGCTGGGATGTACCCAGGAGCTGTTCCTGAAGGGTGGTAAACTCGCGGACCGTCGCCGGGAAGTGGGTGAAAGTTACGGTTCCGCGGCCGTCGGCTTCTTCGAGGGTATAGTGGTGGCTGCCGTATGTGAGGGTATTGCCGTCGAGAAAAGCCACGGTATCGTCATCTTCGGCATAAGGGTCGTCGAAATCAAGTTCGCATGATGCCAGTGACGCCATGCACGCAAACGCGGCTGCAAGCATTGCAAGGACTCTTGTTTTCATAAGCACACTCTTTTTAGAATTCGCAAGTTACAAATTTTCTTCAAGGGGACAAATTTTTAGGAGGCTGATTATTTTTTAGCCGCGTCGTAATAATTGTTAAACAGTTTCTGAGTATCTTTGCAGATTATGAAAGTATCCGACGTCATACTCGCCATAGAGAAAGCCGCACCGCTGCGGCTACAGGAAGATTTCGACAATTCCGGGCTTCAGGTGGGTTTTCCGCAGGCAGAAGTCCACAAAGTCCTCACCTGCCTCGACATTACCGAAGCAGTGCTGGACGAAGCCTCCGCACTCGGTTGCGACATGGTGGTGTCCCATCATCCCCTGCTGTTCCATCCTCTCAAGCAGGTCAGCGATTCCACATACCAGCAGCGCTGCGTAGTGCAGGCCCTTCGCTGCGGCATCGCCGTTTATTCTGCACACACCAGCCTCGACAACGCTCCCGGCGGGGTTAATTACCGCATAGCTTCCCTGCTTGGACTCAGCGGAATCTCCTGGCTTCAGCCAAGGCCCGACGGAGCCGGCGGCTCGGGAGTCATAGGGACCCTGCCCGCGCCTATGACCGACGGCGAGTTTCTCGCCATGCTCAAGGATACGTTCAATGTAGAATGCCTCCGGCATACGGCAGTCTGCGGCAAATCCATCGGACGAGTCGCCCTTTGCGGCGGCTCCGGAGCCTTCCTGCTCGACGACGCCCGCCACTCAGGCGCCGATGCCTTCGTCACCGGCGAATTCCATTATCACGACTTCTTCGAGTCCGGCGGCATGCTGCTTGCCGAACTCGGTCATTACCAGAGCGAAATCTGCACCGCAGACCTGCTGCGGGACATCATCGCCGGAGCCCTTCCCTCCCTTGAGGTAATAAAGACATCGCTTTGTACAAACGCAACACGCTATGATTCCTTCCAAATGTGAGCAGGAGATCTCGCTTCCCTGCTACTTTTTCGACGTCAACAAGAAGCTTCGCCCCGCCGCTTTCTTCGACATTGCCCAGGACATCGCCATGAAAGGCGCCGAAATGATAGGAGCGCCCGACTGGATCCTGGAAAAACGCGATGTCGCATGGATACTGACCCGCATGCACGTCCATTATGAGTCAATCCCTTCCATATACAGCAAAGTCAGGCTGCAGACCTGGCATGCAGGCGTAAGCGGTCCGATGTATATCAGGGAGTACCTCATGTATGACGAACAGGGAAATATTCTGGTACGCGCCACGAGTTCCTGGGTACTGATGGAGATAAGCACCCGCAGCATCGCAAGGGCGGAGCGAATAGCAGACATACTGTCGCCCGAGCCGCAGTGCCCGGAAAGGGCTATCGAAGACAACGCCCCAAAAATAGTTTGGCCGCGTGGTGCCGAGCCCGAGCTTACAGCATCCCATAAGGTGCTGTATTCCGACGTCGATTACAACGCGCACGCCAATAACGCAAGGTATCCGGTATGGGCCTACGACATCCTGCCCGACGAGTTCACCTGCGGGCGCAGGATAAGCGACTTCTACATCAACTACAATCACGAATTGCACCCGTCAGAAACGACCGGCATGTATGCCGTCCGGCGGGATCAGTCTTCCTGGATAGTGGAAGGCAAACGCGAAGATGTGCAGAATTTCATCTGCCGCATCGATTTTGACTGATAAGGCGCCTGAGCGCTAAAACAATGTAGGGTGGTTTTCTTCCAGCCCTTTGAGGACCCGTTCCATTACGGCCTGGCGTATGAGGGCCGAGCGGGAGCTTACTTTGAAACGTCGGCAGTACTCCTGGATGGCGGCAAGTTCCTTGTCGTTGAAAAGTACGGCCTTGCGGTGGACTCGGCGCAGCGACTCGCGCTGTTTGTCGAAGTAGGCAGGATCTACCCCGGCGCCCTTGTTACTTTTCTTTCTGCTCATAGTACGCGTTGATGTATTGTATGATTTCTGCAAGCGATTCCGCTTCGAGACGGCGCCCGAGCACCTCCCCGTCGGTATCGGTGACATACATTCGCGGAGTGGACATTACCCCGTACAGACGGAGCATGTCGGTTTCCATGTCCTTGTCCCAGGCATGGACTATTCCCACATTGCGGTTGCGGACCTTGAAGTCGCGCCGGAACTTGCGCCACTGTGCCTGGTCCTGTCCGCAGAAAACGGCATAGAAGCGGGTTGGGAACTCTATCTTTTCGAGGATTCCCGGCAGCACCTTTGCCGTGAGCTGACACTTGGCGCAGCTGGTATCGAAGAAAAAGAACACCCCGAAGCTCCCCTCCTGCGGTATGCGAACCTTGCGGCCGCAGGGGGTGCGGAGGTCCACCACGGGGGCTTTCATGCCAAGAAGCGTGGAACGGTTGAATGCAGCGAAGATGTCGGCGTCGAGCTTGTCGAACTCGCTGCGCATGGAAATCCTGCCGTCCTTGAACCAGTTGTCGTAAACATGAATGGCTACGGCCTCGTCGCCCATCAGCTGCGAATCCTTATAGTGGTCGTACAGCCAGAGCGCTATATGCTGCATTGTAAGCGAGTCCTTCACGCTGCCTATCAAGAAGTCGCATTCGCTATTCTTGACGGTGGCGGGCTCGGTGGCGATTGCTCCGGTGTAGTTTGCAAGCATGGTATCCAGTTTTGCAAAGGACAGGCTGTCGGTCACCTGGGCCGACGCTTGCAGCATAGGATTGCCGAGCATCAGCACCAGCAGCAGCTGCAGCAGTTTTAAGTTACGATCTTTCATACTGTCTATTCTACCGGAGGAAGTGTAACTCCTTCGGGTTCAAAGAGGGAGGTATCTCCCTGATGACGCAGGATATCGCGTACGGCGCTGGAAGAGATGTGGGCGAATTCCTGGGCCGTAGGGATTATTATCGTCTCTATTTCCGGAGCCAGGCGGCGGTTTGCATCTGCGATGGCACGCTCGTTTTCGAAATCGAGCATGTTGCGTACGCCACGGACTATATGGCGTATTCCAAGGCGGCGGCATATATCGACTGTCAGGCAATCATACTCTATGATTTCTATGTTGTCCATGCCGGAGGTTGCCTGGCGGATGATGTCCTTCTTGGTTTCGCTGTCGTAGAAACCCCGCTTGTCCTGATTGATGCCGATGGCGATGACCACCTTGTCAAACATCGTGAGGGCCCGCCCTAATATGTTGAGGTGGCCTGCGGTAAAAGGGTCGAAAGACCCGGGAAACAGTGCTGTTCTTGACATTACGGAACAAATATACCTTTATTTCACATTAATTCCAAAAATCCTATCTTTGCATTGTTATGCAGGTCAAGATAGAAGAAAGCTGGCGCGAGGCGCTGGCTCAGGAATTCGAAAAACCTTATTTCGGACGGCTTGTGCAGGAGCTGCATGCCGAGAAAGCCGCCGGCCGGCAGATTTATCCTCCCGGAAGCCAGATATTCCGGGCCTTCGACCTCTGCCCCCTTCCGGACGTAAAGGTCGTGATCCTTGGTCAGGATCCGTATCACGGCCCCGGCCAGGCCATGGGGCTGTCGTTCTCGGTGCCCGACGGCGTGCCCGCCCCTCCGTCGCTGCGGAACATATTCAAAGAGATAGAGGATGACCTTGGCGTCAAAATGTCAGGCCGCCCGAACCTGGAACCGTGGGCACGTCAGGGAGTGCTCCTGCTCAACGCCGTTCTCACAGTAAGGGCAGGCGAACCCACATCGCACAGCGCCATAGGATGGCAGGAGTTCACCGATGCAGTAATACGCTGCATATCAGAGCGCCGCGAGGGCGTAGTGTTCATGTTCTGGGGCAACTACGCACGCTCCAAAGCCCCGCTCGTCGACAGTTCCCGCCACACGGTGCTGCAGGCTGCGCACCCTTCCCCGCTGGCCCGCGGCGCCTTCTTTGGTTGCCGCCATTTCTCCCAGGCCAATGCGATTCTCAAGGCTGAGGGGCTAACACCCATAGACTGGAGATTGTAGGAATAATTCTTGCTATATAGGAAATTATGTCTATCTGGATTATACTTATTGCCGTGATGGTGCTGTCGTTCATCATCCAGCGCACGCTTCAAAGCAAGTTTGACAAATACTCAGATGTGCCCTCTCCAGGCGGTCTGAGCGGCGCCGAGGTTGCCCGCATGATGCTCGAGCGCAACGGCATCCACGATGTCGAAGTCATCTGCATCGACGGCAAACTCACCGACCACTACAATCCGCAGGATTCGACGATAAACCTCAGCCGCGACGTTTACTCCGGCAGGAGCGTAGCCGCCTGCGCCGTAGCGGCCCACGAGACTGGCCATGCCATCCAGCATGCCGTAGGTTACGGTCCGCTCAAGATGCGCACGTCGCTGGTCCCCGTGGTCACATTTGCCAACAACACGGTACAGTGGGTGCTTCTCGCCGGTGTTCTCCTTATCAACTTCACGCCCGCGCTCCTATGGGCCGGCATCGCCCTGTTCGCCCTGACCACCCTATTCAGCCTCATCACCCTTCCCGTCGAAATCGACGCCAGCGTAAGGGCCGTCAACTGGCTGTCCTCTGAAGGAGTGCTCGACGCCAGCACCAAGCCCATGGCCGCAGACGCCCTCAAATGGGCCGCATACACCTACGTAATCGCCGCCATCGGCTCACTCGCAACCCTGCTATACTACATCGCCATGGCCAACGGACGCCGGTAAGATTCCGGGGCTACCGACACCACTTGAACTCGGCAGCAGCAGGAATGCCGGAAGAAGCGATTGCCGCCAAACGATATAAGAAAAAGGCGTTTCATGGGATTGGGCTTACTGCGTTTGTCTTTGGACAGCCTCCAGATAAAACTCTTTCCGCTGCTGCTGCGTAACGGGATACCGTGTGAGCCTTGAACTCTCCTTCTGGCCGTCATCGAGATTGCATACAAAGAGGTCGTCAACATCGGCAAGATAGAGCCTGTTGTAACGTATATCCTGATACTTCTGCAGGGACATGGTGTAGTCCATCGCCTTCTGAGCCTCTGCCTTGCAAAGGTTCTCACGCGAGAAGACGAAAAGACCCATCTTTTCGTAATGGCCGTAGAATCCGTTCCCGATCTTGGATACCTTGCTTTCGATGATCCTCCGAAGGGGCAAGGCCATGGACCAATACGGCAACTCCTTCACTCCTATATACTTACCCTCGCTCAGGCCATACCCGTATCCGTATTCAATGATATGGTCTATCTCTTCGCTCCGTCCGGCGGGAGTGATTCCGGCCACATCTTTCAACAGTTCCAAATGCGCGTTCTTACTCTCCTCCATGGCCCGCGTGACCTCTATGCCGACAGAGTGCCCGTCCGTGCTCTGCAGATCCGGCCGGTCGCGGTTCACAAGACAGTCATACTCGCTTCCCAGCAGCGCCGAAAGCGATATCTGAGCATACTGCTCGAAGAAACATGTACCGAATTTACGAGTTGCCATAGCGTTCTGAATCAAGAGAAACGGAATACGTTGTTTTTGTCCTTGCAGTAATCGGATTCGCCACATGCTCTGCCTGCATGTGAGCATCCATCGTCATTATCATGCTTACTACGCCGGAGTAGTCCTTCACGCCTTCCGATACTCCGTTGGATTTCAGGTAGAGGTTGTAGAACCAGTTCTGCACCTTCTCTATCCACACTACCCTCTTGCCGCTCCAATAAGCCCTTGACTCGGTGTAGTCTTTCCCGGCCTTCTCGCAGATGGTCCCGGTCCAGGCCTGGAATTCGTCCTCGGGAAGCAGTCTCCCGGCATTGGAAAGCACGTATGGAAGGACGGCAAGATAGCCGCTGTACCTTACGGCTGCGATTTCCGATTCCCGGCAGCAGGCAAAACCCCAGAAGGAGGCTTCGGCCTCGCTTGTCACCCCCGCAAGGTGTCCCATCTCATGTGCAGCTACGTATGGGTACTCATGAGGAAGAAGGTCGCTGTTCACCTGAGATTCGCAAAAGAACGGGCCCATGTAGCCATGCACCAGCACTGCCGAAAAGAGAGGATTGAGGACAGGCTTCTTTATGCTCTGCCACTTGTGCAGAGGGGTATATCCATACGGAGTCACTTTCTCCGAATAGAAGCGCCTGATAACATCCTCAAGCTTGCTGTTGTCTATTTCCACGGTCGCGTATGCCGCCTGGTTAAGTTCTTTAGAATAGTCCTCCAGGAAGGCCTTGAAGGCTTCCCCGTCATAATGCACCTTTTCTATGCCGTTTCGCGCATAAAGACCGGTCCTGTAGTAGTTATTCCCCCAGCCCATATAAAACCACACATACAGCCACATGGCCACGACAGCGGTCTTTCCCAGCCAGCGGAAGAAGTTTTCCTTATGCCGGATTGCCTTTACAAGTATATCGACAAAGCTTACTATGAAGGCCAGGACGACTATCTCCTCAAGCGAAAACGGAATCCTTGCGCCGAGCCACGAGAGGGCCGTACTTATTGCGGGGTAAAGGCGCACGGCATAGAAGTCCGCGGCAGGAGTCCACAGACGGCAGACCACGCAGTATGCCAGCAGAAGCAGTCCGGCGATATGTGGAATGAACCATTTCACACCAATACACAAAGATAACTCATTTAGTCAAACCACAAATCATTTATTATTTATGAGGGTGGTTATGCATGGGGTATTGTATGGGAACCTGCTGCCTCTGTCCGGAACTCATTCGCAAGACCTTGCTGCCTGCCATGGTCGACGCTATGGAGATTCAGAAAGATAAGCGTCCTATTAAAGGCACCAAAGTCCTCAACGAGCGCCTCTTCAAGGGGAACCTTCTCACGGAACTTCACAACCTGGAACAGTTTGCCGAATTTACCCTTGAGCGCAAGCGTCCGGAGTTTACGATGGAGGGAATGGCAGGGGAAATGGGCATTAGCCGTACCTCAGTATATCGCCTCATTAAATCAATGAATGGGAAAGTAAAGTACAACGTTAATCAGTACCACGGTGAGTGGATAGAAATTGAAGGGGAAGGGAAATAACCTCTCCGACCAATATTCCCTGTTGAGCATTCCCATCGGCCTCTCACCACCCTGAGGGGCCGATGTTCATAACTATCTATTATTCACCAGTACAAGACATTTAGTTTTACTTAAACATCTTTCCCATCATATCAATACATTTGCGTTTCTGTTCCATGTTGGGATGCACATATAAATTTAGAGTGGTACTGATGTTCGAATGACCCAAAAGTACGCTGACGGTTTTGTAGTCGCATTTGCTTTCTATGCAGCGGGTGGCAAAACTGTGACGAAGGCCATGGAAACGCATCTTGGGAAGGCCCAGTTCTTTTTGGAGTTTGTTGAAATAGCTTCGGTATGTTCTTGGTTCGGTGGGTTCGGGGGCATTGGTTAGAACGTAGAAGTCTCCACGCACAATCTTCTTCAATGGTCGAATCAGTGTCATAAGTTCACGTGTCATGGGGATATCCCGGATGGAGTTCTTTGTCTTGGGCTTGTCAATGATTAACTCTGTGTATTTCTCCTGCCCATCCACCAGATAGATACGCTGAATTGTTTTGCTGACGCGAATGACTCCGGCGGCCACATCTATGTCATCCCACTGCAGGGCGCAAACTTCACCTATGCGAAGACCGGCGTTCAGGCAGATGAAGATGCCGAGGTTAAGAAAAGTGAAGTGCTCTTTCACGTAGGTCATCAGCTGACGCTGATTGGTGATAGTAAGCACTTCGATATCTTGTCTCTCGCGTTCTGTAGGAAACACAATATCAATTTGGTGGAGCTCCATCAATCCGTGTTTTGAGCCATAACGCAGAATCATCTTCAGAACGACAAGAATGTCCCGAACGGTCTTCTGGCTCAACCCGGAGGCCAGTTTCCGGTTTACAAAAGCCTGAACGTCCCCCTCCCCAATATCATTCAGCTCCCCAAAAACCGGAAGCAAATGACTCTGAATAAGCAGGCAATAGGCTGCATAGGTAGATTTCTTGACATACTGTTTCTTGTCGGCTTTCCAAAGCTCGGCAACGTCGCTGAATGTTGTGTTCTTTTCCATAACAAAATTGATTTTAAAACACAAAGTTCCGAGTATAGTCCGACATCATCCTTAATGTCCCGAATTTGTCGGATAAGCGAGAGCAGAAGGAATTGCAGATTCATTCTGCCGAGCGGGAGACAAATGTGGGGCGGAACGTCCCACATTTGAGATTCCCGGGGTTTAGTGGGGAGTGGGAATGTAAACAAGTTAGAGATATTGCTCCGCTGCAAAGAGGTTTTGATTTACCTTCTCAATCTTTGAAAGAAGGAATATACCCCGTTGTGTATAGCAATGGTATAATGAATTATCATAGTGAATACAAGTGTGAAGCGCCAGGAATAGTTACTGGCCGTTCTGGAACTATTGGGAAATTGACTTTTATAGAAAGTGGAAAGTATTGGCCCCACAACACATCACTCTGGGTCACCGATTTCAAGAATAACGATTCTAAGTTCGTTTACTACTTCTACGAACATTTAGACTTGTCTCGATTCTCTTCCGGAAGCGGAGTTCCTACTTTGAATAGAAACGATGTTCATGCGTATAAGGCTTTCATTCCATCCTTGACTGAACAAAATAAGATTGCATCGTTTTTGTCACTTTTAGATGCACGGATTTCTATCCAAAGCAAGGTGATTGA
>DGVM01000039.1 GCA_002395925.1 Bacteroidales bacterium UBA4284
GCTGGCTGGTGGTCTGGTAGATGGAATTGATGGCCATCAGGGCCTCCTCCGCATATTCGCTCTGGGGAAGAAGGTCCACCACCTGCTTGTACTCGGAAAGGGCCTGCTCATAATTCTTCATGTTCCTGAACGCCATTCCGCGGCCGATCAGGGCGCGGGCGGCGTAGGTATTGTCGGATGTCGCCGTCTGCAGGGTGCCGAAGGTCTTGACCGCCTGCTGGTTGTCGTCGACTTCCATGTAGGCGCGCCCGAGTTCGTACATCGCCTCGGAGTACAGAGGTGAGTCGGAGGATGCGCCGGTCACGCGGGAAAGCACCTTGACCTTTTCCTTCTTGTTTCCGGACAGGCCGTACGCAAGGGCCTGCTGGTAATATGGATAGATGTCGTTGACGTCGTAGTAGGTGTCAAGCACGCGCTGGTAAGATGCGACCGCAGCCTTGTAGTTGTGTCGCGCGAAATCGCAGTCCGAACGGCGGACGAGCGCGTCCTTGCGTACCGAAGGGTCTCCCGAGCTGATGTAGGTATCAAGCCAGCGGGCGGCGGCTTCGTACTTGCCAAGGTTATAGTTGGAGTATCCGAGATTGTAACTCAGCATCTTCCCTTCGCTGCGGTTGTAGAGGGCGGAGATGTTGTAGAGGTCTTCGTAGATTTCGGCGGCTTCGGCGTAGTTGCCGCTGTTGAACAGGGATTCCGCCAGCCAGTAGCGCGCCAGCTGGGCGTAACGGTCGTTCTTGGGAAGATTGTAGGCCGCGGAGCGGAAATAAGGGACCGCGTCTGTCCAGGCCCCGCCGGCAGCAAGCTGACCCGCACGCAGATAGTTGGCCTTCAGGTAGTTGCCCTGCTGTTCTTCGTTCAGTTCCTCTATGTTGGAATAAGCCTCGATCGCCGCGGCATAGT
Organism: Bacteroidales bacterium UBA4284; assembly: GCA_002395925.1. The sequence goes on from DGVM01000039.1 coordinate 898, forward strand.
CCTTGGCATTGAGGGCGGCGATGGCGAGATAGTTATAGATCTGCTCGCGGCGCGAGGTCTGGGGATAGCGCTGAAGATACCCGCCGAAGACCGACATGTCGGAATTGAGGTCGAAGGCGAGTTTGGCGTGGTTGAACCAGGCGTCTTCCTGGATCTGAGGGTTGAAGCCGGCCAGGGAGGCGTCCCGGAAAGCCTCGGACGCCGCCACCTTGTTGCCGGTGCGTATGTAGGAGTAGGCGAGCTGGTAGTTGGCGACCTGCCCGAGGGAATCGGAACGGTTCTCGATTCCGGACAACTTCTCTATGGCTCCGCGATAGTCCTGCACCGCATACATCACCGAACCGGCGTGGAAGAGATCCGAACGGGAGCGTCCGGCCTTGTCCCCCTCCAGCAGATAATATGCGAGGGCCTTGTTCTTGTCACCCTTCACGAGGTAGGACTCGGAAACTATGCGGGCGAGGCGGGACTTGCGCTCCTCGGGGGCCTGCTCAAGCATCGAGGGGCCGTTCTCCACGATGTAGTCGTAGTCCTTCTTCATGAAGCGGCACTCGAGGATGTAGTATTTGGCTATGGCCTCGAAGCGCTCGTCACTCTCTATCAGGCGGAACCACTTCTCCGCGACGTCGAACTGCCTGCCCTGATATGCAATGTAGCCCAACTCGTAACGGGCGGGCGAAGTGAGACTGCTCTTGGGAGCGTTTTCCACCTTGAGCAGATATGGCAGAGCCTCGTCGTAACGGCCGGCATCGAAGGCGCAGTAGGCGCGGCGGAAATTGTAGTTCAACTGGTCCGCCTGGCTGAGCCTGGTTTCGCTGACCTGCCTGAGCAGATCGGCGGCACCGGCATAGTCTTCCTTGGCGAAGAGTTTTCCCGCATATTCATATCGTATCCTGTTGCCGAGCACGGATTCAGGATAGGAATCGTTGTACTCGCGGTACAGACGGGCGTGATCGTCGTCGTCCGCCTTGACCGCACAAAGCACCACATAAGCTTTCGACATGGGATCGCCCAGCGACTCGAAAATGGTCCTCGCCTTTCCGTAAACTCCATTTTCATAGAGCTTTACAGCCTCGTTGAAACGGGCCTCCGGCTCTTGCGCGCCCGCGCGTGCAGGAGAAAAAAGAAGGGCCGCAGCCGCAGTTATAACCAACAAATAATTATGTCTCATACAATGATAAGTTTCTAATCTTCAAATATAATCATTTTTCGTCAATTTTTACTCAAATAAAATGTATATTTGCAGCAGTCAGACGTATTTTTTATGGAATCTCTCATCTCCTTCCGCAACGCGGACATCATAGCCGGCGACAACGTGGTCGTTCACGGCCTCGACATGGAAGTCGCCGCAGGCGACCTTGTATACATCCTTGGCAAAGTGGGCAGCGGCAAGACATCCATAATACGCACGGTCACGGCGGAGAACCGCCTTGGCAAAGGGGAAGGAGAAGCCTGCGGTTTCAGGCTGGACGGCATCAGGCAGAAGGACATCCCCAAGCTCCGGAGAAAGCTCGGAGTGGTTTTCCAGGACTTCCGGCTGCTGATGGACCGCAGCGTCTGGGAGAATCTCGATTTCATCCTGAAGGCTACCGGATGGAAGGACAGGAAGGCGGCCGACGCACGCATCGACGAAGTGCTGGAATCTGTCGGGATGACCACCAAAGCCCATAAGATGCCCCACCAGCTTTCCGGCGGAGAGCAGCAGCGCATCGCCATCGCACGGGCGCTTCTGAACAGCCCGGAGGTGATACTTGCAGACGAGCCCACGGGAAATCTCGATGAAGAAACCACCGAGGAGATACTCCGGCTCCTGAACAGACTCAACAAGGAAAACGGGACCACGCTGATAATGGTCACACACGACAGGAGCATAGTCGAACGCTATCCCGGCAGGGTGTTCCTGTGCCAGGATGAAAGTTGCACCGAGCAATGACTCTTGGGCAGAGATACGCCGCAATTCTGGACTATTTCCGGAATAACGTGCCCGTCGCCGAGTCGGAGCTTCACTTCGGCAGCGACTACGAGTTGCTCGTCTCGGTGATACTTTCCGCCCAGTGCACCGACAAGAGGGTGAATCTCGTAACCCCGGCGCTGTTCGCAGCATATCCTACGGTGGAAGCGCTTTCAAAAGCCTCTGCAGAAGACATCTACCCCTTCATAAAATCGGTCTCCTACCCCAACAACAAGGCAAAAAACCTTGCGGCCATGGCACGCAAGGTGATGGATGATTTCGGAGGGAAGATACCTTCCGACGTGGACAATCTCATGAAACTGCCGGGAGCGGGACGCAAAACAGCCAACGTAGTGGCTTCAATCCTCTACAGCGAACCGGTCGTTGCGGTCGACACCCACGTGTTCCGCG
>DGVM01000158.1 GCA_002395925.1 Bacteroidales bacterium UBA4284
CCGCGACGTTCTCGACGCCGTCGAGTTTGCTCACGGCGCGATCCACATGCGCCTGGCAGGCGGCGCATGTCATGCCGCCCACGTCGAACTTATCTTGAGCCATGGCTTCTCCTTTCTGTGGTTCGGTGTTGGAATTGTTAATCTCTCGATACTATACACCCATACCCCCTGGGGGTGTATAGCAAGAGTTGAAATGTATGACATTCCGATACGGGGGTCGACTGCCGGGTTAGCGCACCATCCTCGCCCTTCGTCTCAATCTGTAACATCTAGCAGGGAAAACGACCCCTTACTGTTACAGATCTAGACAAACAACCTGATGACGACCCAAACGTCTCAATCTGTAACAGTAAGACCGGTTTTTGGGTTCTAGATGTTACGGATCGAGATAGTTAGTAAGACCGCCAGGCATAACGGGAACGGCTCGGGGCAACGCGCGCCACGAAAACAGCTGCACCAGAAATAGTTTTGCTTCTGAAACGATGCCATCCCCGGAATTCCTAATGTTGCGCAACAGTTTTTCAAAAATCGGAACTATAAGTTTGTTTAGAAATGCTGATTGTCGAATCGGAGGAGACGCGAGGGTATTTGAATGCCATCGCCTGTTCCGATTTTGGGGTTCAGTCCAGTGGTTTACATGCGGGTCCTATACGAAAGGAATTCCATATGCCCATATTAGACGTCATCAAATTTGAGGGTGATAATTCGGCTTTCATCTGGAAGCATCCTGCCGAGGACTTTAATACTCAGTCGCAACTGATCGTACAGGAGTCGCAAGAGGCAATCCTGTTTAAAGACGGTCAGGCTCTTGATACGTTTGGGCCGGGAAGACATACACTTTCAACCAATAACATTCCCATCTTGGGTAGCATCGTCAAGCTCGTAACGGGCGGCGTGAGTCCCTTCCACTGCCAAGTGTATTTCATCAATAAAAACGTTCATATGTCTATCAAATGGGGAACTGACCACCGGGTCAGATTTCTCGACCCCCTGACCGGAGTTCCTCTTGACATTGGTGCTGCCGGAACAATGAATCTCGAGGTTGATGATGGCAGGAAGCTGCTGCTAAAACTGGTCGGTACGCAGAACGGCATCGCCTGGAACGATCGCGCCGGCTTTGCTAAATCGCTCGAGAATGCCTTCTGGCCGATGATTTCCACGTCCGTCAAATCTAACTTGTCGCGGGCAATTGTCGACCAGAAGATTGACATCTTGGAAATCGATAGCCATCTCGAAGACCTTTCGAAGGAGCTTGGTAGTCGTGTCGAGAAGGGCTTTCTTGAGTATGGCCTGAAGATTCCTCAGTTTTATATTTCGACGGTATCGCTTCCCGAGAGCGACCCGAACTTTAAGCGAATTCGCGATCTGCATGCCAACGATTTTGCGAAGCGCTCGGCGTTCATGGATGCCGAGCTCAAGCGGGCGCATATTCTTGCCGATCGAGAGGTTGCGCTCACTGAGGCGGAATCTGATGCAGACATCACGCGCGCACGTCGTGCTGCTATTTTGGAGCAGCAGGAAACCAAAAATGCTGTTGCAGAGCAAGAGGCAAAGCGTCGGGTTATTGGAGCGCAGGCCGAGGGTGAAGAGATCAGGGCCAAGGGCTTCGCCGATGCGGATGTTATGAAGGCACAAGGCTATTCGAAGAAGGACGAGTTCCAGCGCGATGTGCAGCAGTCTTTTGCCGAGAGCCTCGGTAAGGCTGGCGGCGCTAATACGGGCTCAAGCATCGCAAGCGATATAGCGAGCTTTGGAATGGCGGCGGGCGCTGTGAACTCCATGATGCCGCAGTTTTACAACAGCATGCAGGGCTTTGGCGGTCAGTGGGGTCAAAACCAGCCTGCACCGGGTGCTCCGAATCAAGACGCCACCGCTGTTGGCAATCAGGCGGCGCCCGAAGCTCCGGCAGCTGCCGCCAATGCGCCCGCGGGCGCGCCCTCGGGTACGCCTGCCAAGGATGCTGGTCAAAGTAGCGGCGCTTCGGCGCCGGTGGCCGAGGAACAGGATTCTGTTGCCGCTGAAGTCTCGCAGCCAAAAGGTCAGGCGGAGAACGCGAAAGAAAAATCTCCTGCCGAGCAAAAGCCGACACAGGCTTCTATCTGCTCATATTGCGGCGCAGAGCTCGTTCCAGGGGCAAAGTTTTGTTTTGAATGTGGTACTCCGGTTGTGAGGAGATGCCCTTCATGCGGCGAAGAGGTTCCGCCCAAGTGGAAGTTCTGTCCGTACTGCGGTGAAAAGTTGTAAGGGGAAGCACAATGAAATCGTCATTAAAGACATACCTGGTTGTTTGGGTTATTGCGGTACTGGCCTTCTTCGGAATCATTTGCTCTATTGGCGGTAGGGGCCTAGACGTTTTTAACGATCCGAGGTCGTCGCTGTATCTGTTCGCCCTTGCAACGATGGTCGTCCAGCTTGTGGTTGGCATCGTTGTCTTTGGCCGTGGGAAGGGAAGCGGCTCATCATCTGATGGGTTTTACGGTATCCCGCTCGGGTACTTTTCGACCCTGATGACGATACTTACGCTGCTTTTAAGCATCTTCTTTGTCGTGCGCATCGACATTCCTGCCTGGGTCGGAATGATTGCACTGATTATCGTGCTGGCAATTGACCTGTCGGTCAGCCTCGCTCTGGGTTCCTTCTCGCACCACGCATCCAAGGCGGATGAGCAGACTCGACAGGAGACGTCGCTGTTTCTCGTCCTTAGGGCAAGGGCGGAGGCGCTTGCGTCACGTCAGGCAGATCCCGCCGCGATCGCATCTGCCCGCCGTGTTTCGGAGGCGCTGCGCTTTAGCGACCCAGTTTCGAGCCCGGTAATCGCTACCGCCGATAATAGCGTGAGAGAGGCGTACGAGTCCTACGAGGCGGCGTTCGCTGCCGCCTCCGGGTGCCCGGACGAGCAGGGCCTGCAGGAGCTGCAGAGGGCCGAGTCGCTCCTGGCCTCGAGGCTGTCCGAGCGCAACGCCCTGTGCAGGCTCAACAAGAATCGATAGACGGGAAAGGGGATAACTATGCCCATCTTTGAATGCAAGAACTGCGGAGCGAGCCTCGAGGTCAAGCCCGGAGCGACGGTAGCGACCTGCGACTACTGCCACAGCACCCAGACGCTGCCGCGCCTGGACGACGGGAAGCGCGCCGGGCTGTTCAAGCGCGGCAACAAGCTGCGCCGCGTCTACGAGTTCGACCGCGCAGCGGAGCTGTTCGGCAAGGTCCTCGACGAGGACGCCGAGGACGCCGAGGCCTACTGGTCGCTCGCCCTGTGCCGCTACGGCGTCGTCTACGTCGAGGACCCGCGCACGCACGACATGGTCCCCACGGTCAACCGCATGCAGACCAAGAGCATCACGGCGGACGCCGACTACGGGCAGGCGCTCGAGTGCGCAGGGGCCGCGCAGCGCGACGTCTACAAGAGCCAGGCCGCCCAGATTGCCGAGATCCAGAGGGGCATTCGCGAGGTCGCGGCCAAGGACGAGCCCTACGACGTCTTCATTTGCTACAAGGACAGCGACGCCTCGGGCGGGCGCACCAAGGACAGCGTGATCGCCGGGGACATCTACGACGCGTTGAGGAAGGACGGGCTCCGCGTCTTCTACAGCCGCGAGTCCCTCAAGGGCATGCTCGGCAGCGCCTTCGAGCCCCACATCTTCGCCGCCCTCCACAGCGCCAGGGTCATGGTCGCGGTCGGCACGAGCAAGGAGCACCTCGAGTCCCCCTGGGTGAGGAACGAGTGGTCCCGCTACCTGGCCCTCTGCGACGAGGACAGGGAGCTGACCTTTGTCCCGGCATTCAAGGGGATGTCCGCGGGCGAGCTGCCCGCCGAGTTCGGGAGCATCCAGGGGCAGGACCTCGGGGCCCTGGGCGGCATGCAGGACCTGATCCGCTATGTCGAGGGACGTTTCGAGGCGCCCGAGAGGTCCGCCTCCTACAGAGGCGCTGCCGCCCGTGGCTCGGCCTCCGTACCTCCGAGGGATGGTAGCCGGGGCTCCCGCAGGCGGGAGCCGGAGCCGGTGCCGGCTGCGTCGCTGGCGAGCGTCGAGTCCCTCACCCAGCGCATGGACATATTCATCGAGGACGGCGATTTCGAGGAGGCGATCGACTACGCGAACCGGGTCCTGGACGCCGACCCCAAAAACGTCGACGCGTACATGGGGCTCGCGCTTTGCGACGAGGAGGTGACCTCCAGAGAGGAGTTCTATGCCCTCGAGGAAGGCGCACTCAAAAACGTCAATTTCGCCAAGGCGGTCCGCTACTCGAAAGAGGGCACCGAAGTGAGGCGCGCCCACGACGAGCTCGTCGAACTCACGCGCAGGAAGGCCTACAAGATCGTCTTGGACAGCAAGGTGATCTCTGACGATGAGGTAAACCGTTATTTTAATGAAAATAAGTCCTCGCTGGACATCTTTGAGGGTGGCTGGGATGCTGCTCTGAAGGACGCCGCCTCTAGTGATTATTATTCCTTTAACACTAAGCAGCGCTATCCGGGGTACCCGGGCGTTGTTTGCGCTAGTCGTGAAGCCGCGAAGCATCAGCTCGAGTCGGCGGCTTTGCAAGAAGCGTCGCTCCTCTACGCGCTTGCGGGCGAAGGTGACAAGTCGACGCGCTATTCGGGCGAATCGACGAGGCTAGCGAATAAGGCTAGGGAAGAAGATGCAAACGCTTGGGCGCGCAAGGTTGCATATGTAGATGCGTTCCTCCTTCTCGTCCGTATGCAAAAAACGATCCAGGATGAGTGCCAGGAATATAGGGCGCTTAAAGAGCAACTTTCCAGTTATGGTGAGCTCCTTGTGGCTTGCAAGGTGCTTCGTTCCGACACTTCCGATGAAGTGATGGAGAAGAACGCGCGGCTGAAGAGGTCTTTGACCGGCATCATCGCCGTATCACCGAATCGTCTTGCTCGCTATAAAGATGCGGATATGCAACTATCCAAGGACCTTGCAAACGTCAAGTCCTCCTTCGAGGCTCGCGATATTTGGTTTGGTGAGGCAACGCGTAAGGCAATGGGCGATGCTCGCGACGCTGTGTCGGCATGTCTGGCCGAAACTGTCGACTCTCCCATGCTCGGCGGCATGGACGCCAGGAACGGGGTGGCCTTTGACCCATCCGTGGATGGCGAGATGCTTGTGGATTTGGCGGCGTCCGCCGGCGACTGGCTCGGGGGACACCAAGCCCGTGTGGACCAGCTCGAGACCGAGAAAAAAGATCTCCGTGCCCGACTTGAGGCACTCGAGAAGGATAATACGCCCTTCGTTAAGAATGCCAACTTGAAGCAGCGGGTCGCTGCGTATGCCAAGAAAATGTTTGGTACTAAAAGTGGGATACTCCGCCTGGCTGCAATAGTTGTTGTGGCCATTATCGTGTTCAACCTTGGTAGCTGTGTGTTCGGGGCGTTCGGAGGCTCCGGTGGGTCCTCGGATTCGGTAAAAGTTGATTGCACTTCGGACTCCTCAATCCAGGAATGGCTGAGTAGTTGTGATTCTGACGGCGACGGTACCGTTACAGCGGAAGAGCTGGAAAAGGCCAATATCAGGCAAATCGCACTCGATGAGGTTGCGGACGACAGTGCCCTGAGGGCAATCAGCGGTTTGCCAATTAAACAAGATTTGGTTGTCGGCGATATCAGCTCACCCTCTTTTGACGGCAGCAATCTGTCTGGCATGACATCGCTTGGCGCATCGTTCTGCGAAGCCACCTCAATTGATCTCACCGCGTGCGCCAAACTCGAGACAATTAATCTCGGCATCAATACCGATGACCTTGATACGTTCAATGCTAGTGGACTGAATATGCTTGAGTACGTTGAGCTATCTTCGAAGGGCGGGGAGAGGACGGTTCAAAAGGTCGACCTCCATGGGTGCAAGAGTCTTAGGTCGTTTACGACCAGTCTGCACATTAAGGAGCTCGATATCCGCGGATGTGACGACCTTGATGTGTCATACATTGATGACGCAGACATCGACAAGATCATTAAGTAGGTTCGCTCGCTAAGCTCGGGAAGCGCGGGCACACTACTTCGTCTGAAGTAAAGGAAAGATGGCCGGATTGCGTTACTGCAGTCCGGCCTTTTTAGTGGCCGATTGCTTCCTGAGTCTTCAGTTGTCGTGTTGATACAAAGGGTGACGACCCAAACGTCTCAATCTGTAACATCTAGCAGGGAAAACGGCCCTTTTCTGTTACAGATCGAGATTTTGTTTTGCGAGGTTTTGGTTCGTCTCAATCTGTAACACTAAGACCGGTTTTTGGGTTCCAGATGTTACAGATCGAGACGAACCTTCAGCAAAAAACTTAATGTCTCAATCTGTAACATCTGGAGCCGATTTTGCCGAGTTACTGTTACAGATCGAGATAAACGCCGGGGCCGGAAGCCCTGCCGCAGTCCACCGTCCCCTAGATGCAGAATCCAGGAATCACGCAGGTTCGCTTGTTTGGCTTTTCCGCAGGCGTTGCGTACGTAAAGACGTCGCCGTCGTGTCCCACGCGATTCATATAGAGTGTGCCTTCGCTCTCCGAGGTGTCGGGGCTCGCCGTTCGTTCCCACCAACAGACGTCCTTGCCCTTCCACTGACGAACCAACGTCTCGTTCGTGGAATACGGGCTCACCTTGAGCTCGCGGAAGAGCTGATACTCCTTGCCCTCGCCGTTGTAGATGTCTGCCAGGTAGTGATAGTCCTCGGCAAACGAATCGGGCGGTTGCGTACCGCACAGCTCGACCATGGCGGGCAGCCAAAGGGTTGCGGGCAGCTCGCTCAGACACGATGCGCTTCTGGCAGCGCCAACGTTATTCGAGATCTTTTTGACAGATTTAATGAGTGCGCGCAACTCGTTGGGCA
>DGVM01000110.1 GCA_002395925.1 Bacteroidales bacterium UBA4284
TGACTTGAGCTCCTCCCATTCATTGTGTCCGTATACCATGTCTTCGCTGTTGGGTTTACGAAATCTCAACTGGGTCCAGCCGTCAGGATTATCGGAACGGTATGAGAAACCGAATTCTCCCACCCGGTCATTATCCCCCATGTCAAAGATCAGTTGTATTTCGGACGAGCCGTAGTCTCCCCCTTTGCTGCAGAAGACATCCCACTCGATGGTGAAGACATCGGGCAGATAGGATTTCATGTTCTCCATCAGCGGCTCCACGAAATTGTATTCTGTCGTGAAGCTCAGGTACTTCTGGCCGTTGATGACCGCCGTCTCGGCATTGCCTTCTCCCTGGATGTCCCACTTGGACGGGAATTCGCCCACCTGCTCGTTCTTGAAATCGTCCTGGAAGAGGATGACGCTGCCGCGCTCGAAGTCGCTCTTGGCCGTCTGCGTAGTGGCATTGGCTACGCTGGACTGTTTGGCGCCGCACTCTTCACAGAATTTGCCGGTGTTGCCGGCGTGGCCGCACTCGGGGCAGGTCCATTGGGATGCCCGGTCGCCGCCGGGCATGACGGAAGAGTCGCTGCCGGGCATGGCTGCTTCTGCGTTGTCATGGCCAGCCATCTCCGTGTCGGACGGCTGCTTCTTCTGCTTCTTTCCCTTGCCGATAGAGCCGTCCAGGATGTCGTTGACACCCTTCTCGATTGTGTTTCCGATGTTGTTTTCGGCGGCATTCCTGGCTCGCTGGCCAAGCCTTTCCAGAATACTTTGTGCGTTTGCGTTCGCACATGTGAGCGCAATAGCAATAAGGAGTAATGCGATTCGTTTCATATTCTAATAAACCGCCTCAAATAAATACAAAATAAAACCGAAAAACACCACACGTTTATGTGGAAATGCCTTTGAATCACCTAAAAATACATAAAACATGGAGCGGGGCTGATGAGAAATGTCTCACCAGCCCCGCATTGAGAGTCGGATATAGTTTGTTTTTTTATCTGCCCAGCAGTCGCATCATTGCGTCCCACCAGCGTGCCGGCAGTATGGAATGCAGAATCAGCAGAGAGATGGCTCCGAGGCCGGGGCGGTAGCGTACCTTGGGACGCCGGCTGCACGCTGCCCGGGTGATTGCTTTCGCCACTACAGAAGGCGGCGGCATGAGCTTGGTCGAGTAGCCATAGTGCATCAGGGACGCTTCCCGGCTGGCAGTGGGCTCATAGACAGTGCCTTTCGTGCATTCTGCGAGATGGTCGGCAGCAATGTGCCCCCAATCGGTGCGTACCCCTCCGGGTTCTATCTTGACTACGTTGATGCCGAATCGCTTGAGGTCGATGCGCATGGTGTCGCTGATGGCTTCTACGGCATATTTTGAGACGTTGTACCAGCCTCCGTATTGGAACGACGCTTGACCGGCAAGCGATGACAGGTTGATTATGCAGCCCGAGTGCTGTTCCCGCATCACCGGAATCACCATGCGGCAGAGCGAAGCAAGACCGAAAACGTTGGTCTCCATCTGCCGGCGCGCCTCTTCCATCGACACGCACTCCAGCGGGCCGAAATATCCGAAACCGGCATTATTTACCAAAACGTCGAGACGACCTTCCGCCTCCAGGACGCTCTGTACGCAGTTTCTGACAGATCCGGGGTCGTTTACATCCAGATACATGGTCTTTACGCCATATTGCTTGAGAGGTTCGAGTTTCTGGGTCCTGCGGGCTGCAGCGTAAACGGTATGACCTTTTTGGGCAAGGCGTACTGCCGACTCATAGCCTATTCCGCTGCTGCCTCCAGTAATGAGTATTACTTTTTTCATTCTGACACTGCGATAAATAAACATGAACAATGCTTCATGCAACTGCAAAAATAAGTAAAATACTTATTAAGTTTCTTAGTATCATAGTTATTCTTTCTTCAGTTCAATCGCCGGATTCGTCTTCGCCGCCTTCAATGTTTGCCATAGGACGGTGCCGAAGGCAATCGTCATGGATATCAGTACCGCCAGTGCGAACACCCAGCCGTAGCCTTCAACCCGGTAGGCGAACCGCTCCAGATACACCCGGGCGGCCCAGACGGCCAGCGGAATTCCCACAAGGCAAGCCACGCCTACAAGAACCATATAGCTGCGGACATTCCGCCAGGTTTCGTGAGATACATCAGAGCCGAAAACCTTACGTACGGCAATCTGCTTGGTGCTCTCATCGGCAAAGTAAGTGCTCATGGCAAGAAGACCCAGAAGAGAAATGAGGACCGCAAGCACCGCAAAGAGTTCCACCAGCCGAAGCGTCCTTTGTACAGGAGCGAGCATCTTCTTGTTGATATCACGCGCAAAACCATAGCGCCAGGCGGGTTCTTCCACGCCGGAAGTCTCAAGACGGAATTCCCTGTAAGCCTGAAGAATCCGGTCTTCATAGGACTCGTCCTCTCCCGTGGTGCCGATAAGCATGCAGTTGGCATACCGGAGTTCCTCGGCCCGGGTTACGATGACACCTCCATTGGGGTTCTGACTGCTTTCGGAGGCCGGGCGTGCGGGAAAATCCGTCACCACGCCGCCGATGAATTCCGGCCGGGCGCCGTTCATGCTGATTCTCCGCGGGAAAATGGTGGAAGTATCGGACACCTCCGCCGCGTTGAAAGCGCTCCGGCTCATCCAGAGTGAATGCGTCAGCGGATGACCGAAATCTTCCTCCACCTCCAGTCCCAGCAGTTTGAAATAGGTGGAATCGCAAAGGATGACGGGCATATCCACGCGATGCTCCTCGTCCACTTTCACGCCCATCGTCATGTTAATCATTCCGGGAATTCCCCGGCCGACGCCGGCCATGGTCACAAAAGGAAGCTGCTCCACTTTGTCCTTGAAGAGTTTCATCGCATCGTAGTTCTGCGCAGCGTACTCGATGTAGTAGCGGTTGTCCGTGGCAGCATGCATCGGCCGGGTGAGCATGTGGCGCATCTGCACCTCCATAACCAGCGCCAGGGCAATCAGGAATACCGACAGGACGTTCTGCACCACGATGAACACCTTGCTCAGGACCATTTTGTTACGGCGCCGGAGCGTGCCTTTGATGACGTCGATGGGTTGGTAGCGGGAGGCTACGACGGCAGGAAGAAGGCCACAGAGGGTGCCCAAGAGCAGGATGCCGGCGATGTATGCCAGAATATATCCGGGCGTGAGCATAAAGGAAAGCTTCACGCTGTTGTTGCCGATACCCATCATCATTTCATCCGGGTCGCCGATGGAAACCAGGTTGTTCATCATGGGCACCAGCAGGTCGGCCAGCAGCAGCGCCGCGGCAAAGCAGACGGCAGTGAATGCCACGGATTCAGCGATATACTTCCACAGGATACCGGTTTTATCGGCCCCCAGAAGCCTACGTGTGGCCATTTCCTTGGCCCGTTTGCCAGTAAGCGCCAGGCTGAGGTTCACGTAGTTGAAGATTGCCGACAGTAACAGCAGGAGTACTACCACAGTCAGGAGTTTGAGCATCCGGGCGTTTCCCTGCCGGGTAAGCCCGTTGCTGTTCCCTGTGATAAAGAAAGCCTCGTCCATGCGGTAAACTTTCCATGCGTCAACCTTTTCCGCGCTCCAAATGGAATCGTAGTTCTTGTGCAGCAGCGCCTTCACTTTGGACCTCACAGCGGCTGGGTCCGCATCTTCGCGTGCCCGGAACCAGGTGGTGTAGTTGCCGATGCTGCCGAAGTTCCGCTC
>DGVM01000068.1:0-9184 GCA_002395925.1 Bacteroidales bacterium UBA4284
AAGCATTTGCTTTTCTGCAGGAGTCCGCAAACCTGCGCGACAGCATCGCACGCAGCAAGAGCAGCCACGCTCTTGAGCTGTACAACATAGAATACGAAACGGCCAGGCGGGAGGAGACCATTCTCGCGCAGGCACAAGAGCTACGCCGCCAGAGCGAACTGCGCAACGTATTGATTATAGCCGCAATACTTTTACTTGCCGCCGCCGTTGCCACGGCCGCTTTGGCCATCCGGGCAAGGCGCGGAGAGAAGAGCCTCGAGCGCAGCAACTCTCAGAAAAGCTTCCTTCTCAAAGTTATCTCGCACGACATCCATTCACCGGCAGTAGCCCGCCTGAAGGGGCTGCAGATGCTGCGCGGAGGCCTCCGTCAGCTGCCCGAATCCGAGCTCCAGAGCCTGTTGATGCAGATGGAGCAGCAGGCAGCCGCGGATGTCGAACTGACCGACAACGTGCTCCGATGGTCGCAGGCCGGGGAACTCAGAGTCGAGGCGGTGTGCTTCAATCTTTGCGATCTTGCCTCGGAAGTCGTGACCCAGTACAGACAACCGGCTTCGCTTAAAGATATCCGCCTGGTCCTCGAAGCCCCTCAGACCGTTCTGGTACGCACTGACCGCAGCAGCCTGATGCTCGCACTGCGCAACTTGCTGTCCAACGCCGTCAAGTTTTCCCGCCCGGGCGGAGAGGTACGAATCCGCGTTTCGAAATACTCCATCAGCGTCAGCGATGACGGAATCGGCATACCCGAGGCGCAGCAAGACGCCATTTTCAGGACCAAGGGCTCTTACCGGCGCGCCGGCACAGCAGGGGAACTCAGCAACGGGCTGGGACTCGCCGTCAGCCGCCAGCTCATCGAAGCGCTTGGCGGGAGCCTCACGGTGCTGAGCCGCGAAGGCGAGGGCAGCACATTCACCATCAAATTACCCCTCGACAATGCCTGACCCTATCCGCATACTGATTTGTGACGACCATCCCCTTATGCTCTTCGGCATACGCTCGATGCTCGAAAACCGGCCTGGACTTGTGGTGTGCGGTACTGCCCGCAATGGCGAGGAAGCCTTCGAGCAGGCGTCCCTCTTGCGGCCTGACGTGCTGCTGTTCGACATCGTTATGCCCGGTATGGACGGGATAGAGCTTGCGCGGAGGATGCGTGCAGAACTGCCGGACGTGGCCCTTCTGGCGCTCTCCGGTGACGCTTCGGCCGCGACGCTGGAGCCATTACTCCGCATCGGCATAGACGGATTTCTCCCGAAGACTGCCGGCGACAGAACCATCGAGGACGCCATACGCAGCGTGGCATCAGGCTACGAGTATTTCGGCGCCGACATTGCCCGCCTAATCGAACGCATCAGTCTGGCGGAACGCGCCGCCGACAGCCTGTTCACGCCCCGTGAACTGGATGTAATCCGTCTCAGCTGCAAGGGCCTGCAGTACAAGGAAATCGCCGACGAGCTCGGCATCAAGTACCTTACTGTGGTCACGATAAAAAACAATATATTCCGCAAACTCGGCATCAACAACACCGTCGAACTGGTGTTGTATGCCATAAAAAAGAATCTTATAACTCTGTAGCTTATGAAATCGATATCCTTTAATCCCAAGTCCTTGGCGGCTCTCCTCGTTCTGGGAGTCCTTCTTTTAAGCAACGCTGCCAAAGCACAGGACAACCCATATGGAGGCAACCTGGGCAGGAGCGGCTCCTACGTGGCAAAGTTCTCGGGGAGCAGCAGGTGGGCCACCGCCGTATGCTACTATTTCTTCTTCAAGGGGTCTATTCGCTGACGTGAGATGAGACGGTTCATTATACTTGCCGCAGTTTTGTGCCTGGCATCCTGCGATGTTTTCGGGGATATGTGGTCAGCGGAAGACAAGAACGCGAAATCCAGCTTGGACGGAAACACTCTGACCTATTCAACATCCTCATTTACCCATACATACACTCTGGAGGAAACGGAGCTGGGCGCCACCGTATCCTTCTCCGCCTTTCCTTCCGGCGTGCAGGAATTCACGGAAGTACAGACCAGGCTTCTGGGTAAATCCAAGCCCGGGACGCTTGCGCTCTGCATTATGGCTTTCGAAATCTACCGAAGAGACCGAGCAGCCGGCGAATCGTGTATCAAGAAATGTAACCTAAGCGCCAATGCAACAATCACTATGCCCCGCCTCAAAGAGAAGTTTCCTGCAAGGCGCGGTGCCACAACCGACTCATACCAGCAACCATATCTGGTAGCATCCTATTTAAAAGGAGCCACCCGGGCGAACAGCTACTCACCGGACAAGCCCTATGTCGTAATACTCACGCTCAACGACAATCCGAATGTCGCCCAAGGCGAATACTCGACAACATATAAGGGCTCCGTATGGCATTACTATGTATCCTGCAACGGCGATGACCGACGGGATGCAGACGTACTGGAGCCCGATGACAACGGCTTGATTATGGTCCACGGATGCGGCAATCTCGTGATGAGCGTCCCGGCCGTCAGCGACTGGAAGGACACGCTGGAGTAACCACCAACCCTAGTGCAAACAGGAGCGTTTCCCACCGTCGGGCGGATTCCTATGTTCATCAGTACCCGTAGCGGGAGCGGAATCGAAGCAACAAGCCGGCTCCTAGGAAAAAGGTTGGACACGAACAGGCCGTCCACGATGCTGTATATACTTATCAGCACCATCATCCCAATCAAGGGAAGCGATGAGATAAAAAGGCGCCTCGCGCCGTAATGTCCTCCAAGCGTCATCTTGTCAGCGCAACATCTTTTCCATCTGGACGCGGGTCGCGGAAGGCGCAGCGCGATGTATCGTTTCCATCAGGAATTCCAGGGATTGCGCCGGAGTAAGGCTTGAGCGCATGCTTCGCGGAGTGAATCCCGGGAAGAGGAAGTCAAAATCTTCGAACAGCGACTCAGGGGTACAGAAAACGGAACGCTGCCAGCCTTCGTAGCGCAGTTCGGCGCCCCGATAAACACGGTCTATATCCCCCGTCACCACCCGTGTCTGCATCTGCAGGCGGGCAAGCACAGAATCAGCGGCGCCTTTATTGACCCCGAGAAGAGCCCGCACGTCCCGGACGCTCACGCTTCCCTGCCGCTCGATAAGGTCCAGCACCCGCCGCTGGTCTTCCGAAGGAGCATAGCGCGGCTGACTGCGACGCCAGTTCATCAGCTCACGGTAAACATCTACCGTTGCAAAAGCGGCCTTGCCGCCCCACAGGAACTTGCCGTACGCTATCTCGCCGCTCTGCACGCAATGAATCTTCCAATCCCACGGGCCAAGGCTGTCTGAGGTGAACCAATCCCCGGGAGGGGTCTTTTCTTCTATGGAATAGCCGGGAATCGGATTCGCAAAGAAAGGTAGTATCCCGGCCTCCTTGACGGCCTGGAGCATTGCTTCCGGGCCGGTCACCGAGGGCAGAAGAGGGTTTCCGGAGTGAGAGTCAATTGGCATCAGGAATGCTCTTGACATCGGCTTCAAGCTGACGTCGCAGGTCCTCAAGAGAGGCGAAGCGGTGCTCGTCGCGGATGCGGGAAATGAAGTCGAGGGTGATGTCGAGGCCGTAAATCATTTCGTCGAAGCCGAGGATGTGGGTCTCGATAGTAAGGACGTTACCGTCGCTTACGGTGGGACGGAAGCCTATGTTGGTTACGCCCTTCGCTTCGGCCGAAATGACAGAAGAAAGAGTCACCCGGGTGTGATAAACTCCGTTCCCTGGAACGAGCATGAGCGGCTCGTAGAGCTTCATGTTGGCCGTTGGGAAACCTATCGTGCGGCCGAGGCGGTTGCCGCTTACCACTACGCCGCACAGGCGGTACGGACGTCCGAGAAGCGAGGCGGCGGATACGACATCGCCGGCCTCCAGCGCATTGCGGATGCGCGTGGACGACACCGGGGCGCCGTCGATGCAGACAGGTGGGGCGATGATTACCGAAAGCCCCATGCGGCGCGCTGCTTCGGCGATTTCCTGCGGGCCTGCCTGCTCCGACCCGAAGCGGGTATCGTAGCCAAGCACCAGGGTATTGCACTGAAAATCACGGCGAAGCATCTGCAGGTATTCGACGGTGGACATGGCGGCGAAGTCCCTGGTAAAAGGAACGGTGACCACCTCGTCAACCCCCATGGAACGCAGCAGCGCCACCCTGTCATCGCGCGAGCTGAGGTAGCGCAGCGAATCGGCGCCGTTCTGCAGAACTGCCCGCGGATGAGGCCAGAACGTAACTACAACGCTCTGCTCCCCTCGCCTGCGGGCCTCGGAGAGCAGAGTGTCTATGACAAGACGGTGCCCGGGATGGACACCGTCGAAAAAGCCTGTGGCTACTACAGCCATTTGACCAGAGGGAAATCCTGGCGGTGAGGCAAGGCGGGGTTGTACGCGTACATGCGGATGCCAACCTGGTACATGCCGGTATGCTCAGGCTCCACGGAAACCTTGTAAGTAGCTATATTGTCTTTGTATTCAGCGACTTCGTACTGATAGGTCTCCTGAATGTGGGGCACTCCCTTGGCGTCGGTTGTGGCAAGCAGCATTTCTACGCCGATGTCTTCGGGACGCAGACGGCCGAGGTCGAGGACGACTTCACCGTTGAGAGGGTCGTTCTTGGACACCACATAAGATGCGTCGGGCTGCTGGCAGGAAACCACACGGATGTGGTCCCACTCCTCCATTACGCGCTTCTTCCAGGATGCGATGGACTTGGCGAGGGCGTTGCCGTTGACAGTCATCTCGTCATAACGTTTGGCCTGTGGGATGTAGTACTGGTTGCAATAGTCGGTGAGCATGCGGTTGGTGGTGAAGTTGCTCGCCACCTTCGCGATGGTGTTCTTGATGTAGCCCACCCACTCCTTGGAAATATGGGTACGGTCGTTGAAATTGTAGTATGCCGGAGCTATCTCGTTTTCGATTGTGGCATAGATAGTTGCCGCATCAAGCTCGTTCTGGTAGTTCTGATCCTCGTAGGTGCGCTCCTGGGGCAGTGCCCAACCGGCGTCCTCCTGATATCCTTCGACCCACCAGCCGTCAAGCACGGAAAAATGCATGACGCCGTTCATGGCGGCCTTCTCGCCGGAAGTTCCGGAAGCCTCGAGCGGACGGGTAGGATTGTTGAGCCATACGTCCACGCCCTGTACGAGCCTCTTGGCTAGACGGATGTCGTATCCGGAGACGAAGATTATCTTGCCCAGGAACCTCTCGTCCTTGGATATGTCGATAATCTGCTTGATGAGCTCCTGACCCTGGGTGTCGGCAGGATGAGCCTTGCCGGCGAACACGAACTGCACGGGACGCTCGGGGTTGTTGACGATAGCATCGAGCCTGTCGAGATCGTTGAACAGCAGGGTCGCACGCTTATACGTTGCGAAGCGGCGGGCAAAGCCTATCGTAAGCACCTCGGGACGGAAGGTCTCGGTGATCTTGACTATCTGGCTGGGGGTGTACTGGCTGTTCTGTCCAGGGTCGGAGAGGCGTTCGGTAACGATTTCGACAAGCGTATTCTTGAGGAGCTTGCGGACGTTCCATATCTCTTCGTCGCTGACCTTGTAGATACGGTCGAAGCAGCTCTTGTCGTAGTGGCTGGTGCGGAATTCGGGGCCGAAGACCTTATATTGCAGCTGCTTCATCTCCTTTGCAGTCCAGGTGCCGTAGTGCACGCCATTGGTCACGTAGCTGATGTGCAGCTCCTCGGGCAGATAGCCCTTGTACATATCTTTGAAGATATCCTGGCTGACCTTGCCGTGGAGCTTAGACACGCCGTTGACGTTCTGGCTCATGTTGGCGGCAAGCACGCTCATGCTGAACTTCTCGTCGCGGTTCTCGGGATGTATCTTACCGAGGCTCAGCAGGTAATCCCATGCGATGCCGTAACGTCCGGGATAGTGGCCGAGGTACTTGGAAAGCAGGTCTTCGTCGAAGGAGTCGTGTCCGGCGGGAACGGGGGTATGGGTGGTGAAGAGGCCGCTGGCCCTGATGAGTTCCAGGGACTCTGCGAAATCGAGCTTCTGCTCCTGCATGCACTCGCGGAGCCTCTCCAGGCAGGCGAATGCCGCATGCCCCTCGTTGAGATGGAAGATGGTGGGATGCAGCCCGAGGGCGCGGAGAGCCCTGACGCCGCCGATGCCGAGCAGGATTTCCTGCTTCATACGGTTTTCCCAGTCGCCGCCGTACAGCTGATGGGTGACCTGACGATCCTCCGGGATATTGGCCTCGAAATCGGTATCAAGAAGGTAGAGGTCGGTACGTCCGACAGCCACCTTCCAGATGCGGGCGTGCATGTCGCGGCCGGGCATTGCCATCGTGACGGTACGCCAGGTGCCGTTTTCGTCAAGCACGGGTTCGGCGGGAATCTTGAGGAAGTCGGCCGCATCGTACTCGGCTACCTGATTGCCCTGAGGGGTAATGCGCTGGGTAAAATAGCCGTAGCGGTACAGCAGTCCGACCGCAACGAGGTTGACGTTCATGTCGGAGGTCTCCTTGAGATAGTCGCCTGCAAGAATGCCGAGGCCGCCGGAATATATCTTGAGAGAGGTCTCGAGACCGTACTCCATGCTGAAATATGCCACGCTGGGCTCTTTGCGTTCGGACTTCTTGGACATGTAGTCGTTGAACTCCGCCATGACGGCTCCGAGCTGCTGGAGGAAAGAAACATCCTTTGCCAGCTCGTTGTAGCGCTTGAGGCTAACGGAGTCGAGGATGACCATAGGGTTGTGGCCGGATTTGTGCCACAGCTCGCGGTCTATGGTCTTGAAAAGAGCCTTGGCGCTTTCGTTCCAGCACCACCAAAGGTTCTTGCAAAGGGTTTCTAGTCCTGACAGTTCTTCCGGCAGGTGGCGCGTAACCATTACGGACTTCCAAGCCGGTTCACTCGCTTCAATTCTGTTGTTCTGCATAATTAACTCTTATAATGAAATCGCTGAGTACGTTCATATAGTTGATGAACGCCTCGTAAGGTGTTGCATAGGGGCTGAACCGCTTATGTATCTCGCCGTCAGAGAAGAACTTGGTACACATGTAGTACAGGTGGTCGCTCTCCTGGAGGTGTCCGAAATCAGCCCAGAGGTCGGGATCGGCCACAAGGGCGAGTTTTTCGGAAAGACCGTACAGTTTGTTGTAGGCTTCCTGCTGCAGTTCGTTGCCGAGCCAGGCGCTGAGGTCCCTTTCTTCGTCGGCCCAGGAGATGGGATCGGGGACTTCGAGCGGAGCTACGGGTTTGATTTTGGTCACAGCCTGCGAAGGGGTGAGGAAATCAAGCCCTTTCGAAAGCACTGCGGCGGGCAGGGCCTTCATGAATTCGAAGATGCCGCTTTCGGCTTTCTGATGCTCGCCGAAGGTCTCGTAATCCATGAAAAGGTTGACTATTTCGCCCTCGGCGTCTGCGAGCCAGCCGGCGAACTTGTCGGCGGTCAGGGGCCATTCGTTCCATCCCTTGTCGGAGAAACGGAATGCCACGTCGTCGCTCAAGCCGTAGTTGCGGAGCAGCAGGCGCACGGAGCTCTTGGAGGCTGCGGAATAAATGTAATTAGGGCTCTGCCAACCCATTATATGGCGCGCACCCTCGGTGAGGATGGTCTTGAATCCAAGATCGTACACCTGACGTGCAATTGCGTCGGAATAGATGAGCTCGGTATTGCGGAAGGTCTTGGGAGTGATGCCGAAATACTTCTCGACGGCCGCCTTGTGCTTCTGGACCTGATGCTGGAACTCCGAAGGAGAACCAAGGGAGGAGAGGCTGTGATAATAAGTCTCGCACAGGAATTCCACCTTGCCGGTATCGGCCAGGGCGCGGAAACTGTCGAGTACCTCGGGAGCGTAGCGGTCGAACTGCTCGAGGGCGGAACCGGATACCGAGAAAGCCAGACGGAGCTTCCCTTTGCTCTCCTTGATCGCCTTCAGAAGAAGCTCATTCATAGGAAGGTAGCAATTCTTCGCTATACGCTTGAGTATGGTGCGGTTGGCAAAGTCGTCGTAGTAATGGGAATCCTTGCCTATGTCGAAGAACCGATAGGTGCGAAGCCTTGTGGGCTGATGGACCTGGAAGTAAAGACAGACTGACTTATTCATAACAATGATTCGTAAACTTTCTTTAATTTGGCGGTAGCGCCGTTCCATTTGAGGTCGTTGACCTCGTCGTAACCCTGCTTGGAAGCGAAGGCGGTGAGAGCCGGATAAGATACCAGCGCATAGATGTCGTCGGCGAGGGCATCGACGTCCCAGAAGTCAACCTTCAGGGCGTATTTGAGTACCTCCGCGGCACCGGACTGATGGGATATGATGGAAGGAACGCCGGTGCGCATGGCCTCCAGAGGCGAAATGCCGAAAGGCTCCGATACGCTCGGCATGATGTAAACGTCGGACAGGGCGAACATCTTCTGCACCTCGGCTCCGCGAAGGAAGCCGGTGAAATGGAAGCGGTCGGCGATGCCGAGGCGCGCGACCTGCTTGATCGCGCGGTTCATCATGTCGCCGCTTCCGGCCATGACGAAGCGTACGCCCTTGGTGCGCTTGAGCACCTTGGCGGCAGCGTCGATGAAGTATTCGGGACCTTTCTGGAAGGTGATGCGGCCCAGGAAGGTCACAACCTTGTCCTTGACTCCCCTTTCGACCTCTATGTTCTCGCGTCCGGAGAAATCGACGGCGTTGTGCACCGTGACGACCTTTGCGGGGTCGATGCCGTACTTGTTGATGACGATGTTCCTGGTGAGGTCGGAGACGGTGACTACGCGGTCGGCGGCCATCATGCCGCGGGTCTCGATGTCGAGGACCCGGGTATCGATGTGCTTCTCGTCGCCACGGTCGTAGGAGGTGGCGTGCACATGCACGACCAGCGGCTTGCCGGTGAGCTCCTTGGCGGCGATGCCGGCAAGGTAGGTGAGCCAGTCATGGGCGTGGATGATGTCGAATTCGTCTTTGTGCTGCATTGCGATGGTGCCGCCTACCTGGGCGTAACGCGAGACTTCCTCCATCAGATTGGCGCCGTACTTTCCGGAGAAGTTGAACTTCTGGCCGAATCCGACGGTGGTGTGCTCAAGGCTCTCCCGGCGCATCTTTTCGATGGCCTCGAAGTACTCGTCGGGATCGACGTAGGGCACGATATTGGAATCGACGTACATGAATTTCACCTTGCCGATGAATTCTTCGACGCTCTCGCTCACATTGGCGACCGCGACGTCGCTGGCGTTGATGATGGTAGTGGCGCTC
>DGVM01000068.1:9240-11794 GCA_002395925.1 Bacteroidales bacterium UBA4284
GCTCTGGTCTTCGTCACCGGAGGCGTGGGGCATCACGAACAGAGTTTCGACTCCGTTGTGGGCCAGGCCCTTGACTATGCCTTCGCAGGCGGTTCCGAGTCCGCCGGCGATATGGGGAGGAAACTCCCAGCCGAACATTAATACTCTCATATACTAGGCCTCCTTGTATTTTTCCAACATTGCATAAACGCTAAGAAGGGCGGCGGTACTGAGTGCCGACGATATGGCGCCGTGCGGCTCGTGGGGAGGGTCGCCGTCGTAGAGTTCCGAGAAGGCGCCTACGCCGTGCTTGCTCAGGTCGGCCCAGAAGCCCTCGGTGAGCCATTCGGCCCTCTTCCAGAATGACGGGCCCTTGACGCGGAAACTGATGTCGATGTAGGGTTCCAGAAGGAAGGGGAAGCAGCATCCGCGGTGGTAAGCGAGGTCGCGTTCAAGCTGCGAGCCCTCGTACACTCCCCTGTAATCGGCGTCGCGCGGCGACAGGGAACGGATACCACGACTGGTTACGAGTTCATTGTCCACAGCCCTGAGTATGAGCGGGAAGAGCTCTTCGTCGAGGGGTGAATTGGGAACCCAGATGGCATAGAGCTGATTGGGGCGGACCGCCATGTTGCGGCCGTAACCGTCGACATAGTCGGCCAGACGCCCTTGCTCGTCGTCCCAGAAGGTCGTACGGAAGCTGACGCGTACCTGACCGCATATCGGAGTCCATTTGGCCACGAAGGACGAACGCTTGTTGCCGAAGCGTTTCTCCATATCGAGAGCGAAGCAGATGGCATTGTACCACAGCGAGTTGACCTCGACCTGATAACCGGCTCTTTCGTTAATGGCCCTGCCGTTGGCATACGTGTTCATCCAGGTGAGAGCCACGCCATCAAGCTGTGCCCACAGCAGACCGTTCGGCTGCATAGCGACCTCCTTGCGGCGGCCGGGCAGGTAGCTGTCAAGTATCATCTTGACGACCGATCCGTACTTTTTCCAGACCTTGGCGGGATCGGCTCCCCAGTCGATGTACTGCTGGAGCGTGACAGCAAGGTACAGGGGGGCCTCAACCTGGGTGGTGCGCACAGTAAGGCGCTCCTGCTCGGCGGCAATCAGGTTGTCCAGGATTTCTTCGAACAGGGCGGGGTCTTTCATGCCGCGGAGCGTAAGTCCGGCAAGGGAGATGAGGGTCTCGCGCAGCAGGCCGGTCTTGAGCCAGCTCAGGCCGGCATTTATCATTGCGACACCGTTGTGCCTGGTAATCAGCCAGTCGGCGCAGCGCTCCAGCTGTTCGTGATAGCCGGTTACTGCAGGCAGTTTTGAAAGATAGCTGGTGAATGCACGCTTGAGCCCTGCAGGATTCTCCTCGGAAATGCCGGCAGAAAAGACAGCGCTTCCGCCCTTGGAGAGCTTGAGGCTGAAGATGCCGGGAGTAAAGAGGTCCTCGGTGCAGGGATAGCCGCGGCGGTATTCGTCGGAGTAAGTGATGCGGTTGTTCCAGCATGGTATGTACTCCCAGACGGCCTTGGAATCGCTTAACTGCAGATTGAGGTCGGGGAAATTGGGATACATGCGGAAGGAGACGCCGCCGGGAATGGGTGTTGCCGTGGTATCGGCCTGGTCGTTCTGCTGAGTAAGCGCATGAATGCCGCGGAAGGCCAGGAACGGCTTGAGGATGAGCGTGACCGGGGAAGGTGCCTTAAGCAGCTCGTAGCGGATGAGCACCTGGTCCTTGTCGGGAGCGAGGATGAGGCTCTTGCGGAAGGTCACTTCTCCTACCTGATAGGTGATATTGGGAGCGGGATCCTCGTTGAAATCTACGACATATTTATGCCCGCGGGGCTCGTATATGTCGCCATAGCAGTGAATTCCCAGATTGAACTGCTTGCCGTTGACGACAAGGCTTTCGTCGACGGAAGACAGCAACAGGAAACGGTCGCCTCCGAAGCGGTCGAGAGTCACGGCCAGAAGTCCGTGATAACGGCGCGTATTGCAGCTGACTATCGTGGTGTTGCTGTACGCACCCGACTCATTGGCGCAGATTACCTCGCGTTTGAGGGAGTAGGCCAGGTTGACCAGCTCGTTCTTGTTGAATTTTAAAAACTCTGCCATTGCATTATAGCTTTTTCAGCACGATGGCGCACCTGCTCGGCAGGTAAAGGTACATCGTGTGGTCGTAATTCTGGTTTCCGTTCGGGCAGCGCTGAGCGACACTGACGTGCTTTTCTTCTGCAGAAAGACGCCCGAAACCGCCGAAGCGGGGCTCGTCCGAATCGAAAATCTTTTCGAATTCTCCCGCAGGGGCCGAGAATCCATAGTCTGCGAATGAGCCTTGCGGGTTGAAATTCAGCGCAAAGATACAGTTTTGTCGGCGGAAAATCAAAACTTGCTTCTGTTCATCTGCCACAAGCAGCTCGGGATAGTCCATAAGAACCCTTTCGCGGCGCAGGGTATGGATCATTTCGGCGTCGAAATCCTCCAGTCCCTTGTAGCGCAGCTCGGGATTGTCGGCGATGCTCCAAAGGCGCCGGGCGTGGGAATAGCTCCAGCCGTTGCCCTCCCGGGGGAAGTC
>DGVM01000043.1 GCA_002395925.1 Bacteroidales bacterium UBA4284
TTTTTGCTTCCATCGTACAATTATTATGATGTGCAAAAATAAGAAAGATTTTTCAAGCATTTCCCATTTATCCCTGTACTTGCTGAGAGCGTCCCTTTCGATGTAGATTTTTATCGGGTAATCAGGACTTAGCGGTTTTTAATGCTTATATTTGCACTAAGAGATAGATTCCTCCGTTGTTTATGACGCAATAGAATGACACTAACGGACAGAAATGTTTCAGTAAAATTTTTTGAGTGCCTTTGGCACTATATTGATTGAGGGGGCGGACCCCATCAAACTCCCCTGGGTCGGCCTTCGGCCTCCGAAATTCATTTTCAAACACTTGACGTGATCTGATTATTTGTATCCCCCAAATTTGGTCACTTTTGGTCACCTTTATGAGAGCAGGAGACAAATTATAAATCAGCAATCTGGTGGAGATTGCCGGAGAATTCCTCTGATCGCGATTCAAGGAGGCCGTGCGTGGCATCCTTCATCACGAACATCTGCTTCTTGGGAGCGTTAACCTTTTCGAAGTATTCGCAGGCAAGCGAGTAATTGGTCTGATAGTCAATGTCTCCGTTGATGTTATAATAGGGGACTTCGTAGTCGCACCTCCCCAGAAGAGACATTTCAAGAAATCCGTCCGAGAGGAAAAACGAATTGTATTCCGCACTCAATTGCTCGCGTTTCAGATAATCCAGTATCTCCTTTAAAGAATAATATGGATTGAACAGCACTGTTGCGACAAGGGAATAATCTGTGCCGTCCTTCATCATTCCATAGCCGTATCGTTCCATTATTTTGCTTCTCAAGTGCACATCCTCTTCTTCCGCCAGAGTCGCACCCCATTTTTCCACCATCTCTCGGCCTTCCGTATCTTTTTCCGACCATGTCAATGCGGCGGCGTACAGTCTGCGTTCATTCTCGTCCCTATCGATGAACTGTCCTGCGCCGATAAAGGCCTCATAGTAATCAGGATGGGCAAGCGCCAGGTTGGCACCGAAATACGAACCCCAGGAATGCCCGAGAAGAGTAATCTTTTCGACTTGTAAATTGTCTCGCAGAAACTCGGTCATCTCCTTTCCATCCTGCATCATAATATCGGCCGTGATGGCCGACGGATTAGTCTTGTCGTAGCTCTTTCCGCATCCGCGCTGGTCCCAGGTGACGACCGTATAGACATCGCTCCACTTCCGCGTAAAAGCGTAATCATAAAGGCTCGTTGATGAACCGGGACCGCCATGTAAATAAAGCATGACGGGATTATTCTTGTCCTTACCATAGATGTTTATCCATTGCTTTGACCCGTTGATATCGACATACATCGACTCGTTGATACCACCGGTTGGAGTACGCTTGTTGACGCCCACCCCTATCCATCTGGCGAGGAAGAAAAGCACAATGAGCGAAAGGATGCCAATCCCCACCCATTTCAGAATCTTAAGCGAGACAGTCGTAATGCGGTTCATATCATTATCATTTCTCCAAATATACGTTTTTTGGGTCACTTTCGGTCACCTTTTCCGCTTATTATTTGAATACACCGAAGATTATTTTAACCAGTTAAGAGTCATAGCTTTCGATAGCTAACAAGAATACACGATAGCCACCGATACAGCTATATCCGCCCGAGGCACTTTAAACCCTCTTAATCACTAGATTTTGAGGGTTTAAATCATTTTGGAGCGCTAAAAGTGTTCGTTATGCCAAAATAGTGGGTCTAATGCCTTCGGCGGAATGATATTTATTTTTAACCTGAAAGTTGCTATTTTTGTGGCGCAATCTTTTAAGGTGCATGGAACAAAAGGAATACAGAACAATCAGTCTAGATGGTTGGGTAAAAGTCGGCGAAGGCGGCAACGGTGTCACTTACGAAAACCCGGAGCAGCCGTCGGTACTCCTGAAGCTCAACCACGGAAGCCTGAACAACCTGGAGAGCATACGGCAGGAGTTCAACTTGTCGGCTCAGGTTGCAGCTCTGGGATTGCCCACGACCGCGATGCTCGAGATTGTGCGCGTCGGAGGGGATTACGGCATTCTGATGGAACGCATCAAGGACAAAAAGTCCATCTTCCGAATCTGCCATGACCAGCCGGACCGTATCGGCGAGATGGCAGAACTGTTCTGCTCCCTGTTTAAGCATTTGAGCTCCACGCCATGCAACACCTCATTCTTCCCAAGCAGGAAGCAGACGGCTCTCATTGGGCTGGAGAAAACTGCGTTTGCCGGCCGGAAAACCAAAGCCATGCTGCGGGAGTTCATCGATTCCGTTCCCGATTCCACCGGTTGCCTGCACGGAGACTTACAGGCGGGCAATGTGATTGTCGCCGACGGAGTTCCCTATTGGATAGATCTTGGCCGCTTTGCCTGGGGCGACCCCATGTTTGACATCGGACATCTCTATCTCTCCTGCGTCGTTTACTCAAAGATGAAGCAGGCCCGGGATATCTTCCATTTGACCCGCGAGCAGTTGCTGCAATTCTGGGACTGCTTTGCAAAGGCGTACACCGGGCGAGATGACCATTCGGAGTTTGATCTGCAGGCTGCCCGTTTTGCGGCGGTGGACATGGTAGTGAGGACCTCCTATCAGAAGCCCTCCTTCGCCGAGAATATCTTTTTCCGCATCATACAGGGTACGCTGCTGAAATTCTTTGCATAACCTGCGTTCCAGTAGCACTCGTCGTTATCCGACTATATATTTCCCGATTTTCGGAATCTTCTGGACCAGTACGCATAGTACGGCCGTAGCAGCGAAGGTGATGAGTGCGGTGGAAAGCACTTCCACGGGCGTAGTCCAAACTCCGAGAAGCCCCTCGGGCCCGCGTTTAAGCAGGCTGCAGATCCATGTCAGTACGTTGCTGAGAATCAGCATGTGGCAGAGATACATTCCGTAGCTGGCCTTGGATACGGGGAGAATCACTTTTTGGTAGAACGGACCTGCGCAGTTAATCTTCCTGATTATCAGTATCCAGGCGATTGTCATCAAGGCCAGTCCCAGGGTGTCGTTGAACCAGGTGGTCTCCCAGATGGCAGCATAGCCGACCGGGCCCGACACCGGGAAGGAGTCGCCGGCATCGGCCAGGACGCGCGTATAGAATCCATGTGCGCCGATGAAGAATCCTGCTGCAAACAGGGGGAGCGCAATGGCAAGCGTCTTCGCCCAGGACAGCGGCTTTACGAACTTTCGGAAATACAGTCCAAGCAGCAGATATCCAATAAACCCGCTGATGTAGTAGAATGTGCCGTAACTGTTCCAGCTGGCCTCGCCCCAAAGGGGATACTTGGCCAGATTTGGTATTCCCGAGGGGCCGTAGATTACCTGCGCGGGACCGCCTGCCCACTGACGGATATATGGTATGATGGTGGAAAACAGCCAGATACCGAGGAACAGCAGCAATTCCTTCTTGCCGACCTTCTCGGCCCAAGGGGAGAGAAGCGGCATGATGAGGTAAACGCCGAGCAGCATATACACGAACCAGAGGTGTCCGGCCGAATAGTTGAAGTTGAGGGCCAGGTCCTTGAGGTTCTGGACCGGGTCGCCCCAAACAAAGGCATATACCAGAGACCAGACCACCAGAGGAATGAGGACTCGGACGAGCCTCCTGCGGAAAAACTCACCGGTAGGGTAGTGCACCGGAAACTGCAGATAACTGGAGGCCACGACGAAAAGCGGCACGCAGGCGCGGGTGAAAGTATTCAGCAGGGTTACCCAGACGGCGTCGGATTTGGTCATTATCAGGGTGCCGCCGTCTCCAAAGTAAAATCCTTCGCAGCAATGCGTCATCATGACGAACAGACAGGCTATAATCCTTAGCCAGTCTATCCATATTTCCCTTTCTTTATTCATTTCGAAATCGTTTCAAGCAGCGTCAGTCCGCTTCGCTCGCCGGCCACGTACCTCGTTTCTTTGTCGGAGCCTTTCCGGAGAAAGCGGTCAAGGTACAGAGGCCGGCCTTTCTGGAACTGAATGCACTGGAAGCTGTCTCCGGGGCGCAGACTGGAGTTTTCGGAAGAAATGACTTCAAACCGGTAAGCGTCAAGGTAACGGAGCGTAACGATGCGGTCCGGCAGCCATCCCACCTTCAGGCATACACCGGGGACGAGCTTCTGGGCAAGAATGCCGTCGGAGGCAAACTCCTCTGATTCTACCGTGGAAGCGGCTTTTAAAGAGTCAAGGAAACCTTCCCATGAAGCAGAGCCCACATACCGGGAAAGCACGTCCAGCGTGCGGAGGGAAACAGAATCGGCTCCGCGGGTCGAATATCCCCACAGGCGCTCCAGGGTGCTTTCCGAGACATGCTCGCTGAGGACATTTCCTATAAGGTCGCTCAGGGCGATGAAAGCGTTGTGCGTTTTCAGCGACAGCCCGCTAACCGCCTCCACGCGAGAACGTAGAGTGCTTATCGAAGGGATATTAACAGAAACTGACATGTCAGGCAAAGATAAAAAATAATATCTTTGCAATGAAATGTCTTTTAGTGTCTATTATGGAAAGCGAAACCCTGCGTGAAGTCAGCTCCGGTCTGGAATACGAGAATCAGTATGCAATCTTGTCAACCATAAGGGCCGGCAGGTTATACCTTGCCGAGAAGGCCGGGAAGCGCTTCATTCTCAAGACTTCTGACGGAAGTGCGAAAGGCCTTGATATGCTCAAGCGGGAGTATGAACTGTCCATCGGGCTTTCGCATCCCGGGCTGGCATACGTTTTTACGTACGAAGAGCAGTCACCGGTGGGGCCGTGCCTCGTCCAGGAATACGTGGACGGGGAAACGCTTCAGGAGTGGCTTTCGCACAATCCTGGAGCGAAAGAGCGCGGGCGGATAGTATCGGAGCTGCTTTCAGTTACGGCATATCTCCATCAGAAGGGTGTTATCCACAATGACTTGAAGCCGGAAAACATTCTGATCGGCAGAAGCGGAGGAGCCCTTAAACTAATCGACCTTGGCTTTGCCGACAGTGACGCTTTCTCTCAAAAAGCCCTTGGCGGCACTCGCTCATACGCATCTCCCGAACTGCTCTCCGGACGCCGGACCGATGCCAGAAGCGATGTATGGTCTGTCGGACAGATTCTTCAAGACATCTATCCCCGCAGCCATAAATGCATCATCCGGCATTGCCTCCAACAAGACCCGGCCAGGCGTTTTGCCAACGCTGGCGAAGTAAAGAAGGCCTGGGGGCGGCGCTTGTTGCCGCTTTGGTGTGCCTCGGCCGCGACGGCAGTCATAGCTCTCGGATGTCTGCTGTATGGATATTTGGGAACGCTAAAGGAGTTTGCCGTCATGAGAGACGCAGAAACGGCCCGGACCGAAGCGCTTGCCGCTGCCAAGGCGGAGGTCGATGCCTGGTACGACACAGAGGTTCCCGCCTTCCTTGATGCGCTTTCCAAGGCCAAAGACCAGTCCGAAGTCAATGCCGCCTGGATTGCCTTAGTGGAAAAGACATCCATTATCAACACCGATCTTCCCGCACGTACCCCCGAAGACGTGCGTCCTGCGCTTCGCGATTATGTCTTTAACCGCTACAACACCACCTTCCCTGCGCTCCAGGATTCTTTGACCAAAAGGATGCTGGAAGTAAATGTCATTAAATGACAACTGTAATAAAGCCTTCCACATATCACAGGTTTTCTCTGAGTAAGCAGTATCTGGTCTCGAATTGGATTGACTATTCAACAATGAAGGATTCTGTAACAAACGTATTAAATACATTTAAGTTTTTGACGCTTAGCATATAAACATCCGAATCGCCACCAGCACCTTCATCGACCTCCTCTCCGATTGGGCCTTCAAGCACGTCTTCGGACACAACGAACAGAACCTGATGCTCCTCCTTAACGACATCCTGCCGGAAGAAATCGTGCACATAGACTATGACCCCAACGAAATTGACCTCTGGAAAGGTGACGACAAGAAGGTCATTATGGATGTGCTCTGCCACACCGCCGACGGGAGGAAGATAATCGTAGAGATGCAACGTGCCGACAAGGAGTTCCTCCGCAACAGGCTCCTCTATTACGGGGCGTCGATGATTCATACCCAACTGCATAAGGGGGATTCCTACGGCAATCTGATGCCCGTTTACGTTATCTGCTTTATGAACTTCAAGTTACAGCACGACATCGACAAGCTGATTTACACTTACCAGTTGC
This sequence comes from Bacteroidales bacterium UBA4284, assembly GCA_002395925.1. The sequence continues at coordinate 6,134 of DGVM01000043.1, forward strand.
GGGAAACAACCGGGGACGGATATACGCGCAGAAGCCTCCTTAACCTCTACCTGTGTGAACTCCCTCGTTTTGCGGGAGAGCCCGGCAAGGCCGCGACTCCCGTCGAAGTTTGGTTTGATATTCTGCAAAATATGAGTAATTTTGCCAGCAGGCCGGAGCGGTACGGCAGCAAGTACGACGCGATTTTCGAGTCCAGCCTGCAGTCACCCATTCCCGACCAGGACAAACTTCAATACTTCCGCTCTATGTTCGACAACGACGTCCGCTCTTACCTCACCGACGAAGACCGTCAGGAGATCGCCCAGGAATACTACGCCAAAGGAGCCCAGGCCGGCTTCGAGAAGGGTGTCGAGCAAGTCGCCTTAAAAATGAAGGCCGAGCGCATCCCAGACGCTACTATCGCCGCCGTGACAGGACTGTCCCCCGAGACAATTCAAGCACTGAAATAAACGGGGACCTCAATTTCAGCCACCATGAGACAATACTTAACTCTTCTTGGAATTGTGCTGCCTTGCGCTCTGCTGGCTCAGCAGAATATCGGCAGACAACAGCAGCAGATAACCTCTCCTGAGGTACATCCCGACAATACGGTAACTTTCCGTGTCCTTGCACCGAAAGCCATGAAGGTTGCGGTGCTGGGCGACTGGATCGACGGATACGCCGAACTCAAAGAAATCGACGGCGTATGGCAGGCGTCCGTAGGCCCGCTTCCCTCGGAACTGTACACCTACCGCATAATCATCGACGGCATCATCGGGCTCGACCCGTCAAATCCTTTTGTAAAACGTGATGTAGGCACTCAGTTCAGCTACTTTTACATCGGAGGCGGAGTCGCCGACTATTATCAGGTTCACGACGTGCCTCATGGCAGCGTAGTCCAGACCTGGTACCACTCGGATGCCGTAAACGCTGACCGCAGGTTAAGTGTGTATCTGCCACCGACTTACGATGGGAAGAAGAAGTTCCCGGTGCTGTACCTCCTGCATGGCAGCGGAGGCGACGAGACAGCATGGCTGGAACTGGGATGCGTGCCGCGCATTATGGACAACCTCATCGCCAAGGGCGAGGCCGTACCTATGATAGTCGTTATGCCCAACGGCAATATCGGCGCCGTGGCGGCTCCCGGCGAGACCCCTGCGAACCTCGGCTTCCGTCCGGTCATGTCCAACGAGATACCGTCCAATTACAAGAACGGCACCTTTGAGGCTTCTTTCCAGGAAATCATCAAGTTTACCGAGGGCAACTTCAAGGCTGCATCCGGAAAGAAGAACCGCGCCGTGGCGGGTCTCTCCATGGGCGGCTTCCATTCCCTGTATATCGCCCTGAACCATCCTCGCACATTCGATTACGTAGGACTGTTTTCTGCCGGTCTCGTGCCTCAGTTCGCCGGAGACAACCCCGTATATGAAAAGCTTGACGCCAAGCTCAAAGCATTGGACGTCAAGCTTTTCCGGATTGCTATCGGCAAGGAGGACTTTCTGTATGAAGTCAATAAGGACTTTCGTGGCAGGCTGGACGGCCTTGGTGTACCTTATGAGTATCTGGAATCAGAAAGAGGGCATCTGTGGTGTAACTGGCGGCAGTATCTGCTGCAGTTCGCTCCCCGCCTTTTTAAGTAAACCATCGCCTCTGCGTAGGGGTCGATGTGATGCCTGATTGTCAGTAGGAGCGCCTCAGGACAAATTTCTCGGCCCTGCTGCCTTCCGCTATATCTGCTGCGTAGAATTCTCTTCTCGGATTCTCGTCCTTCAGTTTCATGCCGGTGAACCATGCCATACCGATTTTGACTGCCGGTACGTCAATATAATTCACGTCGGTAAAAGTGCCCCGGCCTCCGGCTGCCTGCAGAAGAAGCACCGCTTCAGATTTACAGTGCAGAGGGATGTTACCATCGTATTTATGTACGTCCGGGAGGTAGAATATCTCCGGGGTGGTGACCTCTATGCTATAGATTTCATCATCGGCGAATCCTGCGCAGGCCACCTGCGTCCCATTGCTGCTGAATATGAGTTCGGTAATTTCAAAATCTTCCTCGGGTCCCTCTTCTACCGATGTCTTAACCTCTGTCTTGTCATATATTCCGGCCATGGATGCAGGTACGGCGGATGCTTTTCCAAACAGCTTTACGTCTCCGAATCCCTTTGGATTATAGGATGCTCCCTTACAATTGAGGATGTGCGAATTAAAATCATTCTCGGAGAGCAGCTCAATACTTGTCATAGAAGACAAGGTCTTGTCTGAAGCGATGCACCATTCCTTTGCACCTTCGTGTGAGAAACGAATTGTGACAGAGATCTTTCCGTCGGATACAGGAGCTTTGCCAGCATAAACCGGCAGTCCGTCCTTGTCTCTGCAGATGTATCCCAATACTGAAGCATCTGTCGTGATTTCCGAGGAAAGGAGAGCGTAAGGAACTGCCGAAGAACGTCCGACATTCCCGGAGACTTCGGAAACAGTAAACGGCGTTTCTACCTTTCCGACGGCCGGATCGCAGATGGTTTGCATTTTTTTGCCGACAGTAGCGGAAAGATGCTTTTCGATACTTTCCTTCATCTTGTTGAGGGCCTCCGATTGATCGTACTTGGGATCATCCATGTGAGCGTAGATCTCATCGAAATAAGCAATGGTGTACTGCTCGAGGCCGGCCAGGGGGGCTTTGGATGAAGATCCCTTACCTCCTGATGAGCCACAGGATACAATTGCCAGCAAGCCTGCGGCAAGTGCAATGGTGCTGATTAATTTTTTCATGATGTCATTATTAAAACTCGTCTTGTACGGTCTTGAATGCGAGAAAGACTTCTCCGGTATTGGCAGCGGGCTCAGGCCTCCGCCTTGTCTTCCTTCTTGTCCTTGAGGCTCTCTATTTTTTCCTTGACTTCAGCAAGGGCTTCCTTGGCCTTTGGCGCAGCCTTGTCGTAGAGGTTCTTGGCGCTCTCCTTTACCTCATCGGCCATTTCGCTGAGCTTTTCACCTGCCTTGCCGGCAACGTACTTGATTTTTTCGTCGAGCGTGACTTTTCCGTCTCCGTTGAGATCTCTGGGATCATTGATGTTTTCTACTTCCATAATACGTTATTTTTATGTTTCCGAAAGATAAGAAAAAACTGCATAAGTTCGAAAAAAGTAAAAACGCGCCTCCGGCGAGCAACTGATTATCCTTGCTCGCAGACGAAGCGGAAGAACGGCTCTATCTCGCGTCGCGAGCCGAAGCGCGCGATGAAAACCTGGTTGCCCAGGGCGTCCGACAGGGCGTCGGGCATGCGTCGGCACATGCATATCGAGTCGCCGTAGCGGGAAAGGACCTCGTCGTGGGAGTGGACGTAGCTGTGTGAATCCCGGCGGCTTGCATAAGCGCACCAATACTGTTCACCAGCGCCCTTGCGCCTCTGGTCGAAGGCCACCATGTCGGCCCATATCTGATAGACGTCGGTGCTGTGGGCGAAATTCATCATGTCGGGGGTATAGCCTCCTGCGGGGCGCATGTTGACCTCAAGCCCCACAAAATCGCCTTTCTTCCCGAGTCCCTCGCGGTCGCGGTCGAGCTTGAAGAACTCCAGATGCACGAATCGGCTTGTAATGCCGAAGGCCTTGACCGTGCGCCTTCCTATGCGGGACAGTGCTGCGGGAACGTCGCGCTCTATGTAGTAGCAGCTGTCGAGATTTCCGTGCACGATATCCATGATGGGCGTAGGATACACACCCATGGACTCAAAAAGGGGTTCTCCCTTGGAGTCGTAGATGGCGTCGTACGATGTGAGCAGCCCGGTTATGAACTCTTCGACCACGAAAGCGCCGTAATCGGAGGCGTGCACATCGAACCAGTAGCGAAGTTGCTCCTCGCTGCAGATTTTGCTTGTGCCGCTGGCTCCTACGCCGTTATCGGGCTTGGCAATGATGGGGTATCCGGTCTTGCGGGCAAATGCCAGTACGGCTTTAAGTCCCTCTGAGGCTTTGATTTGGCGGGCCGTGGGGATGCCGCCGGCCGCATACGCTTTCTTCATCTCCGACTTCTCCTTGATGAGCGAGATGCGGTCGGTATGAATGCCGCTGGGCACGTTGAAGTCGGTGCGCAGGCGCGCGTCCTGCTCGAGCCAGTATTCGTTGTTTGACTCAATCCAGTCGATGCGTCCGTAGCGGTGGGCGAACCATGCTACGGCGCGATAGACTTCGTCATAATCTTCCAGGTTGCGTACCTGATAATAGTCGGTGAGTGCCTCGCGAAGCTCCTGAGTGAGTTCGCCTGCAGGCGCGTCCGCAATACCCAGCACATTTGCACCGTTGGCCCTGAGGCCTGCGCAGAAATGGCTGTAGGTCTGCGGGAAATGGGGGGAAATGAAAACTACGTTCATAAAGGTATACACTTGATTTTCACTACATATTTGACGCATGCGGCCGTTGGAAATCTCCCATGCGGTGCCGTGCAGCCGGGCCCTTCCGTCTTTCTGGATTATGTATCCGCCGTCGGGGAAGGTGTAGAATGAATGGTTCCAGCTGTCGGGGAAGACAACGTCTTCAAAGAGCCTCCGGCCGTCGATTATCGAGTCCCTTACCTGATGATAGTGCGGGACGATCTGTATTTCTGTAAGTCCCAGGCCGGACAGCCAGCGCCGGTACTGCGGATCCGTGGCTTCTCCGGGCATCTCGGGGTGGGAGTAAACTCGTCCGGCGCAATTCATGCTGCCGGCGCTGCAGCCCATTACCAGGCCGTCGAAGCTCGTCAGGAGCCCTTTGAGTCCGATTTCGTGGATGAAGCGGTTCTGGGTGGGAACGTGCCCTCCGCACAGGACAATCCAGTCGGCCTTGCGTACCAGAAGGGGAGCCTGGGCGGCGTTGCGACGGTCGAGCATAATGATTTCCGCCGGCTCGATGCCGGAATTGACCACGCAACGGGTCATGCCCTCCAACACGCTGTCCGTAAAGGCCATGTCGTCGGGTGCGGCGCTCACCATCAAAACTCTGAGGCCACCGTCAGCACGCCCCGGACGCCTGCAGGCAAGTCCGAGTTCGGATTTGACGGTGGCCAGAAAGCCATTGTCTTCTGTAAAGCGGTCTTCCCCGTATCGGGTAGGACTTCCTGTAAGGATGAGTGTCATTCTTTGACGGTAGATGCGAGGAACAGCTCCTCCATCTGGGCGTCGTCTATCTTGCTCGGCGAGTCTATCATGACGTCGCGGCCCTGGTTGTTCTTGGGGAAGGCGATGTAGTCGCGGATGGTCTCCTGACCGCCGAAGAGGGCGCACACACGGTCGAAGCCGAATGCGAGGCCTCCGTGAGGCGGGGCGCCGAACTTGAAGGCGTTGATGATGAAGCCGAACTTGTATTCCGCTTCCTCGGGGCCGATGCCCAGCACCTCGAACATCCTCTTCTGCATGTCGGCATTGTGGATACGGATGGAGCCGCCGCCGAGCTCGGTGCCGTTGAGCACGAAGTCGTATGCATTGGCGCACACCCTCTCCAGATCTTCTTTCTTGTCGGAATAGAACCACTTTTCGTGCTCCGGCTTGGGTGCGGTGAAGGGGTGGTGCATCGCATAGAAGCGTCCGTCCTCTTCGCTCCACTCGAGCAGCGGGAAGTCCACTATCCACAGGGGAGCGAATACGTGAGGGTCACGAAGTCCGAGACGGTTGCCCATTTCGATACGCAGCACGCCCAGACGGGTCTGGGTCTTGCGCTTGTCGCCGCAAAGCAGCAGCAGAAGGTCTCCGGTGCCTGCGCCGCATGCCGCTGCGACTTCCTGCAGCTTCTCGGGGGTATAGAACTTGTCCACGCTGGACTTCACGCTTCCGTCGGCGTTGAGCTTGACGTACACGAGGCCCGCCGCTCCCACCTGGGGACGCTTGACCCATTCGGTGAGCTCGTCGAGCTGCTTGCGGGTGTATTCAGCGCAGCCGGGAACGGCGATGGCGCCGACGTATGCCGAATTGTCGAAGACCCCGAAGCCGCATCCCTGCACCAGGGACGTAACTTCGTGGATTTCCATGCCGAAACGGATGTCGGGCTTGTCGGAGCCGTATTTGTCCATGGCGTCGTACCAGCTCATGCGGGGAAGGGGATTGGGGATGTCGACGCCGAGTGCGTTCTTGAACATCTGCCTCATCATGCCTTCGAAGGTGCCCAGCACGTCCTCCTGCTCCACGAAGCTCATCTCGCAGTCGATCTGGGTGAATTCGGGCTGACGGTCGGCGCGCAGGTCTTCGTCGCGGAAGCACCTGACAATCTGGAAGTAACGGTCGTACCCTGCGACCATGAGCAGCTGCTTGAAGGTCTGAGGGCTTTGCGGGAGGGCGTAGAAGGTGCCGGGGTTCATGCGGGAAGGGACCACGAAGTCGCGCGCTCCTTCGGGAGTGGACTTGATGAGGTACGGGGTCTCTATTTCCATGAAGCCCTGGCCGTCAAGGTAGGTACGGATTTCCTGGGCGAGACGGTGCCTCAGGGCGAGTGCCCTCTGCAGGGGCGGACGCCTCAGGTCGAGGTAACGGTACTTGGCCCTCAGGTCTTCGCCGCCGTCGGAATTCTCCTCGATGGTGAAGGGCGGAACGGCCGATTTGTTGAGTATGTTGATGCCGGAAACCTTGATTTCGATGTCTCCGGTGGGCATTTTGCTGTTCTTGCTCTCGCGCTCCAGTACTTCTCCGTTTACCTGTATGACGAACTCGCGGCCAATGCTGGCGGCGGTCTCTACAAGGGCCGGATCGGCATCGGCTTCAACTACCAGCTGCGTGATGCCGTAGCGGTCGCGCAGGTCTATGAATGTCATGCCTCCGAGTTTGCGGGATTTCTGCACCCACCCCGCGAGGGTTACTGTCTTGCCTTTGTCGGCTATGCGGAGCTGTCCGCAAGTGTGCGTTCTGTACATATAGTTTGTTCTTTATCAGTCCATTTTTTCCAGGGTGGTACGCGTTACCGGTACCGAGAAAGCGATTCCCTGACCGTCGGTGGGCAGTCCGCTTTCCTTGTAGATGGTACGCATGACTTCGTCTTTGATGTCTTCCGTTACAAGGATGAGCACCAGCTCCTTGTTGGGCTGTATGCTGATGTTGAAGAATTCTTCGGCCTCGGGGTTCGCGGTGCCGCGTCCCTTGATTACCGTGCCGCCGCGGGCTCCTGCCTTGCGTGCAGCCTCGGCGACGTTCTGTGAAAAGCCTGCGTTGACTATGCAGATGATAAGTTCGTGTTTCATAGGGCTATGCCTCCTTGTCTACGGTTGTTTTTTCGTTGCTTAGGAATCCGAATACCAGCGTGCCTATTATGCTGGAGAGAGGTACGGTGAACGCCAGGGCGTTATACTCGTCCCCTTTGGCGATTTTCTCCGAAAAGTCGTCGATGAGGCCCTTGGCCTCGTCTTCGCGTACGGTTCCGATTATGAGCGTGCGGGGTTTGCCCGAAAGTCCGAGCGAGTTGAGAATCAGGTGGTTGACCCCCGAAGCAGGCGTATGGAACTGCATGTTGACCTGATGCGACTGCACGATGCTTGTGTAGTACGCGGCCTTTTTGTTCTTTACTACGGCGATGAACAGCTCCAGCTTCACCGGCGCTATGTTTCTTGTATCGCTCATTGGAAGTAGATTATTTGGTCGTCTGAAGCTTCGAGTATGCGGCGCATGGCCACCTTCTTGCGGCGGCGTACGCTCATCACGGACTTGAAGCCGAGCGACTGGATTGTAATGAGAGGGGTCATGGCCACCATGGCCACCACGCCGAAAGCAAAGTCCATCACCGCCGATTCTCCCTGCATCGACATGCAGGTACCGATTACCATCGGCAGGATGAAACTGGATGTCAGAGGACCGCTGGCGACGCCGCCGGAGTCGAAGGCTATCGCCGTATAAAGCTTTGGTACAAAGAACGAAAGCGCCAGGGAAATGAGGTATCCGGGCACCAGGTAATAGAGCACCGAGAAACCGAAGTACACCCTGAGCACCGAAAGTCCGATGGATACACCTACGCCGAGCGACAGGGCTATCATCATCTGCTTGCGCGACACCTCGCCGCCGGTGATTTCCTCCACCTGATTGTTGAGGACGTGGACGGCCGGTTCCGCAAGCACCACCACGTTGCCAATGATGAACGCCAGGCCTGTGATTAGCAGCGGATGTGCCTCTCCGAGATGCACTCCGATCTTGTATCCTATGGGCATGTAGGCCATCTCGACGGCGGCAAGGAATAACACAAGTCCGACCAGTGTGTAAGCAGCACCTATCAGCACCTGCACCAGTTTGTTCCAGGGGAGTTTGAGGATGATGAACTGAAGGATGAAGAATACGCCCAGGATGAGCAGCAGCGACTGTCCGACGTCGGCCGTCTTTTCCAGGAACAACATTCCTACACCCTCGTCGAGGAGTGCGCCCATTGAGTAATCGGGCACGCTGTATTCCATGTTCCCGGTGGACAGCAGGGACAGTAGCAGCACTGCCAGGATGGGGCCGACGGAACAGAGGGCGATGAGGCCGAAGCTGTTTTCGCTGGCGTTCCGGCCGCCGATGGTCATGGCTATACCTACTCCCAGAGCCATTATGAACGGCACCGTTATGGGACCGGTTGTGACGCCGCCCGAGTCGAAGGACAGTGCCAGCATCGAACCCTTACCGCCCTGAATGAGCAGCGCCACGATGCAGAACAGCATCATGTACAGGAACATCAGTATGGAGGGGAGTTCCAGATGCAGGATGATTTTGTAAACTCCGAGAAGCAGCAGCAGGCCCACTCCGGCGCCTACGGTGTAGATAAGTAGTTTGCCGTTCATCAGTGCACTCACCTGTTCGGCAAGGACCGACAGGTCGGGTTCGGCCACGGTGATGAGCACTCCCATCACAAGGCTCACTCCGAGCAGCACGCCTATCTTGCGGGACTTGGTGAGACCTTCTCCGATATACTGTCCCATGGGCGTCATGGCGAGGTCGGCACCCAGGTTGAAGAGGCTTATGCCTATGATTAACAGGATGGTGGCAATGATGAACACCACCATTTCGTGCGACGTGATATCAACCCAGGGCGTCACGGAAAGTGCAAAGACGATCAGGCTGATGGGAAGGACCGACAGCACCGATTCCTTGAACTTTTCGAGCAGTGAGTGCCATATGCTTTTGGATATTTTTTCCATTTACTCTTCAATCATTGTACAGGAGCGGGTGCAAAGATAGTCATTTTATCGCAATTATAGGTGCTCCACCTCGGGGTGCAGGGAGATGCCGAAGCGCTCGTGGACAGTGGCTACGATGCGCCTCTCGAGCTCCAGTACGTCTGCAGGAGTTGCTGATCCCGTGGCGTTTACGAGCACCAGCGGCTGCTTGTCATAGACGGCCGCTCCTCCTTCGCTTTCTCCCTTGAGTCCGCATTGGTCGATTAGCCAGGCGGCGGGGACTTTGATCATGCCGCCGGACAGCACGTAATGGGGTACGGTCTGGCCGGGAGCGGCGTTGCAAACCCGTACGAAGTCTGCCGCGCTGATGACAGGATTCTTGAAGAAAGACCCGGCGCTGCCGGTTTCGGAGGGCTCCGGGAGCTTGCTCCGGCGGATGTCGGTTACAGCTTCCCGCACGGCCATTGGCGTAGAGGCGTCGATGCCCGCAAGTCCCTTGTACTCAAGCCTTGGCCTGGCCACACGGCTCACCCTCAGAAGTACTGAGGTGATTATGTAGCGGTCGCCGGATTCCTTGAACATCGACTCCCTGTAGCCGTAGCGGCATTGGTCCGTCGTGAACTTGCACTTTTTGCGCTCCTCCACGTCGAAACAGCTCACTCCGCTCACCAGGTCTTTGATTTCTACGCCATAAGCGCCTATGTTCTGCACTGCGGCGGCACCCATCTCGCCGGGAATGTGCGAGAGGTTCTCCGCTCCCCAGAGGCCGTGGCCGCAAAGCTGCCCGGCCACATCGTCCCAGCGCACGCCGGCGCCGACGACTACCGGCACCTCGTCGAGGCCCATGTCCACATACTTTATGTATCTGATTGCCGAATGCAGGATGGTTCCGGGAAAATCTTTGGTAAACAGAAGGTTGGAGCCCTCGCCGATGTGCTTGAGCGGCCGTGGCAGGCTGTCCCAGTCGAGCGAGACAAGCTCTTCCACGCTATCGTATTCCACAAAGCAGGCGCATTTGACTTTCATTCGGAAAGTGTTGTGTGCGCTCAGGTCGTAATCGTACTCTATTCTCATGTCACGCAAATATAAAAAATAATCCCTATATTTGTTTGATTACACTGATACCGTATGATAGTACTCAAATTCGGAGGTTCATCTGTAGAAAATGCGACTGCGATGTCCCGTGTCCTCGATATCGTCGAGGAGGCGGCACGCCGCGACCGTGTCATGCTGATTTGTTCTGCCATACGCGGTTGCACCGACGCCCTGCTCGAAATCGGCCGGGCCGAAGATCCTGAGCATCAGCTGGAAGACCTCCAGCGCCGGCATATCAAGATTATACACCGCCTGTTCACCGGCCCCGACCGCGAGCTGGCAATAGTGGATTGCAAAGACACATTTACAGAAATCCGCTGCATCCCAGAAACCATAGAGCAGTACGGCGAGATACTCTCGACCCGCATCCTGGCCCGCAAGCTGCACTGCGAAGGCTTCCGCACCGTATGGCTCGATTCCCGCGAGCTGGTAGTAACCGAAAAGGATTCCTCCCGCGCCGACACCGTCCCCACTTACGCTGCGATAACCCAGGCCGTACAGGCCAATCCCAACGCCCAGATATTTGTGGCACAGGGCTTTATAGCAAAAGACCCCAAGGGCCTGGTCACCACCCTCGGGCGTGGCGGCTCCGATTACAGCGCATCGCTGTATGCGGCCGCACTCGATGCCGCCGACCTCCAGATATGGACCGATGTCCCGGGAATACTCACCGCCAATCCGGCAGACGTTCCAACCGCCGCCAGCATCCCATCCATCAGCTACAGGGCAGCCTTCGACCTGGCCCGTTACGGAGCCAAGGTGCTGTATGCGCCGGCAGTAGGCCCCGCCCGCGACAAGGGGCTCGCCATACGCATCCTCAATACCTTCGACCCTGCTCACCCCGGTACGACCATCTGCGGGCACGAATCGGAAATTCCTGAATACAAAGGCGTAACGGCGTCTGCGGATGATTCTGGCAACGCCACCCTCGCCCTCGTCGCGGAAGGTCCCGTATCCGCTGCAGGCACCATCAGACGCATAGGCACCGCGCTCCGCGAGGCCGGCATCGAACCTCTGGGCGATATAAGCGTCGAAGGCGGCACCAATTTCCTGGTTCCTCTACGCAGGCGGGTGTGCCGTAGCGCCGTAGCCGCCGTGCACCGCGAATTCTTCGAGCGCAGGGCCCTTTCGACCCTGGACGTCTATGTTGCCGGCGCAGGAGCCGTAGGAACGGCGCTGAAGGGCATTCTGGATGCCTGCGGAGGCGTTTTCCCCGTAGCCGGCAAGCAGATAAACCTGATAGAGATTTCATCCGACAAGGACTTTGCCGACCGCGTACTGCAAAGCGCCCGCAGCCGCAGCGTCTTCGTGGACTGCACCGACAGCAAGGACATCTGGCGCAAGTTCATCCCGCTGCTCAATGCGGGCATCAACATAGTGAGTTCCAACCGACGCTCGCTTGCGATACCCTATGCCGACTATGCCGCAATCAAGGCCGCCGCAGCGCAGAACGGTTGCTTCTTCCGTTACGACACCACCGTGGGCAACGCACTCCCCGTGCTGCAGTCGGTTTCGGCGGGAGCCATCACCGGAGACGGCATCACCGGCATCGAGGCGGTCGTGTCCTGCACCCTCAACCAGCTCTTTACCAGTTACAGGGGCTCCGACGGCCGTTCGTTTGCGGACATCCTTCGCCGCAGCCAGGCGGAAGGCCTCACGGAAAAGGACCCCCGTACCGATATCGCCGGCCGCGACGCCCTCCGCAAGCTGCTCATCCTCGCCCGCGAGGCCGGAGTGCCCCTGGAGGCCTCCGAAGTACAGATCAATCCGCTTCTGCCAGACGATTTCTTTGAAGGCTCGCTGGAAGAATTCTATGCCAGGCTCGAGGAATATGAGCCCGTGATTGCCTCCGAAGAAGCACGTCTGAGGTCGATGGGACTGCGCCGCCGTTTCGTGGCGTCCCTGTCTGCCGACAGCTCGGCTCCCCATGGATTCCGCGCCTCCATACGCATGCAGGAGGTCGGAGCCGACAGCCCGTATTATTGGATAGACGGCACGCAGAACGTCACCGTCATCTATTCTTCCGATGCTTATCCGCTGGTAATCAAGGGCTCCGGTGAAGGGGCGCGCCTTGCTGCAACCGGCATTCTCAAAGACATACTGATGTAGCTTCGCCATGGAACTCTTCCGCCAGATACTGTCAATAGATTCCACCTCCGGGCGCGAAATAGAGCTCGGACAATGGCTTGCCGCCCACCTGGAGGCACCCAAAGTGGAGACCTTCGAGGTCGGCGACGGAACGCTCAACCTGCTGCTGAGCTGGGGCGAGCCCAAAGTGGTGTTCTGCAGCCATATGGACACCGTACCTCCGTACATTCCCCCTCAGTTCCTGCCCGACCGCATAACGGGCCGCGGCAGCTGTGATGCCAAGGGGCAGTTCTGGGCGATGTACCAGGCATGCCGTTCGCTTGCCGCAGAGGGCCGCAGCGGCTTCGGCCTCCTAATACTCAGCGGCGAAGAAACGGGGTCCTGGGGTGCCAAGGCCTTCTCCCGCACGGAGTTCCGCGCCCCTCTTCTGGTGGTAGGAGAGCCCACCGAGGGCAAGATGGTCAGCGCTTCCAAGGGCACCAAGTCTTTCGGGCTGACGTTCAAGGGCGAACCCTTCCACAGCGGTTACCCCCAGTGGGGCCGCAGCGCCGTAGATATGTTCCTGGATTTCATGCAGGATCTGCGCAGCGCCCCCTTCCCCGACGACCCTGTCCTCGGTCCCACAACCTGGAACGTCGGGCAGTTGCAGAGCCCCAATCCCCAGAATATCCTGAGCGGCGAGCTTACCTGCCGCCTGTATTTCCGTACCACCTTTGCGAGCGACGAAGCCGTGAGCTCCTGGGTACGCGCTCAAGCTTCTGATTTACTTACTGTTACCGAGCGAGGCGGTGATGCTCCCGCCCATTACCTTACCCTTCCGGGCTTTCCGTCCGCGCCCGTCAGCTTCGGCAGCGACGCTCCTCACCTGAGCAACTTCGAGCGCAAGATAATCTGCGGTCCCGGCTCCATCCGCTATGCGCACCGCAGCGACGAGCACATACTCCTTTCGGATCTGGAAGAGGCTATCACGATTTATCGCAATATTTTTATTATGGATAGGACGTACCTCTCTCGTCCGGTAAAATATTTGAAATGAAAATAATAATCAGCGGCTATGGCCGCATGGGACATATGGTGGAGGAGGTGCTGCTGGGCCGCGGCATCACCCCCGAATGTGCAACGGAAGACGTGTGCGCAGTGCCCCTGCAGACGGCACGCGAATGTGTCTGCATCGACTTTACCACTCCCGAGGCTTTCCGGGCCAACTACCCGGTCCTGGCCCGCAACTTCAAGGCGGTAGTGGTGGGAACCACCGGCTGGTACGACATCAAGGAGCAGGTGTTCAACGCCTTCCGCGAGGCCGGCACACCGCTGGTCTGGGCCTCCAACTTCTCGATAGGAGTCAACGCCTTCTTCGCGGCTGTGGAACGTGCCTGTACGGTGCTCAAAGGTCATGGGTACACCCCCCGCGTCGATGAAATCCACCATATCCACAAGCTCGACGCTCCCAGCGGCACGGCCAAAAGCATAGGGGCGATCATCTCCGACACCCTTGGCGTGACGCCCGAAATCGGGGCCAAGCGCATAGGCGAAGTGCCGGGTATCCATACGGCCACCTTCACCTCCGGCGTCGATTCTCTCACCTTCACGCACGAGGCCTTCTCCCGCAAGGGCTTTGCCGAAGGGGCCGTCGCAGCCGCCCTCCTCACAGAGGGACTTACGGGAATCCATGAATTCAAAGATTTGATATTATGAAAGATATGTTATTCAAAGGTTGTGGCACCGCCCTGGTGACCCCCTTCTTCGACGACGGCTCCGTGGACTACGAAGCCCTGGCATCGCTGGTTGACCGTCAGGTAAGTTCGGGCATCGATTTCCTTGTGCCGCTCGGCACCACGGCAGAGACTCCCACCCTCTCGCCCAACGAGAAGGCTGAGGCTTTCCGTACAGTCAAGGCCCATGCCGCCGGAAAGCCCCTGCTTGCGGGAGCCGGCTCCAACAGCCTTACCGGCACCTATGCCGCGATAGACCTTGTCGCACCTCTGGGCCCAGACGCCCTTCTGATAGTGGTCCCGTTCTACAACAAGCCTGCACAGCAGGGTCAGTATGATTACTTCAAGGCCGTTGCTGAGTACTCTCCGCTGCCCATAGTAATCTACAACGTGCCGGGCCGTACCGGAGCCAACATGCTGCCCGATACCGTGTTGCGCCTCGCCCGCGAGGTCCCCGGCATAATCGGCATCAAGGAGGCGTCCGGCAAATATGACCAGGTAAGCGAAATCATTGCCGGCGCTCCCGAAGGCTTTGCCGTACTCAGCGGCGACGACGACATGACCTTCGCCTTCATGGCCACCGGAGCCCACGGAGTCATTTCGGTAGCGTCCAATATCGCTCCTTCCGAGGTCAGCGGCATGACCGCGGCGGCACTCAGTGGCGACTGGAACCGCGCCCGCGAGCTGCACCACCGGCTCTTCCCCCTGTTCAAGGCTTGCTTCGTGGAATCCAATCCCGTCCCTGCCAAGGCGGCGCTGTCGCTCCTGGGCCTCTGTGGCTCTGCTTTGCGCCTGCCTCTGTCCGCTCCTGCAGACAGCACCTTTGAAAAGATGAAAAACGTACTCGACACCCTATGGAAATAACTATAAATCAATTCGAAGAAGTAATGTCGGCCCTCGAGGCAGGCACCCTGCGCGTTGCGGAAAAAGTTGACGGACAGTGGCGCGTCAACCGCGAAGTCAAAGAAATCATCCTTGCCGGATTCAAGCTCGGAGTCGTGAAAGACATGAGCGAGGGGCAGTTCTCCTTCTTCGACAAGGATACGTTCCCCGTACGCAGATTCCGTCAGGAAGACGGCGTGCGTATCGTTCCCGGTGGTTCCAGCATAAGGCGTGGCGCTTTCGTGGCTTCGGGCGCCATAGTCATGCCTCCCGCATACATCAACGTGGGTGCTTATGTCGATGCCGGCACAATGGTGGACAGCCACGTGACCATCGGCTCATGCGCCCAGGTTGGCAAGAATATACATATTTCGGCCTCTACGCAGATCGGCGGCGTGCTGGAGCCTGCGGGCGCCCTTCCCACCATCATCGAAGACGGTGCTTTCGTGGGCGGCAACTGCGGCATCTACGAGGGGACCATAGTGCAGGAGGGGGCAGTCATCGCTTCCGGTGTCATAATAACTTCCTCCACCGCACTGTTCGACGCTACGAAGGGCGAATTCCTGCCGCGCAACGCTGACGGACGCATAGTCGTGCCCCGTGGTGCCGTTGTGGTAAGCGGTAGCAGGCCTATCACCAAGGGCCCTTCCGCCGGCAGCGGCGTATCGCTGTACTGTCCCGTCATCGTCAAGTACCGGGACGAGAAGACAGCCGGAAGCGTGTCTCTGGAAGAACTGCTGCGCTAGCATGGATTACGATAAATTCTTTTCTTCCGACGTTCCGTCGTTCATGCGCTCTCCGGTGAGGGAGATTTTCCGCAAGGTTGACCTTGGGTCTATCTATTCATTCGCCGGAGGATATCCCGATGCGGCTACGTTTCCCGTTGCCGACATCGAGCGTATTTCCGCACAGGTGCTCCAAAAATATGGCGCCAAGGCCCTCCAGTATGGCGCCACCCAAGGTGTACCCGAGCTCCGGCAGGCTATCTCGGACCGCTACGGCATCCCTGTCGAGAACGTTCAGATAACGACATCCTCGCAGCAGGGCATCGACGTCTGCTCCAGGATCCTTCTCGATCCGGGCGATGTCGTACTTACCTCAGAGCCGACGTATCTTGGTGCCATTCAGTCGTTTAAATCTTACAGGGCCCGTATAATGACCCTTGCAGAATTCCGGCGGTATAGTACAGTCGCCGCGGCTATGTTCTCCGGAGGGCGGCACGTCCCGGAGAAAGTCTCTTCCGTCTCCGGACTCGCCGCAGCATCGTCAATGCGGGCAAAATTCTGTTATGTGATTCCGGATTTCCAGAATCCAAGCGGAGAAACGATGACGCTGGAGGAACGTAAGGCCCTGGTTGCACTCGCCCGTGAAAAAGATTTCCTGATAGTCGAAGACAGTCCCTACCGCGAACTTCGCTACAGCGGCGAGCCAGTGCCTACCATCTACTCGCTCGCCCCGGAGCGCACCCTTCATCTTGGCAGTTTCTCGAAGATTTTTGCCCCCGGATTCCGTCTGGGCTGGATAATAGGACCCCATCAGCTGCTTGAGCAGATTTATGTTTGCAAGCAGAGCCTGGACCTCTGTCCTCCTGTGTTCGACCAGTATATGGCGGCGGAATTCATGAGCAGCGGCGCTCTCGACGCCAACCTGGCGCGCAGCATAGAACTATACCGCAGCAAAAGGGACAGAATGCTTTCGCTGCTGGAGAAGTATATGCCCGAAGGAGTCAGTTGGACTCATCCGGAAGGAGGGCTCTTCCTCTTCCTTAACCTACCGCAACACATTGATACCGTGGCGCTTTACGACCGGGCAATGGCTGCGGGAGTTGCCTACGTGGCTGGTTCGTTCTTCTATCCCGACGGCAGCCACCGCAACACCATGCGGCTCAATTTCTCCTTCCTCGACTCGTCCCGTATGGAGGAGGGCATACGTATTCTTGCGGAGCTGGTAAGCGATTGTTGAAAACAGTTGCTGCGGTTTGCAGATCGCAGCAATTGTTATTTAACTGTTACTAATCAGCGACTCACATTAAACCCCTGAATTTATAGCAGGGGTATTTTGAAAAAATATGTACCTTGTATAGCAAAGTATTAAAATTTATTTATATCTTTGCAGCAACAAAAACTTTGCTATAAAATGAAAAAGGTAATCACTGCCGGCATAGGAGGCCGGAGTTTCACTATCAACGACGACGCTTATGCCCGTCTGGATTCTTATTTCACCCGTTTCCGCGCCCATGTGTCCGAGACCGGAGTCCAGGAAGTCATGGACGACCTGGAAGCCCGTGTGGCCGAACTGTTCTACGCCGAAGTAGGCGAAAGCCAGCGCGTAGTGGATCTCGAGCTGGTGGAGAAGATAATCTCGCAGCTGGGTATGCCCGACGGGAGCGATACCGCCGCTGCGCCGGAGCCCGAAAAAGGAGTGCGCAAGCTCTACCGCGACACGGACGACGTCAAGATAGCCGGCGTCTGCAGTGGCCTGGCCCTGTATTTCGGCATTGACACCGCCCTGGTGCGTATCATCATGCTGGTCGCTCTCGTAGCCGGCTCGGTAGGTTTCTGGTTTTACGTAATCCTCTGGATTGCTGTCCCAAAGGCCATCACGCCCGCACAAAAGTGTGAGCTTCGCGGCCTTGCCCCCACCGCCGGAAACATGCAAAAGTTCACCTCATACAAAAAGTAATTCGCCATGGAGACAAACGCAGACAACGTGCGCTCACAAATGCGCAAGGGCGTGCTGGAATACTGCATCCTGTGTATTCTCGCAGGGCACGAGGCGTACGCTTCCAGCATAATCGAAGAACTCAAGGCGGCAAACATGATAGTGGTCGAAGGCACGCTGTACCCTCTGCTCATACGCCAGAAGAACCAGGGACTGCTGTCGTACCGCTGGGAAGAATCCACCCAGGGGCCTCCCCGTAAGTATTACTGCATAACGCAGAAAGGCCGCGAGCAGCTTGCCGAGATGGATGCAGCATGGCAGGACATGGTAAGTGCGATAGCCACCCTCAAGGGCGGAAATGTTCCCGTACAATTATGAAACAAGTAGAGAATGTGAGCATAGGAGGCTATGCCTTCAAGCTCGATACCGAAGCCGCCCGTGCAGCGGAATCCTATCTTAACGAGATAGAGGCCTACTACTCCAATCCCGAGATTTCCGGCGGTATAGAGGAACGTATGGCGGAGCTCCTTCGCGAGAGGGTGCATGACGGCGGCGTGGTGAGCCGGCACATCATCGACGAGGTGGTGGAGATACTCGGCCGTCCCGAGCGGATAGCGGAAGACCAGCCCGATGCGGGCGGGGCCCCCGAAAAGCCCGTACGCAAACTCTACCGCGACATGGAAAACGCCCGGGTGGCAGGAGTGTGCAGCGGAATCGGGGCGTATTTCAATTTCGACCCCATCATTCTACGTATTTTATTCGCCGCGCTTACGATTGTCGGCTTCCTGGGATTCGCAGACAATGCCGGCGGAGTAGCGGCCGCTATGCCTTTATTGTATCTGATACTGTGGATATGCATACCGGCGGCCCGCACCGCTCAGCAGCGCTGGGCCCTCAGGGGTGTTGACGGCACTGCCGAGGGAGTGCGTCGCAGCATAGAGAACGGTGGCTCGGAATTCGGCGAAGCGGTACGGCAGGTAGGCAATTCTCCGGTCTGGGGAAGGATCGGCCGCGTACTTGAGGTGTTGTTCGGAATACTGCTTCTGCTTGTCGCCGTGAGCGGACTGTTTGCCGGAGGATTGGCGATACCGGGCTGGCAATGGCTGGGCCTCGGTACGACCATGAGCGGCTGGCTGGTTGAGCTCACTCAAGAGTTCCCTGCAGCCGCCGTCATAACCAACACGCTGTGGGTCAATGTACTGGCCATCGCCGTATGCATACTTCCTTTCGTGGGTATCCTGTATGCCAGCATCATGATGCTGTTCCGCATCAAGTCGCCGTCATGGCATCCGGGACTCATCCTTTTCGTAATTTGGCTGATAGCGCTCGTGGCCCTGGTCATCCTGGTGCTGGCTTGCATATTTTCGGCCGCGACCACCACGGTATAAGCTTTTACAGTCCGGCCTCGCTGGCGGCGTGGAGCATCTCGGCGTTGTTGCCCACGCCCATCTTTGAATAGATGTTCTGCTTATGGTTGTTGACGGTATGGACGCTGATTGCAAGGCGTTCCGCTATCTGCGACGATGTCAATCCTTCACCACACAGGTGGAGGATTTCCAGTTCCCGCTTGGACAGAGCGAACTTTTTCTGGAACTTCTGCCTTTCGTGTATCAGATCCACCACGTGGTCGAAAACTTCCTCGCTCACGTTGCCGGCAGAGGCAAAGAGCTCCTTGCAGCGCGCCCTGATGCCGTCGTCGTCGAGCCGGGACAGTTCCCTCAGGGTCGAAGACACCTGCTGGTTGAATTCGGGATTGGTAAGGTCCTTTGAGATGAAACCTAACAGCTGCTCCTTGGTGCGGCTTTCGTTCTTGAGCTTGCGGTTGAGGTTCAGCACTACGGCTATCATGGCCAACAGGAGCACCAGGGCTACGGCGAGGATTGTCCTTTGGGACTTGAGGTTGCGTATGCGTATCTCCTTGAGGGCGCTCCCGTACCTGCTCTCCATCTCCTGAAGTTTGTCGTCCGCCTTCTGCTTCATGTAATGCTCCATGGTATACACGTACTGCTGATGCGCATTGGCCATGCCTTCGACATTGCCCTCCTGGGCCCGTAGCATCGTGAGCATGTTCCAGGCCTGGGACTGAGTGAGGTAGTCTTTTTCGCCGCATCCGGCAAGAATGTTTTCGCAGCTTTCGATACCTTTCTTAACCTGCCGGCCCTGCCTGTAGTACCTCATGCGGTACGAGAGCGACTTGTTAAGAAGGTCCTGACGGCCGGCAGCCCGCGCGATGCTGTCTGCCGTATCGAGGAAAACTCCCGCCTGGCGGTACACGTCCTGGTCGATTTTATCCTTGAACCTGTTGAGGTTGACGTAAACCTGGGATAGCTGCTGCAGGATTTCGATCCGATATTTTACAGTGCCTTCCGACAGCTCCAGGGCCTCCTGCAGGTAGCCCAGAGCCTCCTGGTCGCGGGCGTCTTCTTGGGTTATGCCGGCGCAGGCGCACACCTTGCCCTTCTGCAGCAGGGCAAGGCATACCAAAGAATCGACGCCGCTCTGACGGGAGAGCCTTTCGGCCTCGCACGCGTGCTCCCAGGCCTGAGAGTCGCGCCATGTAACCAGGTCGATATGAGCAAGATAGCTCAGGGCTTGGGACTGATGCGCCGGGCTGCCTTCTTGCTCGGCAATCTCCAAGGCCTTGAGGATGGTCTGGGTGGCCTGGTCGTACTCCTGTGCGACCATAAGGCTGTCGGAAAGATCGATGAGCTCCCGATAAGTGGGTGCCGCATTTTCCCTTACACAGGCCCAAAGGACCGACAAGGCAGAGATAATCAGATAAAACCTTTTCATCACCTAACGTTCGAATCGGAATACGGGCTTGCCGAGCGGAGGCAGGGGTGCCGCGCCCTTGGCCGCGCTTGCCTTCGAAAGACGCTTCGGGGCATGTGCAGGGTTGGGATGGGCCTTGTCCCACGCTACGAAGTCTTCCCTGGTGCCGGTCCAGGAACTGCCGTAGGCAAGTTTGTTGATGCGGTACCATATCGCGTAGCGGCTCGGAGCGTTGAATCCCCAGTTGCTGTTGAGCATTATGCTGTTTTCGGTGGGCCTGTAGGCGCCGTACGAGTATGTGCATGCGCCTTCGAACACGCCTATGCCTTCGCCGGAGTAACGGCTGTCGGATATGAAGTCCGCCCATTTGACCGCTGTCGGGTCGGAGGTGAAATCGACGTTGCGCCACCAGCCGTAAACCGCTACGCCTCTGTACGATTCGAGCTCTTCCTGCGGTATGGTTCCGCCGTAGGAATACTCGTCGGCGAGCTTTGCGAATCCGTGACCGCCGGCCTCGTGGCGTACGGTCGTTCCGAATTCCTCAGCATCGCTATGTACAGGTACGTATGCTATACCGTATCCGCAACCGTAGTCACCCTCGGGACGGCCTGTCATATAGCATGTTCCGGCACGATAGTCGCGGTTCATTAGCACTACTACGAGCACTTCGTCGGTACTGCGTCCGGCCGGGTCGAGCACTTTCTTAGCGTACTGAAGGACTTTGGCGTCGTCGCCTCCCACAGACGTTCCTTCTCCGTACCAGGTACCCAGAGCCGTTTGTCCTTGGTAATTTTCATTCTTGGAGACTACGTCAACATAACTGACATTGAACAGGTTGCGGTACGATTTGTAAGGCTCTTCGGCGAAGAAGGCTTCCATGGTCCTGTTCATCACGTCGGCATAGGTGCCGTCGGCAATCAGGCGGTCCGAGTAGGCGTCGCCCATGAGCACGACGTCGATTCCGGCACCCTCGGATGCTGTCTGGAGCACGTGTACGGTGCCGTCGGCAGAGTAGTCGGATGATTCGTAGGTTTCTGAAGGGGTGTCACCGAACCACTCACGGACGAAACCATGAAAATCGTCTCTAGGCCGGATTACCTCAGTAAATATCAACTCACCATCTTTGTTGAAGGCAGTAATGCTGCTGGTTTTAAAGTCAGGATATGTATCAGGGAATGAAGTAAGACTGTCATCCAGGAACTTGTTGCCGTTTTCGGCTTTAAAATTCGGCCATGGCAGGTTTTCGTTCGTTACAAAGTTCTTGACCGTTTGAGCATCATCAAACAGCGACCATCCCAGACAATCGAATCCTTTGCTATAATATGTATTGTACAATTCTTTCATTGTCGCCATGTAGGCGGTTGACAATGGAATCGTGCTGCTCCAGCTATATAACACTGTCATTTCGTTTTGTCTGACCATATCAGAAGTATAATGGCTGCCGGAGGTCGTAGTTATGTCGAACGGTATTATATGCGGTCTGGCCGATGTGTAGTCAAGATCGTTGCCTTCCAGGATGCAGGCCCAAAAACGATCCCATGGCAGCCATCCTGCCAGTTCTGACGGTATTTGTCCGCTTAAGTCATTGCTCATGAATGCAAGCCACCGTAAGTTATCGGGGAGCCGGGACAACTCGGCAGGAATACTTCCTGTAAGCTTGTTGTCGCTGAGGTCCAGATGCTCAAGTTTAGTCAGGTTGCCGATTTTGGGCGATATCGTACCGCTTATCCCTGTATGTTGTATCTGTATGTGCTCAATGGAAGTCAATTCGTACAGCCCGTCGGGAATAGGTCCGCTGAAAGCATTTTGGTCACCGTATCCGAGCAAATCTATTGATGTCAGTTTAGACAGGCCTCCGATTGAACTGGACAGCGGAGCTGTGACGCTGCAACATCTGATAGATAGGTTTTCCAGAGAAGCAAGCGTATATAACTCTTCCGGAATAGTGCCTTTGACTCCATACATTGCCAATGTATGGAGCTTTTTGAGATTCCCGACATTCTGCGGAATTTCAAAGAACAGGTTTTCATTATATCTGCCGGGGTCAACGCTGTTGCCAATGATGAGAAACTCCAAGTCATTAAGCAGAAAAGCTTTTTCAAATCCTTTGACAACGCCCTTGTCCTGTTCCATCCATAAAGATTTCAGATTTTGAAGATTTGAGAAGGAATCAGGGATTGTTCCGTTCAGTCCGTTATTACGGATATCAAGTGCTACAACATGACCATTATTGTCAGCAGAGACGCCAAACCAGGTGCCGATGGGCTCCTCTGAGCACCAATTGGCATTATTGTCCCAATGCGGACCGTCAAGTGCGTCATACAAATCTATCAACGCCTGTCGCTCTTTCTCAGTCTGGTCATTATCATCTGCAAGCAGGCCGGCAGCGTCGACAGTATATGTCAGCATCTTCCCCCGCTTTATATCGACCCTTTTTGAGGTGGATTTGGTCACTTCTTTTTCCGTCACCCAGGTGTTGAGGTTTTTTACCTCAAACGAAACGGTGAAGCCATTCGCCAGTACGATTTCCGGCAGCGGGAAGAATACGTCAAGGCCATTTGTCAGGTCAAACGGTTCGTTGGCAGCCAAAATGAGAGACGTGCTTGTAGCCGCATCTTGGGAAAAAACCCGATATACCGGGGTCTCTTCACTCAAGTCGATATAGCCTTCTCCTGAGAGTACTTCATCATTATTGCCCCGGAGCGTGATGCAATTGCAGCCGCCGTTTGTAACAGAAGCGGTGATTCTGAAATGTATCAAGCCGAGAGTCTGCTTGAAATACAGATGGTTGTCAACACTCGTCGCCACCATGGGGATGGACCCCCAGGCTTGTTTGTCAGCTTCGAAAGGAGTCGGCCAGGAGCCCCTGAGGACGAGGAGATTATCCTCCAAATTGAAATTCGTCGGGTAAAAAGCGGAAAAAGAAGAGCCGGAGACATCATCTCCCCGGAAAGCACCGTTGCCGTCCCATTGGAAAAAATATGTGTCTTTATTGTCTCCGAATACTATGATATTATCGTTCTCGTTCCACGAAACAGCACCTCCTGACCCTATCATTGCTTTGGAGAAAGAATCATTTTCTATGGAAGCGGTAAAGTGGTGATATGTATGAATCGCTTTTGCCTTCTGAGACACTTCTCTGGAGCATGATACAACAGAAATGGCAATAAGAGAGATGTATAATAGCTTTTTCATATTCAGTCCTCCTACCATTCTTGTTCTTCGTTATAGAATCCCTCGATGTCGTTACCTTCCGATACAAATGAATCAACCAGCAGGGTGTCAGATAGTGTTACAACACAAACCTGTGATTCCGGGACACATAACGGTCTGATGTACAGTTCTTTCATAAGCCTAAAAATATTTCTTTTCTTCTCTGTCGAGTGCGATGAATATGAATATGAGCACGGTGAACGACCATAGGGACGAACCTCCGTAGCTGAACAGCGGCAACGGTATGCCTATGACGGGCATGAGGCCGACGGTCATGCCGATGTTGATGAACAGGTGCATGAACAGGCAGGCTGAGACACAGTAGCCGTAGATGCGGGTAAATGCCGTCCGGGCCCTCTCGGAATCCTGCACTATCCAGAAAATCAGCAGCCCGTACAAGACTATCACGAACAGGCTGCCCACGAACCCCCATTCTTCGCCTACGGTGCAGAAAATGAAGTCGGTGCTCTGCTCCGGAACGAAGCCGAATGTGGTCTGGGTGCCATGAAGGTATCCCTTCCCGAACAGACCTCCGGAGCCGATGGCGATCAGCGACTGATGCACGTTGTACCCGAGTCCCTGCGGATCCTCCTTCATGCCGAGCAGCACCTCGATGCGCCCCCTCTGGTGGTCCTGGAGTACATGGTTGAATATGAAATCGGTAGCGAACACCATGGCCGCCCCGGCGAGGGCCGACAGCAGCACCAGGCGTATGGCGCGGCGACGGTCGCGCAGCGACTGCACCCGGCGGAGATAACGGACAGTGTAAATGGCGGCTACCACGACGACAAGGGCGAGCGACACCCACCAATGCGTGGTGAGCGTAAGGATGAACAACGCTATGAACATTCCCCCCATTGCGAGCCACCACCCGGAGAGTCCCTCCCTGTACAGTACCAGGATGAATCCTACGTACACCAGGGCGGAGCCGGTCTCGCTCTCGGCGATGATGACCAGCATGGGCAGCGCGATGACCAGGGCGGCAAGCAGGAAATTCCTCCAGTACGACAGGCGGAATCCCGGTTTGCTCATGACGGACGCAAGCAGCAGCGAGGTCGTTATCTTGGAAAGCTCCGCCGGCTGGAACTTCACCGGTCCCAGCTCGAACCACGAATGTGAGCCCTTTACGTTGTTGCTCATGAAGATGACGAGAATCAGCAGCACGAACACTACGGCGTAGGCCGGTTTGCAGATGCTCTCCCAGAAATATGGCTGGATTGCGAAGAGTATTACGGCGGCAAGGATGATGGCCCCACCCATCCACAGGGCCTGCTTGCCGCTGTTGCACCCGAGGTCGAAGATGCCCGACGGCTCCCCGCTGCGCACGGCCGCATAGATGTTGATCCAGCCGAAGAACATAATCAGCAGGTACAGGATGATGAGCCTCCAGTCAACGGTATGCTTAAGGCCTCTGAGCGGTGCTTCGTCTGTCATTGCCTGATTAATTTTGTGCGTAAGACTCTGTTCTCGAGCTCTTTCCTGTCTGCGCCAATATCTCCGCGAAGATACTTTTCCACCATCAGGGATGCAATAGGGCTGGCCCAGCTTGCTCCGGAGCCGGCGTTCTCTATGTATGCGGCGACGGCAATCTTGGGATTGTCCATGGGCGCAAAGCAGATGAATACCGAATTGTCTTTGCCGTGTGGATTCTGGGCCGTTCCTGTCTTGCCGCAGATGTCAAGCCCGTCAACATGCGCCACGTTGGCGGTTGCTCCGTCGCCGAAGGTGTTGACTGCCTTCCACATGCCGTGCACCACCCGGGGGAAGTAGGTGGAATCCACCAGGGTGTACTGACGCTGGTAGTATTTGGGATCGATTTCCACGCCCTCGGAGGCCTTAACCACATGGGGTATGTAGTAGTAGCCACGGTTCGCCATGATAGCCGCCAGATTGGCGATCTGGAGCGGTGTGGTGAGGATTTCGCCTTGCCCGATGGACAGCGATACGATGGTGGGGAAGCGCCAGTGCCCCTTGTGGTAGCGTTTGTTGTAGAAGTCGGCGGAAGGGATGTTGCCGCTCAGCTCGGAGGGGAAGTCGCTGCCGAGCCTGTGCCCGAACCCGAAGCTCATGACCATCTCCCTCCAGTGGTTGTATGCCTCTTCTGTGGAGCCGTATTCCGGATTTTCGAGTATGGTGCGCATGACGTGGCAGAAGTAGCCGTTGCACGACATCATGACCGCCTCCTCCAGGTTGAGGGGAGTGCGGTGGCCGTGGCATCCCAGCTTGCGTCCGCTCGAGGTATAGACGTATCCGCCGTAGCAGCTGTAATACATGCCGGGCTGCAGCACCCCGTCCTGCAGGCCTATCAGACCGTTTACGAGTTTGAACACGGAGCCGGGAGGGTATGAAGCCGATACGGTCCTGTTGTACAGCGGTTTATGCTTGTTCTGCGAGAGCCTGCTGTAGTGGCGCCCGAAGTCGGACAGCACGTCCACGTCGATGCCGGGGCTGGATACCATAGCCAGAATTTCGCCCGTGGAAGGTTCGATGGCGACGACGCTGCCCTTCTTGCCGTTCATCAGCCTCTGGCCGTAGTTCTGCAGGTATGCGTCGATGGTGGTGGTGATATCCTTGCCGGGGACAGCCTCCACGTCGAAGTCGCCGTTGTGGTAAGAGCTCTTCTGGCGGCCGCGGGAATCGCGCAGGTACAGGTGCTGCCCGGTCTTGCCCCTCAGCTCTTCCTCCCTTGCGGCCTCCAGGCCGGTACGGCCGTAGTAGTCGCCCGCCTTGTAGTCGGGATGGTCCTTGAGAAACTCTGCATTGACCTCGGAAATGTATCCTAGCAGATTCCCTCCGGCGTTGAAGGGGTACTCCCGAACACCGCGCGCCTGGCTCTTGAAGCCCGGGAAGAGGTATTCCTGTTCTGCGAACTTGAGGTATGTACCGGCGTCTATCTGCCGCAGGAACGTGAGGGTCTGCCAGCCGATTCGCGAACGGTAGTTGTGGTAGTACTCCATGCGCTCGCGCACGAACTCCTCCGTAGTGTCGAGCGCCTCGGCCAGCGCGAGCGTGTCGAAGGGCTGCACCTCCCGGGGCGTCACCAGTATGTCGTAGCATACGCGGTTGCCTACCAGCAGCAATCCGTTGCGGTCGTAGATGACTCCGCGGGGCGGATAAATCTTTTCGCGCTGGATGGAGTTGTTGGTGGCGTCCGTCTTGTAGCTCTGGTTGAGAATCTGTACGTAGAAAAGCCTGCCGAGAAGCAGCAGAAGCACTGCCGCCAGCCCTATAAGCAATTTGGTGGACCGGTTGCTGTATTCCATTACTCGGGCCTCAGAAGTTTGGCGACAAGCACGCACACGGGAGTGCTGAGCAGGGTTGACAGCAGGAAGCGAAGCGCACATTCCCAGAACTTCATGGTGCCGGCGGCGTCAATCCATACGTACAGCAGGAAATAGATGGCGCAGAGGATAAGCGTTGCGAGGATGAACTTGAGAATGCCGAAGCGAGTTACGCTGAGTTCGCCTTCGCGCGACTCGAGCTCGTCGCCGAACAGCAGTCCGGTTATGAACCCTCTCGAAAGGGCGACGGGAACGAGGGCGAAGCTCGTGAGTCCCAGCATGCCGGTGGAGAAGAAATCGACGGCGAATCCCAGTACGAACGCTGTCAGCATCATGCGGATGTTGTCCCATCGGGTGGGCAGCATGAGCACGAGCGCAGGAAGTATGGACAGGACTACGAAGCGTGAGAGGTTGACGAAATTGCACATCACGACCTGCACGAGCGCCAGAGAGGCGAAGACGATGATGAAGCGGTAGTCTTTCATTTCGACATCTCCTCAATTTTGTCCCGGTCGGGGTTGTCTGCAAGTATGACGTAACGCAGCGAAGCGAAATCCACGAACAGACGGACGTCCACTACGCCAGCGGCGCCGTCTTCGATTCTCGTGCCTTCCGTAATTCCGACGGGGATGTCGGGAGGATAGACCTTGGAGATGCCGCTGGTCCACACGGTGTCGCCTGCGGGTATCTCGAGGTGGAGGGGGATGTCGTGCAACACGGCGTGGTTGGTGCTCTTGCCGTCCCAGCGCATTGGGGCGACAAGCCCTTCGCGGCCTATGCGTGCGCTCACGCCGACCCTGTCGTTCATCAGCGAAAGGCCGTAGGAGTAGTGCCTGTCAACCGCGTACACCATGCCTACCACACCGTTGGGCGTGACGATGGAACTGCCAGGCCTCACGCCGTGGTCGCTGCCCTTGTCCACGATGATGTAGTTGTGGCGGGCGTTGGTCCCCATTGCCGTAATCTCGGCGGGGATATAGTTGAACCTTGGCGAGAGGCCCGCCGAGTCGAGCTTCGACATGGCTTCGGAAGCCCTCGCGATTTCTTTGTAATGCTGGAGCTCCTTGAAAAGCTCGTAGTTTCGCCCGGCGAGTATTTCGTTCTGCTCGCGCAGGCCGAAGTAGCTGCGGATTCTCTCCACGCTGCCCCAGGTGGTGGCCATGACATTGTGGGAGAAGCGGTTCAGCCAGATATTCTGCAGGGTGGAGGAAGCGTGCAACATAGACAACGCGGCAAACTCCAAAAGAATGAAGATTGCCGCGGTGATGATTCCTGCGTACGCTTTCCTGCCTCTTGCCATTTATCGCATGAGGAAGGAATAGTGGTCTGTATTCTTGAGTGCCATGCAGGTTCCGCGCGCGACCGCATGCAGAGGGTCTTCGCATACGTGGAACTGGATGTTGACCTTGTCTGTGAGACGTTTGTCGAGGCCGCGCAGCTGGGCGCCGCCGCCGGAAAGGTAGATGCCGTTCTCCACGATGTCGGAATACAGCTCGGGAGGAGTGTTCTCCAGGACGTGGAGGATGGATGTCTCTATCTTGGCGATGGATTTGTCCAGGCAGTGTGCGATTTCCTGATGGGTGATGGTGGCCTCCACCGGGTGTGCTGTCATGAGGTTGGGTCCGCGCACGATGAACGGCTCGGGCTCGTCCACGAGGTCGGGGATGACTGCTCCGACTGCAATCTTGATCTTCTCTGCGGTGATTTCACCGACCTTGATGTTGTGCTGCTGACGGAGGTACTGCTGTATGTCGGAGGTGAACACGTCACCTGCGGTACGGATGCTCTCCTGGACCACGAGGCCGCCGAGGGAGATTACCGCGATTTCGGTGGTGCCGCCGCCTATATCGACGACCATGTTGCCGATAGGCTTCTCGACCTCGAGGCCGATACCCAGGGCGGACGCCATGGGCTCGAAGATGAGGTAAACGTCACGGCCGCCGGCATGCTCGGTGGAGTCGCGGACAGCTCTGATTTCCACTTCCGTGGAGCCCGAAGGGATGCCTACGACCACCTTGAGGTTGGGGGTGAAGAGGCTGCGGTGCTTGCTGTTTACCTGCTTGATAAAGCCGCGGATCATCATCTCTGCGGCATTGAAGTCGGCGATTACGCCGTCCCTCAGAGGGCGGATAGTACGTATTCCGGGGTTGTTGCGTTCGTGCATCAGCTTGGCCTTCTGGCCGATGGCTATGCACTTGCCAGTGCTGTTGTCTATTGCTACTATGCTGGGCTCGTCCAGGACGATCTGGTCGTTCTGGTAGATGACGGTATTGGCGGTACCGAGATCGATGGCGAGCTCTTGGTTTAGGAACGAAAATGCCATAATGCTGTACAGAATCGGATATTCGTACAAATTTAAGCAAAATTCCACAAAATCCCTTAAATTTGTGGTATAATATTTCAGCGCTTTTTATGGCAAGGGAAGTATATGCGGTATTTGTGGCTGGCGGCAGCGGCACCCGTATGGGCTCCGAGCAGCCCAAGCAGTTTCTGGAGCTTGGAGGAGTCCCGATTCTCCAGCGTACCGTCGAGCGCTTTCTGGAGGCGGAACCGTCCGCAAAAGTCATAACCGTACTGCCCGCGACCCATGTTGATGAGTGGAAAGAGCTGTGCATAAGGTATGCGGTCTCGTTCCCCCAGGTCATAGTGAAGGGGGGAATCACCCGCTTTCATTCCGTGCTCGCGGCCCTGGAAAAAGTGCCTCCCGGCGCAATAGTCTCCATTCACGACGGCGTGCGGCCGCTGGTGCCGGCTTCCCTGGTCAGGGCCATGCTCGATGCCATGTCTGCACCCGGCGGTCCCGAGGCTCTGATTCCCGTACTACCCGTTACGGATACCCTCCGCAGCATCGTGCCCGGCGCTCCGGCCCCCGACCGCAGCGCCATGGTTGCCGTGCAGACTCCGCAGATGTTCCTGTCGGAAAAGATAAAGGCCGCCTACAGGCAGCCTTACGATACTATGTTCACAGACGACGCTTCCGTCGCCGAGCGCGCCGGCATGGTCATCTCCACCATTCACGGCGACAAATTCAACATCAAAATCACTACGCCCGAAGACCTGCGCCTCGCCCGCCTCCTCTTATAGGTTCCGGAAAGTCGTATTCTTGAAGTCCTTGACCCAGACCTGGCGTTCGAAAGCCTGGTCCAGCGAAATCATGGTCTCCGTGGATTGTACGTAGGGAATGCGCTGGATGGTGTTGATGATGGTTTCCATCAGGTGGTCGTTGTCGATGCAGTAGAGCTTGAGCAGCAGTGCTGCACGGCCGGTCACGAAGTGGCACTCCACGATCTCGGGGATGTGCTTTAGCGCATCCACAACCTCCTGGTACTTATTGCCTTCTGTCAGCGAAATGCTGATGTAGGCGCAGACATCGAGCCCGAGCGCGGCGGGCTTTACCATCATCTGGGAGCCGGCGATGACGCCTCCTTCTTCTAGCTTCTTGATTCTCTGGTGCACGGCTGCCCCGGAGATGCCGCACTCGCGTGCGATCTCCAGGTAGGGCATCCTGGCGTTGTTGACAAGATAGTAGAGAATTTTGCGGTCGGTTTCGTCGAGTTTATAATTGGCCATGCTTTACTTTTTCTTGCTGAACCTGCGTCCCGACGCGGTAGGGGCGCCGGAAGCGATTATCTGCTTGCAGGCCTCTTCGGTCAGGGATTCCGCGTCGGTTCCGCGGGGAATTCTGTAATTGTTGCCGTCGTATTTGATGTAGGGACCGTAGCGTCCGTTCAGCACGCTTATTCCGCTCTCCGTCCATTCGTGGATCGGGGCGGCGATGGCCTGCTTCTTGGCGGCGTCGGATTCTATGATTGCTATGCATTCTTCCAGGCTCACCTTGAGAGGGTCCTTGCCCTTGGGCAGGGAAACATTCTGCTCGCCCCATTTGAGGTAAGGGCCGTAACGACCCTTGGTGGCGATAATCTCAACGCCCTGATATTCACCGATGTTGCGCGGGAGGTTGAACAGTTTTACTGCGTCTTCGACGGTCAGGTTTTCGATTATCTGGCCCTTGGCAAGGCTTGCGGACTGGCGGTGTTCGCCTTCGCCTTTCTGAACGTAGGGTCCGAACTGTCCGAGGCGGGCGGTAATCATCTGGCCGTCGGTGGGGTCGATGCCGATTTCCCTTTCGATGTGTCCGTACTGGCGGTTGGCCATGGCTTCATCGACCTTGTGGTGGAACGGGGTGTAAAAGTCGGAGATGACCTTGTTCCACTGTTTCTCGCCGCTTGCTATCTGGTCGAAATCCTTCTCCACGTTGGCGGTGAAGTCGTAGTCCATGATGTCGGAGAAACTGCCTGTGAGATAGTCGGTAACGAGGATTCCGACATCGGTGGGAAGGAGTTTGCCCTTCTCGGCCCCGATGGTTTCGGTCTTGCTGGTCTCGCTCAGCTGCGCCCCATTGAGTACTAGGTTGCGTACCTGGACTTTCCGGCCTTCCTTGTCGCCTTTGACCAGATAGCCGCGGGCCTTGGTGAGGGTGGCTATGGTAGGTGCGTAGGTGGAAGGACGGCCGATGCCGAGTTCCTCCATTTTCTTGACGAGGGTCGGCTCCGAGTAGCGGAATGGGGCTTGGTTGTATTTGCAGTCGGCATGCACGCTGACGGCGTCGAGCTGCTGTCCGACGCTCAGTCCCGGCAGTACGGGCTGGCCTTCGAGTTCTTCATCTTCGTCGTCGGAGCCCTCGCGGTAGAGGCGCAGGAAGCCGTCGAACAGTATCTGGACGGACTGCATGGAATACTTCTCGTCGCGGCGGTCGATTTCTACCTGGAAGTTGGTGTTGAGCACCCTGGCCTCCGCCATCTGGGATGCGACCGTGCGCTTCCAGATAAGCTGGTAGAGCTTCTTCTCCTGCTGCGTGCCTTCGATGTCGGTGTTGGTTACGAAGGTGGGGCGGATGGCCTCATGTGCCTCCTGTGCGCCCTTGGAGTGGGTATGATACTGGCGCGGATGAGACATCTCTGCGCCGAAGTTGTTGATGATGAACTCCTTGGTTGTGCCCACCGCGAGTGCGGACAGGTTGGTGGAGTCGGTACGCATGTAGGTTATCAGACCCCTTTCGTACAGGGACTGGGCAATACGCATGGTCGTGCTCACGGGCAGGTGGAGCTTGCGGGCGGCCTCCTGCTGGAGGGTCGAAGTGGTGAAGGGCGGCGGCGGAACCCTTTGCCCCTCCTTGCTGTCGATGGAAGCGATGGTGTAGATGGCTCCGATGCAGTCGTTGAGGAAGTTACGGGCGTCTTCGATGCTTTCGAACCTCTTGTCCAGCAGGCCTTTGACAAGCGAACCCTGGGCATTGAATTCCGCCTCTACGCGATAGTAGGGGGCGGGGGAGAAGGCGTTGATCTCCCTTTCGCGGTCCACGACCAGCTTCAGTACCACGGACTGTACACGTCCGGCGGAAAGACCCCTCTGGATTTTTCTCCACAGTATGGGAGAAAGCTCGAATCCCACCAGCCTGTCGAGCACGCGGCGGGCTTGCTGGGCATTCACCAGATCCATGTCGATGGACCGTGGATTCTGTACGGCGTGGAGTATTGCTTCCTTGGTAATCTCGTGGAATACAATGCGTTTGGTCTTAGACGGAAGCAGTCCGAGGGTTTCGCTGAGGTGCCAGGAGATAGCTTCTCCTTCGCGGTCCTCATCGGAAGCCAGCCATACTACGGAGGATGCATCCGCAAGCTTCTTGAGTTCGTTGACTACTTTCTTCTTGTCTGCGGGGATGACGTATTCCGGCCGGAATCCGTTCTGTATGTCTATACTCAGGCTTTTGTCCTGCAGGTCACGGATGTGTCCGAAGCTGGAACGCACGACAAAACCGTCTCCCAGGTAGTTCTGGATTGTCTTGGCCTTTGTAGGGGACTCAACTATCACTAAATTCTTTTCCATAAATCTTCGAATTCGGCCACAAATTTAAGGCGTTTTTCCGAATTTTCTCTAATTTTGTGTTTTCAAGTATCGGAAATGACTGACAAGACCAAACGAACAATAGTAAAATGGTACTGGATTCTGCTCGTGGCTCCGTTCGCAGCAGTATTCCTCATGTTGCTTTTCGTCGGGCTTTTTGCAAAACTCCCTTCATTTGAGGAACTTGAGCATCCCGACAATAAACTTGCCACCCAGGTTCTGGCCCAGGACGGAGAAGTCCTGACGACCTTCCACATCGAAAACCGCACGTATGTATCTTACGACGAGCTTTCGGAGCATCTGGTGCACGCCGCCGTCGCAACCGAGGACGTACGCTTCTACAAACATTCGGGCGTAGATATGAAGGGCCTCGGGCGCGTAGCCGTCAAAACCCTGCTGCTGCGCGACTCCAGCCAGGGAGGCGGCAGTACCATCACCCAGCAGCTCGCAAAGACCCTGTATCCCCGTGGCGAGAGGCAGAGCAAGCTGGCCCTCGTGGTCACCAAATTCAAGGAATGGATTACCGCCGCCAGGCTCGAGAGGGACTATACCAAGGACGAGATAATCGCCATGTACCTAAACTCCATCTTCTTCGGCAGCGGCGCATTCGGGGTCAAGGCGGCCTCCGAGACCTTCTTCGCCAAGGAGCCTGCCGACCTCAACATCCAGGAGAGCGCGATGCTGGTAGGCATGGTCAACAAGCCCACCCGCTACAATCCCGTCCTCAACCCCGACAACGCATTGAACCGCCGCAATTTCGTGCTGGGCCAGATGGCCAAGGCAGGGTACATAAGCAAGGCGGAGCGCGATTCCCTCCGCGGGCTGCCCATCGTCCTGGACTACCATGTGATGGACCATAACTCCGGCCACGCCCCTTACTTCCGCGACATGCTCCGCCGCGACATGAACGCCAAGAAGCCCCGCCGCGCCGACTATCAGTACGTGGAGGACTATTCCGCCGATTCGCTCCGCTGGGCTTCCGACGCCATCTACGGCTGGCTGACCAAGAACAAGAAACCCGACGGCAGCTCCTACAACCTCGACAAGGACGGCCTGCGCATCTATACCACCATCGACTACAAGATGCAGGTGTTTGCCGAAGAGGCCGTGAGCGAGCACCTCGGAGGCTACCTTCAGAGTGCCTTCAACCGGGAGCTCAAAGGCAAACGCAACAAGCCCTTCGCAAACGACATCGACAAGGCCACCGTGGAGC
The DNA here is from genome assembly GCA_002395925.1 of Bacteroidales bacterium UBA4284. Next base: position 40,033 of record DGVM01000043.1, read on the forward strand.
GTCTCATGAGCCAGGCACGACGCTGGAGCGACCGTTACCGCGTCCAGAAGAAATCCGGCGTGCCCGAGGCCGAGATACTCGCCCAGTTCGACAAGCCCGTAAAGATGCGCGTCTTCGCCTGGAACAAGAAGGGTTACATCGACACCACCATGACGCCCAACGATTCCATACGCTACTACAAGAGTTTCCTTCGCTGCGGATTCGTGGCCATCGAGGCCGGCACCGGCAATGTAAAGGCATACGTGGGAGGTCCCAACTACAGGTACTTCAAGTACGACAATGTCAGCCAGGCCAAGCGTCAGGTGGGCTCCACAATCAAACCTTTCCTTTATACGCTCGCAATGCAGGAGGGCATGACTCCCTGCGACCGCGTAGTCTGCACGCCCCAGACCTTCGTCAACTGGGACGGCAGCACCTGGACTCCGAGGAGCACCGACAAGGCCGAAATCATCGGTCAGACCGTTACCCTCAAGTGGGGCCTCGCCAACAGCTCCAACAACATATCTGCCTTCCTCATGAAGCAGTTCGGGCCTCAGGCTATGGCGCAGATGATGCACCGTATGGGCATCCACAGCCATGTCGATGAGGTTTATGCCCTGTGCGTAGGTCCTGCCGACATAGCTCTGTACGAGATGGTTGCGGCCTACAATACCTTCCCCTCCGGAGGCATCTATTCTTCTCCCCTGTACGTGACGCGCATAGAGGACAGCCAGGGCAACGTCATCACGGAGCACACCAACGCCAAGAGCGAAGCCATAAGCGCTTCCACCGCCTACCTCATGGCCAACCTCATGCAGGGAGTAGTCAACGGAGGCACCGGCAGCCGCCTGCGCTACGCATACAACCTCAAGGGCGAAATTGCCGGCAAGACCGGTACGACCAACGACTGTTCCGACGGCTGGTTCATAGGATATACGCCCAAGATTACGGCCGGCGCATGGATAGGAGGCGAGGACCGCCAGATTCACTTCAACTCCCTGGACGGATCCCGCATGGCCCTGCCTATCTGGGGCATCTGGATGAAGAAATGCATCGCCGCGGGCATATTTAACGAAAACGACGTCTTTACCGCCCCTGCGAGCGTCAACTTCAGTCTCGACTGCTCTTCCAGCGGCACCTTCCTGGGTGGCGACGAGGAGCCTCAAGAACTGGAGAATCAAAGCAGTCAGGAAACCGAATACTATTTCAACTGATATGTCAAAGTATAACACCATAGCGGTCATCTACGGCAGCGATTCCTCGGAATGGGAGGTTTCGTGCCGCAGCGGAGAGTTTGTAGCATCCGCAATCGACGACACCAATTACGACGTTTACGAGATATTTGCACGCTTCGGCGTGTGGAAGCTCGTCGCCTTCCGCAAGAAGAATTCCATGCGCGTGACCTTCCCCGAGGAGGCCCGTCCCGACGTTGACAAGAGCGACTTCTCCGTATTCGTACTCGGCGAGAAGGTCAAGTTCGACTTTGCCTACATAGTCCAGCACGGCGCTCCCGGCGAAACGGGGCAGTTCGAGGGCTATCTCGAGATGCTCGGCGTCCCCTGCAGCACCTGCGATTCGAGCACCTGCTCCATCGTATTCGACAAATACGCCTGCAAGTGCTATATCCGCGAGCTGGGACTGGCCAAATGCGCCCCGGATGTGTACGTCCGCCACGGCATGGACCACGAAGAGACCAAGGCCCTGGTGGCTCAGAAGCTGCGTTTCCCAGTATTCGTCAAACCCACCCAGGGAGGTTCGAGCTTCGGTGTCACTCGGGTCGTCAATCCCGATGAGATGGCAGATGCCGTGCGTTACGCCTTCTCCGAGAACGAGACGGTCCTGATTGAGCAGGGCATCGAAGGACGGGAGCTGACCTGCGCGGCTTATTTTGACGGAAAGAAGGTAAGCGCTCTGCCCCTTATCGAGATCGTGTCCGAAAACGAGTATTTCGATTACGACGCCAAATACAACGGCCGCAGCCAGGAGATCTGCCCGGCTCCCGTGCCCGACGACGTCCGCGACCTGATTCAGCAGACCACTACCAAGATTTATTTCCGCCTTGGGTGCAGGGGAGTCGTCCGCATGGACTACATCCTTGCCGAAGACGGACTCTATTTCCTGGAAATCAATACGATTCCCGGTATGACCAGCGCTTCTCTCGTACCTAAGATGGTGCGCGAGGCGGGTCTTTCGATGACGGAATTCCTCTCTACCATCATAGAGAATTCATAGGGTGCCGCTCTCGCAGTTTATACGGCAGGCGGCTTCTTTGCTCGAGGCTCTGTATCCTCCGCGGGAGGCACGGAGCCTCGCTGAGCGTCTTGTGGAGGACATCCAGGGTGTACGTCCCTATGAGTGGGTGGTCAATCCGCAGCTGCAGGCCGCTCCGGAGCTCGACGTGGCCCTTCGGCGCCTTCTTGACGGAGAGCCGGTGCAATACGTGACCGGAGTTCAGGATTTCTACGGCCGGCGGTTCAGCGTGCGGCCTGGAGTGCTCATCCCACGTCCCGAGACAGAGATCCTCGTCCGGGAGGCTTGCGTAAGGGCTCTTCAGCTTCCCTCGCCGCGTGTGCTCGACCTTTGTACCGGCTCCGGCTGCATTGCCTGGAGCATCGCGCTCGAGGTCCCCGGAGCACGCGTGACCGCCGTTGACCTGTCCGACGGGGCTTTGGAGGTCGCCCGCTGCCAAAACCCGCGTGATTTGAGTATGGGAAGCGATAATGTGGACGGCGGAAGGCCTCTCTTTGTCAAGGCGGACGTGCTGGAGCCTCAGGATTATCCCGGCGGACCTTTCGACATTCTCGTTTCCAATCCTCCTTACATACGCGAGAGCGAGAAGGCTGCGATGCACCGCAACGTGCTTGAGCACGAGCCCGCAATGGCTTTGTTCGTTCCCGATTCGGACCCTCTGCTGTTTTACCGGGCGATAGCCTCGACCGCCCGGCGTTCCCTTGTGCCTGGTGGCTGGGGAATAGTGGAGATAAACGAGTCCCTGGGGGAACAGACAGCGGCCGTATTCGAGCGGGCCGGCTTTGCAAAAGTCGAGATTCTGGACGATTTTTTCGGAAAACAGCGTTTCGTAAGCTTTATCCGGCAGGCCTGAGAGGCCGTTTTTTCATTTAAGCGTTTCTTTTTGCCGGGAAACGGATAATAATTCCGTCCTTTGCACAAAAAGACTATGAAACGCTTCTTTGTTTTCGCTGCCTTGCTGGCAGTCTCTTCCTGCGCCGTCCCCGGTAACGAACCCGATAAACATTCCGACGGCCCTTTGTTCGATCTTAGCCCGTCATCGATTGCGCGCATGTTCGCGTCGCTGCCCATGGAGCCGGCGCACCTGCGGGAGGTATATGATGCCGTAGCATTGTCTTCCGGCAATGGCTACGACGAGGAATATACCCTCGACAGGCTTGTCTGCAAGCCGGGAGCGGGACTCGGACCTGTCACGAAATCAGGCGCATACGAGCGCCCGTTGCGGGAGCTGGTGCGGGATTATCTGTCCGGAGTTCCGCTGGTGCGTTCGGGAGTGGAGGACGCCATGACCCTTCTCGCAGAGTCCGGTTATCAGCTGTATTGGCCATACGCCGACGACTGGGACGGCGAAACGTACCCTGTCATAACCTTCGATCCGGGCTATGGAGCGGAGTCCAATTATGGCTACGCCCTTGCTCCAGGACCTGACGGAGCCGTGATTGTGGACACATTGGAGGTCACGGAGGCCATGGCGATGGTGCGCCCCGTCTGGGTGGTCAATTCAAACAACGATTCTGCATTCACGCCTCTCGAATTGTTCGTCCGCGAGAAGCAAAATAATGCGGTTCCTGCTGCGGCAAGGCCACGCAAGCTGATGCTCAAGAGCTTCAAGATGCTGCGGAACTACGACAGCTGGTTCGGAGGTGCGAGTGAGTTTTTTGTCAAATGCGGCTTCGTGGATGGTTTCAACGCTTCTACCGATGCCGAACTCAAGCTCTACACTCCAAGCGTAACCGATTTCATGATAGTGGTCAAGCGGAGGTATGTAGATAAGGAATTGCCTTATGAGGCTATTCTGGTGACCGATTTTACCAACCAGCTGGACAAACTGGCCTTCCTTATCGTAGAAGACGACGGGGGGACGCGCACCAACTGGAAATGCGAGGTGGCGGTAAAGATTCAGTCCAAAAGCTACGGCATCAACATAGATATCCCTTACAACGAAAAGGACGACATAGTATGGCGCGGACAGCTCTCGGCCCGCTTCTTTGAAGAGCAGGATGTGGTTACGGGGCGCTTTGGAGACGTGGTCTGCTCGTTTGAATTGGATTAGTGGGATGTTATAACGTCTTTACCGAGACATGGCTCTCCGAAGGAATTCCCGCAGAGAGTCGCCGAAAAGTATAGGGGCGTTGTTGTTATTGATTTCGGTAAGCTCCTGGACCCTTTCTATGTTGCCCATGAAGGTGTAGTTGAGGGCTATTGCACCTCCAAGCAGGCCGCTGACCCAGTAGCCTCCAAGCAGGTTTGCCGCCATGAAGGCGACGCTTGCGGCGTTTAGACCGGCGGACAGCACTCCTTCGCCGTATGCTTCGTTGTAGAAATGCCCTGCCGGAGGTAAGAAGCTGAGGGCCAGCGCAGTGGCTTCGCTCCTCTGCATGGGGTGCTGACGGTAGAGGACCAGCAGTTCGTCCAGATACGGACTTGGGCCGTCCCAGCTTATGCAGCGGGCGGCATAAATCTCGGATTCGTCATAATTTCCGGCGTATGCAAGGGCGAGGGCGTGCAGCAGCAGGATTTCCTGACTCGTCGCCTCCACCTCAGGCACCAGTGCGGCCGCCTGCCGGAACTCCCCGTCCAGGAAGTACAGCAGTTCCCGTTGGTACAAGACAGCGTTCCTTTCTTCGTCGGTAAGTGCGAACATGCGCAGGCGGTCGAGCGTGCGCGAAGCATCGCCGTAACGTCCCAACTGTTTGTAGCACTCGGCCTTTGCCAGCAGGGCCTCGTTGGTCGCAGCGATGTCTGCGCCGTCGAAGATGATTCTCTCATACTCTACGGCGCGCCTTTCAAGATCCTGAGCGCTAGCGGAAAACAGAGCGCAGAGGAATATGGATATTATACAGTACAGCCGTTTGTTGAGCATCTCTGAGTCTGGTATTCTGTATGCTGACGGAAACGTAGCTTCCGTAGATGTTTCCTATGTAAAGAACAGCTCCGATGGCTCCCGGAACGATAGTTTTCCAACTGCCCGGACCGTCCTTTATCCAGTGTTCGGCGGTTATCGCCCCCAGTACGCCGGTAAGCAGGAAAGCGGCTACGCCCTCGCCTGTATTGCCTGCATAGATTTTGCCCAGGCCCGGCACCACCGCAGAAGCTGCGGCAGCCAGCCAGGGGCTCTTGCCTCGCTGTTCGAATCTCTGGGAATAAATAGCGCTCAGCTCCTTCTGGGGCTGCTGAAGGGCGAAATCGCTGAATCCAAAGTGGCTTGCCGCTTCCCGGAAAGCCTCGGGGTCGTCGCGCAGCAGCGCAAGCCCGGCGAGCTGCAGCTGTTTAACTTCCTGATATTTGCCGTCGTATGCCTGCAATCGCGCAAGCTCTCCTGTATAGTCGCCCAGATGGGCCGAAACGGCGGCGGAGTAGAAGAGGGACTTGTCGGCAAAAGGCGAATCCGCAGGGATGGCTCGGAACAGCTCCGCCGACTCTTCCAGCTCCTTGAGATTGTAGGCAGTCCAGGCCCGGAGGTAGGTCAGCGTATCTGAAGGATTATAGCTGTCGCTGCTCAGCAGGACCTTGGCGTCAGCCTTGAGGCCGTTGTCGATAAGGTATTCGACGAATTCGAAGTCCTTTGACGCCCAGTGGCTTTGGGCACTGAGCCCGCTGCATGCAGCCAGCAGCGCCGCTAGGATGATAAGGAGACGTTTCATTTCTTCTCCCTTTTTCCCGGGGCGTATGCCTCCGGCCCTTCTTCTATGACGGGATTGTCGGCATCCAGCTCGGCCGTTGCAGTGCCTATCTTACTGTCCCGCAGTATGCGGTCGGCCGTTGCGAATATTGCCGGAAAAAAGCCTATCTCGCGTACGGCCTGACGAAAGAACATATAATTGACCGGACGGTAAAAGTCCCTGCCTGTCAGCTGTTTGCTAATGTGCCACGAGGCCTTTTCCAGCGCGTTGGCCCCTTGAGGCGGAGCCTCCGAAACAAGTTTGGCGCCGAAATCCCTGCCCAGTACAAGGCTGCTGTCGGCCGATTGCGCGTTGACCGCAAGGGGCAGGAACAGCAGTGCCGCAAGGGCGGATGTCAGGAGCCGCAGTCTCATTGGGCGGGAGCCTCCAGTTTCATGGGCTTGGCTCCTGCGGGGACGGTAAAATCGAACTCTGGCGAGTCGTCGTCTATCTGCACGGAGGAATATATGGTACGGACGACCGTAGAGTCGCGGTCTTTGCCGTAAGAGATGTCGGTAATGCGGAGGGGCAGCACAAGGCGCCCGAAATTATTGTATGCAGACAGGTATTTCCTGCCCGAAATCTTGCCGTCCGGGGCAATGTATTCGCAGTAAATAGGGAAATAGTTCTCATAGACTATCTCTACGGAAGGACGTTGCGGGTCGGACGGAGTGAAGCGTTTCTTGAGATACTCCCCGTCGCGGGAAGTGGAGGTGGGCTTGTAGCCGAAAGAACCAAGCCCGAGGTCGTCTATATGACCGTTCATGAAGAGCATCACCAGCTCGGTGTTTGAACTCATGCCCCCGTCGATTTGCGTCAGGACTTCATTGGTTGAGGGGTTGTACAGCTGGAATTCGCCCTTGGTGTTTGTGACTGCGTAATATGACAGAGGAGAACGGAATAATGTCACCAAGCGTCCATTGCGGGTGCAATAGACGCTTTTGGTGACTGTACTGACTTTCCCTTTTGCCACCGTCTTTACCTCTACGTCTGCACTGACTTTGCGCTGGGCGCAAAGCGGCAGGCTTGCGAGGAGCAGAAGTGCAGGGAATAAGGTTTTCTTTAGACCCACGCTATGAATTTGGGGTTGTTGATGAACAATGATGCGCCCGAGCCGTCGGAGAGTCCTATGACCAGCATGATGAAATCGACCACGTCGAGGACGCCGAAGATGCCGCCGCCGGTGAACAGGTATGCCGCCCACATCCAGGGAGCCGTACCGCAGTAGTGGCGATGGATGCCGCACCAGCCTACGAAGATGTTGAGGATGAGTGCTGCGACAGGGTTGACGGAGCCGCCTGCAGTGACGCTGGCAGTTGCTGCCGCAGTTGCCGCTGCGGGAGCCATGAAGTCTGCGTTATAGACTTCCTCGGCATTGTCGATGAGGGTGTCGATTGCGCTGTCGTTGACCTTGTAGGAAGCAGCGCTTGCAGAAAACGCAATGGCGAATACTGCAATGACAGAGATGATTAATCTTTTCATATAATGATGATTGTTATAAAATTGTCTGTTGCAAATGTAAAAAAAAATTACGACAGTATGGCGTCGGCAAGAGCCTCGAGCGCAGGAACATCCGTACTCTTGAGGCGGCTTCGCAGGGTAACGGTGGGCTCTACGATCTCCACCTCCTTGCATGCGGCGAGCATTTCCTTCATAACACGGCCTGCGGAAGGCGCCCATGAGCCGTTTTCGATAATGGCAGCCTTGCGCCGGCACCAGCCCTTTATCTGAAGCCTGTGCAGGAACTCGTACATGGGAGTGAACAGGCCGGCGTCGTACGAAGAAGCCGCCAGCACTATCCTGGGATAGCGGAATGCGTCTTCCACGTTCTCTGCAAAATCAGAGCGGGTAAGGTCCGACAGCACCACCTTGGGTGCACCCTTGGCCTGCAGGATCTCCTCAAGTTTGCGTGCCGCCGCCAGCGTGCCTCCGTGGATAGAGGCGCATGCGATGAAGATGCCGTCGGTCTCGGGCTCGTAGCGGCTCCAGAGGTCGTAGAGGCGTATGTATTCGCCCAGGTTGTCCTCCAGTATGGGTCCGTGCAGGGGCCTGATGGTCTTGATGGGCAGGCTGGCCGCCTTGCCGAGGAGCTGCTGCACCTGCGGACCGTATTTGCCAACTATGTTGAAGTAATAGCGGCGCGCCTCGCAGGCCCAGTCGTTGTCGTCGCGGCCGTAGAATCCGCATTTGCCAAGAGATCCGAACTTGCCGAAACCGTCGGCGCTGTAAAGGGCGCCGTCGGCGGGGTCGAAGCTCATCATGACTTCGGGCCAATGGACCATAGGAGCGGCTACGAAGCGCAGGCTGTGCTCGCCGAGTTCGAGGACGTCCCCTTCCTTGACCGCAAGGGTGCGGCCCTCCAGGGCGATTCCCTCGAAGAACTGGGGGAGCATCCTCAGCGCCTGGGCGCTTGCGACGAGCGTCATGCCGGGGTACTGCCCGAGAGCCCATGCGATGAGGGCCGAATGGTCGGGTTCCATGTGGTGCACGACCAGATAGTCGGGCTGCCGGCCCGCAAGAGCGCCTTCGAGGCTTTCCTTCCATTCGTCGGCCTTGCGGGCGTCGGAGGTGTCCAGGATGGCTGTTTTGCTGTCGGTGATGAGGTAAGAATTGTACGATACTCCCTCGGGAACTATGTACTGGCTCTCAAACAGATCGATGCTTTCGTCGTCGGAGCCGATGTAGAAGACTTTGTTGTTTAGTTGACGTATCATAATGCAAAAATAGTTAATTTTGCGCGATGGACACACAGAAAAGAGTTCCCCTTTGGAAAATATTTGCGGTTTTTGCCAAAATCGGCGCCTTCACCATCGGCGGCGGTTATGCCATGATTCCGGTAATACGCGACGAGATGGCACGACGGGGATGGATCTCCGAGGAGGATCTGCCCGATATAGTGGCTCTTTCCCAGAGCGCACCGGGAGTGATGGCCGTCAACATTTCCATCTTCGCGGGGTATAAGCTCAGGGGCATAAAAGGCAGCATTGCGGCAACGCTCGGAAGCATCACCCCTTCGTTCCTCATCATCCTTGCGATAGCGATGTTCTTTACGGCATTCAAAGACAATCCCTGGGTCGAAAAGGCTTTCAAGGGTATTCGTCCGGTCGTAATTTCCCTTATAGCAGTCCCTATGGTGGACATGGCGCGCAAGTCCTGCACCACATGGTGGAAATGGATGCTTGCCGTTGCAGCCCTTCTGCTTGTGGCCTTCCTGGGCGTGTCGCCCATCTGGATACTGCTCTGCACCATCGTGCTGGGCTTCTGTGTGACTTATATCGGAGAACGCAGATGGAAACGCTGACCCTGCTGCTCCAGGTAGCCTGGACCTTTTTTGTAATCGGCGCCTTTACCATCGGCGGCGGTTACGCCATGCTGTCTCTTATTCAGGCACAAGTGGTTACGGTGCACGGCTGGATAAGCGAAAGCGCATTTACCGATATCGTCGCAATCTCCCAGATGACCCCCGGCCCAATAGGTATCAATTCTGCCACCTATGTGGGATATCAGGTCCTTTTCAATGCCACAGGAGCGCACTGGATGGGGGTTCTGGGGTCGGTGGTCGCCACTCTCGCCCTCATATTGCCGTCGTTTGTGATTGTGCTTCTTATCGTACGTTTCTATACAAAGTTTAAGGGCAGTACGCTATACGAGGGAACGATGGGCTGGCTGCGGCCGGTCGTGGCCGGGCTCATTGGCGCAGCGGCCGTAATCCTGGTGCTAAAGACAAGCTGGGACGGTTTGGTGCCGCAGATACAGGTCGTGCGGGAGAATTTTGCCGATTGGAAGAGTTGGGTGCTGCTCGCTGCGGCGTTTGCAGCCTCCATGTGGGGGCGGGTCAGTCCCATCCTCATCATAGTCGCCGGTGCCCTGCTCGGACTGGTTTTGTATTAATTGACAAGTATTCCGGTTACTGTGGTTTGCGGACTCCTCCCACTCACGGCTGCTGGAATTATGTAACTAACGAATTGCCTAAAACCTGAAATCCAGCCGGTAGAGTCTGGAGGCAAAATGCGAATCGTCGCTGGCCCAGACGCAGGAGCGGCTGCGATCGACCAGGACCGATTCTGCGTTGGAAATGAAGGAAACGGGGTAAACGGCGAGCAGCTGAGTCACCTCTCCGTTGAATACGTATATCCGGGATACGGTGGAATCGATGACCCACAGAAGGTCGCCCTCCGTGTCGTAGCAAAGCCCCGAAATCTCCTTTATGCCGTTTGCCAGGGTGCCGAGCTGCTTTTTCCAGAGGATGGTGCCGTCGGTCCTGCAGGCCCACAGGGTGGCGTTTTTCTGCACACCGGCATAGACGGTACCGTCCTTGTACCAGCACAGGCCTTCCAGACCGTTGTTGCCGTATCCCGAGGCCTCTTCGATGCTGAACAGAGGGGCGGCGGAACTGTATCCGGGGGCACGCACAAGCTCTACCGAATTGGGCTCCTTTGCAATCAGCAGGTCGCCGGACGCCGGGTCCATGGTAACGTCTTCCCAGTCGGAGCCGGTCTTCATCAGGCATTCGGCGCTCATGTCGAATCCTATCCTGTAGAGGGCTCCCTGATCTCCGACACCCCAGATGAAGTCTCCGTCACGGCTGAGGCAGACGCCCGACAGCTCCCTCACCTCGAGTATGGGAAAGGAAAAGGCGGAGTGGCCTGTCAGCTCCGGCATGCCGGGTGCGTTTTCGAAGCCGGGATCCTGCTTTTCGGTGCAGGAAACGGCGCCCGACAGCGCCAGGACCGAAGCAAGTATGACGTAAATCCTTCTCATTTAAATGCTTCCGTTCCAGCCGTCAAGTGTCAAAGTAGCCGCTGCGGAGCCCCCCGGTATGCGGCAGCTTATGCGGCGGCTCTCGCCGGGGAGCAGCGAAACGAAATTGTCCGACCAAAGAACGCCCGGGATGAGCTGTCCGTCAGCGTCTTTTGCCTTCAGGATGTTCTGATACGCCACCACGTCCGAGTCGTTGGACAGCAGTATGTCGAATCCTCCTTCCACGGCCTCGGCGTTCATGCTCAGGGTAGCATGGGGGAGTCTGCTCACGAACGACAGGTCTGCATGCTTTCCGATGGGCGTGACATACCAGTTGGCCTTGTCCCAAAGGTATTCGTTGCCATTTTCGGGGAGACAGTAGAAGTTGCTTGCTACGAGCGTGTCGTCGCTGTCGCGAAGCTCGAGCGAGACAAAGCACGGACCTTTTACGCCTTCGAAGACCTTGGCAGGTCTGCGTTGTTCGAAAACATGCTGCTTGCGGACTGTGCGGATTTCTTTGGAGTCGGGGCCATATACCTTCATGACGGCGGTAAGGGTGCTGTCGGGAAGGGCGTCGTTGACGGCCCATACGGCATGGTCGGCATAATTATATACCAGCTGCAGGGGCGCGCAGGCCTTCTTGGTGCCGAAATACCCGGCGGTAGGCACCAGGTACCAGTCGTAAAGCTGCCAATACAGTGAAGGCCAGGCAGAATTGAGCATCCACTGGACGATGCCCGTAGTGTGCGGCACGTTGCAGCGGAAGGCTTCGAACATGGAACGGGTGGCGTCGTAATCGAGGGCGTGGGCCTTGCGTACAAAGTCCTCGAAGCCCTCCGGAGCGCCGTAGATGCCTGTCATGGCCTCCAGCTCTGCGCGTGTGGAGTTCATGTCGGTAGATGAGGCCGTGCAATGGAAATCCCAGTTGCCGTCCAGCGGCCACAGATGGTCGGAACCGACGATGCGGCGTACGGATTCAGCCTGGGGGATGTTCATTCCTACGCTGGTTTCGGTGTTGAATCCGAACGCGCCGCCGAGTCTGGTGTCGAGATACCAGTAGTCGGGGCCTACATATTCGTAAGGGCCGGCCATTTTGGTGCCGGAAGGACCGCTGAGCACGCTGGTCCCCCTCTTTGCGGAACAGATGTAGGGCCTGTAGTCAAGCTCCTTGTACAGGGCGAGATAGCCCTCTTCGAGCCTTGGGTTGGGGATGCAGTCGCTGCCTGTAAGCCAGCCGATTACGCATGGATGGTTGCGCAGGCGCGTCACCTGGTCGCGGAAGTAGCGCAGGGCCAGCTTCTCCTCTTCGGGGGTGTTGATGCAACCGTATGGAGGCACCTCGGGGAACCCGCAGTAGGACTGCCATTCCCATTGGCAGCTGAACCCTGCCAGGGCGAGGATTCCAAGGCTGTCGCAGCAGTCGTACACCGTGTCGTCCTTGCCCCAGATGTTCTCGAAACGTATGCAGTTGAGCCCCATGTCGGCTGCGAATTCGACTTGCTTGCGTATGCCTGCACGGGTGTCCTGCTGAAAGATGTCGTCGGTCCAGCCGCCAGCCTTGAGGAGCAGCGGGCGCCCGTTGAGCTTGAAGAGGCGATGCCCTTCGGCGTCGATTTCGGATTCTATGCTGCGTATCCCGAAGCGCACGGACTTCCTGTGCGAAATCTTGCCATCGACGGCAAAACTCGCAGTCATGCGGTACAGCTCGGGCGTGCCCATTTCGCGCGTCCACCAGATACGAGGGTTCGAGACATGCATGGGTACGGTGACGATTGTGCTCTGCCCTGCTTCGAGGGATACGGGTTCGCAGAAGCTGCCTGCCTCGCAAGTCCCCGACACGCTTCCCCGGACGGCGGCGCCGCTCCGGTTGACCAGCGTCACGCTCACGCTGAGGTCGGCTTCGCTGAGGTCGGAAGTGTCCAGCAGCGGCTTTACGAATACGTCCTGCACCTGTACGTCGGGCGTGGAAATCAATTCCACCGTTCCAAGTATGCCCATGCTCTCATCGACCGGCCGGGGGTTCCAATCCACGTAGCCTGTGTTGAGGCTTGCCTGGGGCGCACGGTGTACCTTGACGGTCAGCTCGCTGTTCATTCCTGCGAGGCCGGTGACGTCGAATTCCCTTACTGCGAAGGGGCCGACGGTGGTGTCGGACGACGCTATGAGGGTTCCGTTGACAAAGATGTCGGTGGAATACCCCACTCCATTGAAACGCAGGATGTTATGCTTGCCGCGAGGAGCGTTGAAGCGGGTGCTGAATATCCAGGGCTTTTCGTAGGCCGAACGGTCGAGCGACTCGTAGTTCCTCTGTTCCAGAGGCGCCGTTCCGAGTGCGCCTGCCTCGTTGAGGGCTCCGGCCACCGTGCAGGGAACCTGTACGGAAAAACTCTCCTCGGACCCTTCCTGCCGCAATGTCCAGGTCTCGAAACTGCCTTGACGACAGCAAGAAGCGGCGGCAATTATTACAAGAATCAGTACGTATCGTTTCATGATTCGACAGTTTTAAGCAGTGATGCGCCGAGCAGAGCCATTTCTTCTCCCGGCATATATAGGATACGGAGGCGCTCCAGTACATGAGGGTACAGGAAATTCGCCTTCAAGGTGCGCTCCATTGCGTCCTTGAAGCAGGGGGCCGTGTACGTTATGCCTCCGCCGAAGACAATGCAGTCGGGGTCGTATGCATAAAGCACCAGAGTAAGCAGATTGCCAAGATGGAATCCGAAGCGTTCGAAGAAGTCGAGCGCGTCGGGCCGGCCGGCTTCTGCTGCGGCCACTGCTTCCCGGCTGCTCCAGCCTTCGGTCTCGAAGAACTTCTTGGAGCAGAACGCTTCGTAATCCTTGCCGTTGTAAGGTACGGAGCATAGTTCGCCGGCGCCGCAGTTGGAGCCGCACATCAGCTTTCCATCGACCACAATGCCGATTCCGGTGCCGGTTCCGAGGGTTATGCCGACCACGATGTCCTTGGGCCCTTCGACCGTGGCCGCGGCTCCGAGGGCAAAGCAGTTGGCGTCGTTGTTTACCGATACGGGGATTCCGAATCGCTGCTCAAGGTATTCTTTTAGATGCACTTCCGTCCACGAGGGGATGTTGGCGGCGTTGTAAACGATACCCTTTTCTGCATCGACCAGAGTTGGAACTCCGATTCCGATGCTGCTTACTTCCGGGGTCAGCACCGCGGCAATCTTGTCGGAGAGATAAGTCAGGGTTTCCTGTAGCGACGCGCCCTGCGGGAAAGAGGGTACGCTTGTGCGGCTTGTAATTTCGGTCCCTTTTACAAGGCCGAAGTTAAGAGTCGTTCCGCCTATGTCTATTCCAAGTAACATTCTGTTTGCAATCAATCGGTTACAGCCCCTCGAAGTGGAGTTTGTAGATTTTGCTGGTTTCGTCGTCGCCTATCCAGATGCAGCTGCCTGCCCGGTCCACGCAAAGCCCCTCGCCGTTGGCTATGAAGGGTATGGGGTAACTGAGTATGACCTCTCCGTCGGTGTTGCAAAGGTATAGTTTGAACTTGAAGCTGTCCACGATCCACAGAAAACCCGTAGAGGCGTCGTAGAAAAGGTCCGCGATTTCGGAAGTGTTCTGCAGGTCCTTGCGGGACAGTATTCCTTTAGCGGGCGAATAGTGTATGAGCTGGATGGGCTTGTACTGGTTGCCCAGCAGCAGTGTGCCGTCGCGGAACCATGCTACGCCCTCCAGACCGTGGTTGGTGTCGAACGCTATATCCTTGAGGGTGAGGATGGTTTCTGCTTTGTCGTAGGACGGGGCGGCGAGACGGCAGAGCTCCTGACGGCCCTCTACCACATAATACACGTCGCCGCTTGCCGGATCGACGGTTACACCCTCGCAGTCGAGCCAGTCCTTGTTTATGCTCCAGAAAGCTTTTGTCTCTCCGGAAGGGGAGACGCTCCAGATGCCGTTTTCGTCGGAAGCCGCGAGCCAGCCTTCGCCTGCGGGGTTGGGGCAGAGACCGGAAATTTCCTTGACGGCGGTCTGTACGGTGGCTTCGACCCCGCTCATCACGGGACGGTAGCGGACGGCTTTCTTGAAGTCTTCCCAGCGGTAGTACGGGCCGCCGGGGAGCAGCATCGTAGTGGCCTCGCGCTCGTTGATGTAGAATTTCACCAGCACTTCGCCGGCTTTGTTGCGGTAGAATACCATCTGCAGATTGCCGGCAAACGGGGTGTAAAGATAGCTGCGCCAGCCCTTTATGGTCTCGGCCGTGCGCCTTTCGGCGATGCCGCGTATCCCGATTCTCGAGCAGAATGCAAGCAGCTGATAGTCGTGTCCGAAGCGAAGGTCGGCGCAGACGTTGCCGCCGTCGATGGCTTCTTCGGCCTTGTCTATCACGTCGTCGAGCAAGTGTTCTTCCAGCTCCATCCTCTCGTCGCCGAATTCAATTGAGTTGCACTGGCGCATGTACATGTTGAGGCCCGTGTTTTCTGCGTACCAGTAGCGGTCCTCTTCTGTCAGGCATCGCAGCATATAGTCGTCAAGGTCCCAGGAACCGCATATGCAGGCCATGTAAATATAGGCGTTGAGCAGTTTTACCGGGTCTCCGATGATGCGACGGGCGGCGGCCGGATCGTTGAACATGCGGGCTATGAAGGCTGCCGTATCGGGATTGTGCGCCTTCTTGTGTGCCTTGATGAGCTTGCCGGCCTCGTCTTTTATGCGTTTGGAATCGTTGGTGCTGTAGATAATCTGTATGGTTTTGCCGCAGTCCCACCATACGTCCAGCTTGGGAGAGCGGCTCAGCAATTCTCCGGTAAAGGCCGCCATGCTGACGATGCAGCGTTGGGTCATGCTGGAACCGGCACGTACCTTCATGCGTTTTTTGTCTCCGAACACGGTTTTACGGTACTTGGAGTACATGCGGCCGGCAATCTGGCGGTGCTCCAGCGCACCCCTGCGGGTAAGACGTCCGTCCATGCCGTTGTGCAGGCGGATTATCTCGTCGATGCGGTCCAGGGACGCCTCTCCGTCGGGCGTCAGCAGACCGGCCTGCCGGGCGAGGGTGAATTTCTCCTGTACCAGCGGATAGGATTTGCCGGACCAGTCGGAGCGTGAGCCATGACGTCCGTAGTGGCTGATATAGAATGGCTTGAAACCTTTTGGAACAGGTGTTTCGGCAGTCGGAAGATACTCGTAGGGGGTAGAATTGACTCCTGTCCGGAAAATGTTTTCCCGCAGGTCCTGAAGAATCTGGGGGTCGGGGGAATCTTTTTTGTCTTGTCCTGTCGCTGCCAGGCTGCAGAATAGCGCAAGGGTGAGTGTCAGCAGGGTTTTCTTAAACATTCTGCAAGATAAGAAGTTGTTTAAATTTTATCGACTTCAATCTTTATGGTCAATTTTTGTTCTTTTTGACGCAGTCATCAGTTACATAGTACCCTCTATGCTCCTTCAGACTGCAACAAAAATAACTAAAAATTCCCTAATAAAACTTTTTGTCATTAAAACTTAAACAACTTCTAAGAAAAATCCCGGAAATATGCTGCTATTTACCGTCCCTTTCGAGTTTCCGGCGCAGTTCCCAGCTGTTGAACAGGTTCTGCCAGATTGCGTAAAGTCCGCCTGCAACTGCGGTCACCGGAGTCATGTAATTGTAGCCGAGCCAGATGAGGAAACCCGTGTTCTTCTGGCCGAGAGCCTGGCCTGCGGTTATCTTGTCCTGGGGACGTTTGCAGATATGCCGTCCCACGAAGAACTGCAGGGCGCAGCAGAAGAGCGAAACGAGTACGATGAGCACTATTGTTCCCATGGTCAATTTGCTGATTACCAGCGCTCTGGTTGCGAGTATCATGGCCATTGTAAGGCAGATTCCCCAGATGTAGAAAGAATAGGCGCTGATGCGCATAAGCTTGCGCTGGAGCCGGTGTGTCGTGTACCGTACAAGCCATGCCAGAAGCGCCGGCAGCACCAGCACCGGGAAGACTTTGAGCGCGAGATGCCATACGTAGGTCCAGAACCCCAGGTCGGAAGACGGATTTACGAAAGGAATGGCGACAGGGATGAGGAGGGTGGCGGCGAAATTGGTCAGGGTGACGTATGTTACTGCCCCGGCAATGGACCCTCCGAGCTTCTCCGTTACTACTCCGGAGGCTGCTGCGGCAGGACAGATGAGGCAGAGCATGGCACATTCGACGAGAATGCGCGCGCTTCCATGCGGCACCCTGACTGCAAGTGCGGTGAGTCCCAGGAAGGAAAGGATCTGGAACAGCAGCGCTATGGCATGCCATCGGCCCGGCTTGAGGTCGTGGGGAGAAATCTTTACGAACTGGAAAAACAGCAGTACGCCGATGAGGGCGCGCTGGCCTTCGGAAACTATGCTGTGGAGCGTGTGTCCCCATGCATGCAGAGGCGTGGCCTTGAGGTACAGTAGATATATACATACGCCCGTCACAAGTGCCGCAGGGAGCATCCACTCCTGGATTATTTTGGATAATCTGCTCAAAACGGGCGCAAAAATACTCTTTTTTGCCAAGCCGTGCAAGTCCGTAGCCGGGACAGTTTGTCAGTGCCGCTTGCGTGGACCGGATTTTGCAGAAAAACAGGCAAATTATCACGAAATGGGAGCATTCAAATGGCTGGCCGGACTGCTCGGATGGGCGTCCATGGGCCCCATCGGCGGCCTTCTTGGCTATTTTGCCGGAGTTATAGTTGAGAATACCCTCAGCGCCATGCGTCAGCCCCGCGAAGGCGGAGGTTCCGTCCACATGGGCACGGAATCATCTTCCGGTACGTATCAGAGCGGTCGAGGCTACAGCGCCACCGAACAGCGCAACAGTTTCTTCCTGAGCCTGCTGGTCCTTTCGTCGGCGGTCATGAGGGCCGACGGCCGTACCACCTCCCAGGAGACCAGGTTCGTACTCGACTTCATACGCAGCAACTTTGGCCTCCAGGCGGTTCCCGAGGCCGAGCGCGTGCTGAGGGATCTGGAAGGAAAGAATCTCAACATCTACGAGGTCGGCGGGCAGATTGCGGCAAACATGAATTACTCCCAGCGTCTGCAACTGTTCCACTACCTCACCAGGATTGCGAGTTCCGACGGATCGTTCAGCAAGCAGGAAAAAGAGGTGCTGGAGGCGATAGGTGTTGCCATGCGGCTTACTTCCGGCGACGTTTCTTCCGTCATCGCCATGTTCTACAGTGATTCCGATTCCGCCTATGCAGTGCTGGAGATTTCGCCTTCCGCCACCGACGACGAGGTCAAGAGCGCGTACCGGCGCATGGCGATGAAGAATCATCCCGACAAGGTCGCCACCCTTGGGCCCGAAGTGCAGAAAGCCGCCGCGGAGAAGTTCCGCCAGATTCAGGAGGCCTACGAAAGCATCAAGCGTCAGAGGGGGATGGAATGAGGTAATTCTCCACATCCACCCAGTGGATACGGACTCCCGACCTCTCCATGCCGCGGAACCAGGTCATCTGGCGTTTTGCGAACTGATGAATCGCCGTAGCGAGACGTTCGCGCATGGTGGCGTAGTCTATTTCTTCTAGATTGTACTGAGTAACGTATTTATACTCAAGGCCGTAGCTGATAAGGGTCTGTGCGCTGACGCCGCTCTGAAGCAAGCCGCGGATTTCGTCTGTCATGCCCTCCTGCAGACGTGCGTCCAGCCGTGCGTCGATGCGTGCGTTGCGCACTTCGCGCGATACCAGGGTGCCTATGAAGAAAGTCTTAGGGGCGTTCCCGACCGGTTCTTCCCTTTTGGCACTCAGGGGCTTGCCGTTGCGGAAATCGTAACTGCCGGTGACGGCATTGATGTAAAGTCCGGTGCCTCCGCAGAGTATGGGAATTCCGCCGCGGGCGCGTATGTCGTCGTAAGCCTGTGCAAAGTCCTGGCAGAAGCGGTAGGCGTTGTACTGGGTACCCGGTTCGACTATGTCGATGAGGTGGTGGGGGATGTCTCCGTACTCGCTGAGGTCTTTGCCGGTGCCTATGTCCATGCGCCGGTAAACCTGACGGGAGTCTGCCGATATGATTTCCGCTTTTCCTCCCAGCCTGCGGGCGAGGTCAACGGCCAGGTGTGTCTTTCCCGATGCCGTCGGCCCGAGTACGCATATCAGTTCCACGCTGCCGTCCCGCAGCTGCCCGCGGAGGGCGTCGATGTCGATTTTTTCGGGCTCCGGCAGAGCCGCAAGCAGGTCCTTGACTTTTGGCATTTCCTTAAATGTTGGCACTTGAATTCGGAACTTCGAATTTACGTAAAAACTATTGAATTTAAAAGTTCAACTGCCGATAATCGTCTGTTTATTCTTAACTTTGCATATGCTGCAGCGTCGCAATCCGAAACTTGAGATTCTTACCGAATGAGGCCATCACAAGACTATCTGCTTCATAAGTTTGACGAGTACAACGCTTTGATATTCAAAGGGGAGCTTCCCCGTGTGCCCATTATTCTCAGCAATGCCAAAGGATACATCGGCATACTGCGCTACAAGCGTCGCAGGCGCGGACTCTTCGGCGGGGAGCAACTGTACGACTTCCGCATCTTCATCAGCACCAGGCTCGACCTGCCCGAACAGGAGGTGCAGGATACGCTCATCCATGAGATGATACACTATTACATAGGCCTGAAGGGGATACGTGACACTTCCGCGCACGGCCGGGTGTTCAGACAGCTCATGAATGACATCAACTCCCGGTACGACAGGCATATAAGCATCTCGCACAAGAGCAACCCGCTCCAGCGCGAGGAGGCTGCGGACAAGAGCCCGAAGTTCCATGCGGTGGCTTTTGTGGAACTCAAGGACGGGCGCTTCGGTATCAGGGTCCTTCCCCGCATCGTGCAGCGCATTCTCGAGTACGACTGGGGCCTGCGCCACAGCGGTCAGGTGCGCTCAATCGTGTATTATCTTACCGTGGACCCTTATTTCAACCGTTTCCCCAGCTCGGCTGCGCTAAAGGTTTTCTTCGTTCCCAGCGAGGAGGCGCATGCCCATCTCGGCGGCGCTTCCCGGATAATTATCAAGGCGGGCAGAGTTACGTTCGAACCGTTAGAAGCAGATTCCGGCGCCGGCGCTTATTCCGATGTCCTTCAGGGCGATGCTTGACGCTCCGCCTCCGTTTCCCCATTCGCCAAAGGCTTCCTTGACGACACAGAAGTACTCCGCTACGGATGCAACCTTTCCTTTCAGGTTTATTTTTTCCCGGTCGTTATGACCGTAATAGGGGAATTGAGCCGTTGTACACACAAAGATTGGCATATATTTTTACTTTTTAAGGTCCAAACAAGGTCCAAATGCATTAGGCAGGGTTAGGAATGAAGGTTTTCCGAGACAAAAGACTACCTGACGGTTGTATTTGTCAGAAAAAAATCATACGTTCGTAAAAGTATAGAGATGATATGAATAGATTCTGCAAAAAGCTGTTTTATATATGCCATTGTGTCTAATTGGCTTTATAATTAAGAAGCGTGCCTGTTTGAATTGAGCAATATAAAAGTAGTGAGTTATTCCACAAGGAGATGAAACCGAAATCAATATTCCCCGCGCTGGCGCTGGCCCTTGCCGCCGCGACCGCATGCTCCCAGGAGCCCAAAATAGCTGTCAACCAAAATGTCCCGCAATATGCCGTGATGGCTCACCGGGGTTCTACCTACTGGGCTCCCGAGGAGACCGAGAGCGCCTGGCGCTGGGCGCGCGAAATGGGGACCGATTACCTTGAGTCGGACCTCCAGTGTACCAAGGACGGAGTGATCCTTGCCAACCACGACGAGAATCTCACCCGCACCACCGACATCGAGGTGGTTTTCGGAGCCGGAGTTCCCGCAACCCGCCGCAACCTGTACATCTCCCTCGGGTTCAGCCCCGAAGACGCCGACGCGCAGCTTGCCGCCGACCGTGCTACCTTCGACCCCTACCACGCTGCGTCGTACTACTACGCCGAGTTGCTCACCCTCGATGCCGGCAGCTGGTTCAATGCCGCCAACCCGTCCCGCGCCCGAGCCGCATACGCCGGGAGCCAGTACGTATCGGCACTTCAGGACCAGATAGCATACGCCGAGGGAAAGAGGCTGCGCCGCGACGAGTCGGGCCGCCGCATTCTTCCGTACTGTCTAAAACCTTCTTGCGAGGGTAAGACGCTTGCGCAACTGCGCGCTGCCGCTCCCGAAGACGGCAAATATATGGAAATCATAGCCTACGATTTCTCGCAGGCATACGAACCCGACCCGTGCGACAGCGGGCATCGTCCGGGCATCTACATCGAATTCAAGGAGCCCCAGGTGAATCCGGCCGATATGGAACAACGTGTGTATGACGTCCTTGACGCCGCCGGCTGGAACATCATCACCCGTCCAGCAGAGCAGAAGGAATTCTACCGGGACGGCCTGGTGCAGGTGGGCAAGACAGCCGGAAAGGTCATACTCCAGACCTTCTCCACAGAGTCCCTGCGGCGCGCTTACGCCGTCTTCGGGGGGCGTCTTCCCATGTGCTTCCTGCTGTGGCCCCCGTGCCCGAGCGACATCCCCGGCGGCAACCTCGACACGCCGGAGGGCTTCCGTGCGATCCTGAATTGGGCCAAGGCGAACGGCGCCTCCATCAGCGGCCCTTCAATTTCCGGAGAACCAAATAATTACGCAGAGCTCAACCAGGAATGGCAGGCCGCTCTGGTGCGGGAAGCCGGTATGCTCAACCATCCCTATTCCTTCGATTCCCTGGAGCAGATGGAGCAGCAGACCGCCCGCTCCGACGGGTTTTTCACCAACCGCTCCGACATTACCCTGCAGTACCTTCTGGACAAGGGCCTCCGCAGCCCGGATGCGCCCCGGACCGTTCCCGATGCGGCTCAGACTCTGGAACGTCTTGGATATTGACAGCCGCCATGCACGCCTTTTGTCTTCATTGCCCTTTGTCGATGCTTCCCGTGTGGGCTGCTTCGGCTGGTCGATGGGAGCTCACCGCGCCGGGCTGCTGCGTACCAAATTCTTCGACGGCCCGCATCATTGCGGCCTGCGGGAGCAGGATACGATTTTGGACTATTTCGGAAGCTTGTGGGAACGGTAGCTGCACCAGGGCGCAAGGCCGCAGGCGTCGCATTTGGGTGAGCGTGCGGTGCAGGTGTAGCGCCCGTGCAGAATCAGCCAGTGGTGCGCGGTGGCCCGGAACTCCTGCGGAATGTTCTTCTCCAGGTCCTTCTCCACGTCGTAGGGCGTCTTTCCATTGGACAGGCCAAGACGGTGGCTCACCCGGTAAACGTGAGTATCCACGGCGATTACTGGTTCATCGAACACTATGGAAGCCACGACGTTGGCGGTCTTTCGGCCGACTCCCGGAAGGGCCATCAGCTGCTCCACCGTTCCCGGAACCACGCCTCCGAAATCCTCGCACAACTTACGGCCGAGCGCCTGCAGGTGACGCGCCTTGCTGTTGGGGTACGATACGCTGTGGATCAGTTCCAGAATCTCCTCGACGCTTGCGGCTCCCAGTTTCTGAGGGGTAGGGAAGCGCCGGAACAGTTCCGGAGTAACCATATTCACGCGTTTGTCGGTACACTGGGCCGACAGCACCACAGCAACGATAAGCTGGTAAGGATCAGAGAAGGATAGCTCGCTTTGAGCTACAGGCACATTGGCCTGGAACCATCCTACAATGCCTTCGTATCTTTCTTTTCTGGTCATTTGCGACAAATATACTAATTATAGATTTATCTTTGCAGAACAGTATAATTTTCAGCACATGGAAGTCATTCAGAGTTTCACCATCGA
>DGVM01000051.1 GCA_002395925.1 Bacteroidales bacterium UBA4284
GACATCCGCGACTACATCCACGACGGCAAACTCAAATCGGCAAAAACCCTCTGCGCCAAGTACGACACCCCCGTGGCCCGCATGGTGGAAACCGGACTCGACCGCTACGGCAAGCCTCTGAGCGACATACAGAGCGCTGTCGAGAACGTAGGCAACGTGGAAGTCGCACGCCTGGAGAAGGGTCTCCCCTACCTCGCAATGATCGCCGGCGGCGCCCCCATGATCGGATTCCTCGGAACCGTTATGGGTATGGTGCAGGCCTTCTTCAACATGAGCCAGGCAGGCAACAACATCGACATCACCCTGCTGTCCAGCGGTATCTACACCGCAATGATCACCACCGTGGGCGGCCTCATCGTGGGTATCATAGCCTACTTCGGCTACAACTACCTCACCTCGAAGGTTTCCAACGTGGTATTCCAGATGGAGAGCAGCACCATCGAGTTCATGGACCTGCTGGACGATCCTCAGGCCCCTTCGGCACCGGCAGCTAAAGAAGAAGAATAATGGCACTCAAGCGCACCACAAAGGCAGATCCCAACATCGCGATGTCCAGCATGACCGACATCGTGTTCCTCCTGCTGATCTTCTTCCTGGTGACGAGTACCCTGGTCAACCCCAACGCCCTCAAGCTGCTTCTTCCCAAGAGCACGGGGCAGGTGGGAGCCAAGGCGACAGCCACCGTATCCATCAAGGACTGGGGAGACGAACAGTACACCTTCCATGTCAACGGCGACGAGAATCCTCTCGGGATCGAGCAGGTGGAAGACGAACTCGTCAGCCTGCTCCAGACCGAGGAGGACCCCACTTTCTCCATCTACTCCGACGAATCGGTCCCCATCAAGGAGATTGTGCAGGTGATGAACATCGCCAAACGCAACCATTATAAAGTCATACTGGCAACGCAACCCGAATGAAACAGTACCTCCGAGAACGCCACGAAAGGGAACGGAATTCCGTTGTGACAGGCATCGTGCTCACGCTGACGGTCCACGTCTGCGCGGCCCTTCTCGTGTCGTTCAGCGGCATAAAATATCTCTATCCTCCACCCGCGGAAAACACTTTCCTGCTCGATTTCGAAGAGGAACCCGAAAAGGTGGAGCAGCGGACGGGCCGCGACCCCAGAGGCGAAGACGTCAATCCGGATGAACGTATCGAACTGGTACAACGGAGCGAATCGCCCGAGGTCTCCAAGAAGCCCAACATTACGCCTGCCACCAGGCCCGACCCCCACGGAGACGTGGAAGTCCCCGAGCCCGAGCGCAAGGAAGAACCGGTCCTCGACCCCAGGGCCAGCTTCCCAGGCATGGCAAAGAAAGACACTACACTTACGGCGGCCCATGGCGCATCCAACCCTTCCACTACGTTCAAGCCCGGGCAGCCCTCAGGAAACGTCAACAAGGGAAACTCAGACGGCAAACCCAACGCCCATCTGGAAGGCCGCGAGGTCGATAAGGCAGGGCTCAAGAAGCCGGTATACACATCTCAGGAAAGCGGCAAGGTGGTTGTAAAGATCTGGGTTGACCAATACGGAAAGGTCCAGAAGGCGGTTCCCGGTGCAGACGGCACCACGGTAACGGACAAGGCCCTATGGACTGCAGCCCGCAACGCCGCCCTGGAAACAGGATTTACAATGAGCGCAAGTGCCCCGGCGCTGCAAGAAGGCACAATTACTTATATTTTCAATTTAAAGTGATGACGTGAGTCATCGACAATCATCATGGAAGGTTATTCTAAAGACGGCCGTAAACTTAGACCACGGAAAAACAGCGGTTCAAACCGCAGCGAAAAAGTTGACATTCAAAGCGAGGGTTCAAGGCCCTCATTCTCAGAACGCCCCCGCGGCGAGCGCCCCTACAGGGACCGCCCTTACGGGGAGCAGCGTCAGGGCGGCGAACATCGCTCCTTTGGAGAGCATCGTCCCTACGGAGAGCATCGCCCCTATGGCGAGCGCCGCTCTTTCGGAGAGCGTCCGCACGGAGAGCAGCGTCCATCTGGCGAGCAGCGTCCCTACGGTGAGCACAGTCCCAAGCCCCGCTTCGGCGGCAACGAGCGTCCCTACCGCAGCGATGACCACAGTTCCCTGGAGAAACAGTGGAGCGACCATCATGGAAGCAGGCGCCCTGCAGGCAAGAAGGGCGGCAAGCGCACCGGCGGCAAGTCTCCTTTCTCCCGTACCTCCAACGAGGGCATCAACCGTATGATAAACCGCAGGCCCCAGGTAAATTCCAATTACGACGGCCCCGCATACGAGCCTGTCGCAAAAGACGAGATGCGTCTCAACCGCTTCATCGCCAATTCCGGAGTCTGTTCCCGCCGCGAGGCCGACACATTCATCCAGGCAGGCTGCGTCACCGTCAACGGTGAAGTCGTGACCGAACTCGGCTCCAAGGTCAACATCTTCAACGACGACGTCCGCTTCAACGGCGAGCGCCTCAAGGGAGAGACCAAGGTTTACCTGGTCATGAACAAGCCCAAGGGTTATGTGACTTCCGCTTCCGACCCCCATGCGGACAAGACCGTCATGGACCTTATAAAGGACTGCCCCACAAGGGTTTATCCCGTAGGGCGCCTGGACAAGGCAACCACCGGCATCCTTCTCTTCACCAACGACGGAGAGATTGCCGAGCGCCTCACCCATCCTTCTTACGACAAAAAGAAGATATATCAGGTCGCCCTGGACCGCAACCTTTCCCAGGAAGACTTTGACAGCATACTCTCCGGCATAACCCTCGGCGACGGCTTCGTGCAGGCAGACGCCCTCGAGTTCGTCGATGAGAACGACCACTCCAAGCTCGGAATCGAAATCCATTCCGGCAAGAACAGGATCGTCCGCCGTATCTTCGAGTCCTTAGGTTACACCGTAAAGGCACTCGACCGCGTGTACTTCGCAGGCCTCACCAAGAAGGGCCTCAAGAAGGGTGGCTGGCGTTATCTGTCAGAGAAAGAAGTCAACATGCTCAAGATGGGAGCTTACGTATAATGGAGCACCATTCCGGATTCGTCAACATCATAGGCAACCCCAACGTCGGCAAGTCAACCCTGATGAACGCCCTCGTGGGTGAGAAGCTGTCTATCGTCACCGCAAAGGCCCAGACCACGCGCCACCGCATCATGGGCATCGTGAACGGCGAGGACTGGCAGATCGTGTACTCGGACACGCCGGGCATACTCAAGCCATCTTACCGCCTGCAGCAGAACATGATGAATTTCGTGGACGGGGCCATCGGCGACGCCGACATCATACTCTACGTCACCGACACCGTCGAGACGCCCGACAAAAACGGAGAATACGTCTCCAAGCTCGGGCGCCTGGAGTGTCCAGTCATAGTAGTCATCAACAAGATAGACATAAGCAGCCAGGAGAAGGTGCTGCAGCTCGCCGCATGGTGGAAGGAGCAGCTCCCGTCTGCGGTAATCATACCCGCCAGCGCCCAGGAGCGTTTTGGCCTCGAGGCCATACTCGACGCCATCGTATCCCGCCTGCCGGTATGCCCGCCCTGGTTCGACAAAGACGCATTCACCGACAAGAACCTCCGCTTCTTCGCTTCGGAAATCATACGGGAGAAGATTTTCCTGAACTATCAGGAAGAGATTCCCTACTGCTGCGAAGTTGGGATAGAGAGTTTCAAGGAAGGCGCCGAGCGCTACGACATCAGCGCCGTGATATACGTATCCCGCGAGTCCCAGAAGGGCATCATAATAGGCAAGAAGGGCGCCGCGCTCAAGAAGACCGGCACCCAGGCACGCATCGACATGGAAGATTTCTTCCAGAAGAAGGTCTTCCTCAGCATATTCGTTAAGGTTGACCCCGACTGGAGGGAGAACAAAAGGGAATTACGCCGGTTCGGCTACGAAGAATAAACTTATGGAAGAAGAGAACATCCAGACCGAAGAAATCATTGAAGACGACGACCTCGAGTTATCGGAAGATGCGCAGGCGAGCGGTAAATACACCCGGCTCCTTGAGGGCGATGCACGCAAGTTCAAGCTCTCCGGGATGTTCAAGGACTGGTACCTCGATTACGCATCCTACGTAATCCTGCACCGCGCCGTCCCCCATATCGCCGACGGACTCAAGCCCGTGCAGCGAAGGGTGCTGCATGCCATGTACAAGATCGACGACGGTTCCTTCACCAAGGTAGCCAACATCGTGGGTCAGGCCATGCAGTATCACCCTCACGGCGACCAGTCCATCCTCGGAGCGCTCGTAACGCTGGGCCAGAAGGGATTTACGGTGGACTGCCAGGGAAACTGGGGAAACATCCTCACAGGCGACGCCAACGCGGCTCCGCGATACATTGAGGCACGTCTCTCCAAGTTCGCAAAGGAGGTGCTCTTCGATCCCAAGGTCACCCACACCATGAAGTCCTACGACGGACGCAACGACGAGCCCACCGAGCTCCCGGTGCGCTTCCCTCTGCTTCTGGCGCAGGGTACCGACGGAATCGGCGTCGGACTTGCATCCAAGATCCTTCCCCACAACTTCAACGAGCTTCTGGACGCATCGGTGGCAATACTCGAGGGCAAGCCCTACGAGCTGTATCCCGATTTCCCCACCGGCGGCTTTGCCGACTGCTCAAAGTACATGCAGGGCAAGCGCGGAGGCCGCGTAAAGGTGCGCGCGCGGATAGAGAAAATCGACAAGAGCACCATTGCGATCACCGAGATTCCCTACGGCAAGTACACAAAGGACCTCATTGAATCAATACTGCGGGCCAAGGACAAGGGCAAGATAAAGATAAAGAAGATTGAGGACATGACCACCGACAAAGTGGAAATCCTCATCCACCTGCCGGGAGACGTCTCCCCCGACAAGACCATCGACGCGCTCTATGCCTTCACCGACTGCGAGTGCAACATTGCGCCCAACGCCTGCGTAATCGTGGACAACAAGCCAAAGTTCCTCACCGTCAACGAGATACTCGAGTACAGCACCAATCGCACACGCGAGATTCTGCTCCGTCAGCTCGGCATACGCCTCGAAGAACTGGAACGCGAATGGCACTACAGCTCCCTGGAGCGCATCTACTTCGAGAACAGGGTTTACAAGATCCTGGAACAGGACCAGTCGAGCTGGGAAGAGCAGAAGCAAGACACGCTCGAGCGCATGAAGACCTTCGAGGGCCAGCTGCACCGCGAGATCATCATGGAAGACATCGACCGCCTCGTGGACAAGCCTGTCCGCAAGATTTCCAAGTTCGACGTCAAGGCCGTGGACGAAAAGATCAAGGGCATCGAGGCCGAGATGGAGCAGGTACAAAACAACATTGAGCATATCGACCGCTTCACCATCGACTGGTTCAAGAACCTCAAGAAAAAATACGGCAAGGACTTCCCCAGGCGCACGGAACTCACCGGTTTCGAGACCATTGCCGCCACCAAGGTCATCAACAACAACGCCAAGCTCAGCGCCAACCTCGCGGAAGGTTTCGTAGGTATCGGGCTCAAGAAGGACGACGGCGGAGAATTCATCAGCGAATGCTCCGACATGTCAGAGATCATCGTAATCCGCCGCGACGGCAAGTACATCGTCACCAAGGTCAGCGACAAAGCATTCTTCGGCAAGGACCTGCTGTACGTAGGCGTGTTCAACAGGGGCGATACCCGTACCATCTACAACGCCATCTACCGCGTGGGCAAGAGCTCCGTCTATTATGCCAAGCGCTTTGCCGTCACCTCCGTCACAAGAGACAAGGAATACGACATCACGACAGGCGAGGAAGGCTCCGAAATCGTATGGTTCACCGCCAACCATAACGGCGAGGCCGAAACCGTACGCGTGCTGCTGCGGCCCAAGGCCAAGCTCAAAAAGACATCGTTCGAGTACGACTTCTCCACCCTTGGCATCAAGAGCAAGACGGCCCGCGGCAACCTGGTGAGCAAGAATGCGATACGCGCCATCACCCTCCGCAGCAAGGGCGTCAGCACCATAGCCGGCAAGCAAATCTGGTACGACACCGACATCCAGAAGCTTAACGACGAAGGCCACGGCCTGTACCTCGGAGAATTCGCCGACGGAGACAAAGTGCTGGCAGTGTTCCGTAACGGAACCTTCTACACCACCTCTTTCGACCTTTCCAACCGTTATCAGGGAGACGTTCTCCTCATAGAGAAGTTCGACCCCGAAAAGACATTCACGGCACTCTATTGGGACGCCGGTGTCAAGTCTTTCTACGTCAAACGCTTCTCCTTCATAGTCAGCGACAACACCCCGCTTCTGTTCATTGCGGAAGGCTCCAAATCCAAACTCATCGAGCTCAGCTGCGACCGCCACCCACAATACGAAGTCACCTGGAAACTGGAAGACAAGAGTGCCGAACTTGTGGATGCAGAAGAATGGATTGGCAAGAAGGGCTACGCCGCCAAGGGCAAGAAAGTGGTCGATCGTGGCGAAGTCAAGAGCGTACGTTTCGTGGAGCCCCTCGTCAAGCCCGGAGATGAAGAGCCCGAAGATGAAGAGCCCGAAGATAAGGACATCCCCGAAACCGCCGAGGTCGCAGAAGATATCCGCGGCAAAGAAATCCGCATCCCCGAAACCGCCGACGAGCCCATAGAACTCATTTTCGAAGAACCGACATTATTCTAAATCATCAAATATCATGTTACCAACAATAGTTTACATCGTAGGTCTCATCGCTTCCATCTGGTGCGTATTGGACATCATCAAGAAACCCAAACTCAGCATCCTCTGGAAGATAGTTCTCTCCATAGCAGTGCTCTCCTTCAGCTGGATCGGCCTCGTGGTTTACTACTTCCTGGTGCGCGACAAAATCTAAACGACTCAAAACGGTAGAAGCAAATAAAGACGGTGCCTTTCCACCGTCTTTTCGTTTGTTTACCAGCAATTATATAATAATTATTGAAGGCGGGAGCCAATAATCAGTATGGTCTGTTTCGCAGCCGTATGCACCCGCGCATGTAGCGGGAGGGCCCCGCGCCGAAGGCGTGGGAGGGTCCGAGCGAAGCGAGAGCGGAGAAACAGACCATATTGATTATGGCGTTAAGACATTCAAGTTGTTCTTGGATTGTTTTTTGCAGTAAAAAAGGGCTATGCTGATAGAACTACAGGACGTCAACAAGACATACAACAACGGACAGCCGCTCCACGTGCTCAAGGGCATTAATCTCTCCATAGACAAAGGGGAATTCGTGTCCATCATGGGAGCGTCCGGTTCCGGCAAGTCCACTCTTCTCAACATACTGGGAATCCTGGACAACTACGACACCGGCGAATACCGCATAGACGGCAAGCTCATAAAAGGCTTGAGCGAAAAACAAGCCGCCGACTATCGTAACCGCCTCATCGGGTTCATTTTCCAATCCTTCAACCTGATAGGCTTCAAAACCGCCGTCGAGAACGTCGAACTGCCTTTGTTCTATCAGGGAGTAAGCCGCAGCAAACGGCACTCCATGGCAATGCAGTACCTGGAAAAACTCGGTCTCGCCGACTGGGCCCACCACTATCCCAACGAAATGTCCGGCGGCCAGAAACAAAGGGTGGCGATAGCACGCGCCCTGATTACCGGGCCGAAAATCCTCCTTGCCGACGAGCCTACGGGAGCCTTGGACTCCAAAACCAGCGAAGAGGTTATGCAACTGCTGACCAGCCTCAACAGGGAGGAAGGAGTAACTATCATCGTGGTGACCCACGAAAGCGGAGTAGCCAACTGCACCGACAAGATAATCCACATCAAAGACGGCATAATAAGAGAAATCCAAGACAACCGCCTGCACAGCGCCTCAGCATTCGGCACAGCCACGATAATGAAATGAAAGACATCTTCACCGAAATATGGGAGAGCGTACGCCGCAACAAGCTGCGTACCAGCCTCACCGGTTTTGCGGTGTCGTGGGGAATATTCATGCTGATAGTCCTCCTGGGAGCCGGCAACGGCTTGCAGAATTCTTTCATGCAGGGAGGCGACCGCTTTGCCAGCAACACCATGATGCTTGGCGGAGGAAGGACTTCAAAGCCTTATGACGGGCTCAAGGAAGGACGCTGGATAAGCATCGACGACAAAGACATAGACCTCATTGGCGGCGATACCTTCAGCGACAATATAGACGATGTAATCGCCACTGTAAGCACCAGCGGCACAGCGGTTTACGGTAAAAAGAGCACATCCGTGAACATCGAGGGCAACTACCCCGAACGCCTCAAGATGGAAAAAATCGAACTTCTCTGCGGCCGCTACATAAACGAAAAGGACATAGCCGCGCAGAGAAAGGTGGTGGTGGTTCCCCAGAATACGGCAGAGGCCCTCCTGCCCGACAATGTCCCTGCCGGCGAGCTGCTCGGCAAACACATCAAGGTGGGCGGTTTCTCCTACCTGGTGGTTGGAATCACCAAGTCGGACCGCATGCGCGGCAACAACATGCTGGCGGCACCTTTCTCCACCATCAAGACCATCTACAAGAAAGGGGAAGACATCGACGACATTACCTTCACTTTCCATGGACTGAATACGGAAAAGGCCAATCAGGACTTCGAGGCCGACCTGCGTGCGGCGGTCAACCTCCGCCATCGCGCCGCCCCCGACGACACCCGCGCCCTGTGGATATGGAACCGCTTCACCCAGAATCTCCAGATGAACACGGTATCCTCGATCATAGAAGTCGCCCTGTGGATAATAGGCCTCTTCACCCTGCTGGGCGGCATAGTCGGCGTAAGCAACATCATGCTCATCACGGTTAAGGAGCGCACCCACGAATTCGGAATACGCAAGGCCATCGGCGCCAAGCCCTGGGACATAACAAAACTCATACTGGCAGAAAGCGTCACCATAACGGCAGTATTCGGATACTTTGGCATGTTCCTGGGAATGCTCGTCTGCCAGCTGCTCGACAAGACCCTCGGGCAGTCCACGGTCTCCGTGATGGACAACCAGATCTCCATGCTCGTCAACCCCACAGTGGGTCTCGACGTCGCAATAGAAGCCACGATAGTATTGATAGTCGCAGGCTCCCTGGCAGGGCTCTTCCCGGCCCGCAAGGCAGCCAGAGTCAGACCCATAGAAGCCCTCCGCGCAGAATGAAATTCGACATCGATTCATACCGCGAGATTGCCGATTCGCTCGTACGCAACCGCAGCCGCAGCCTGCTTACGGGCTTCGGCGTGTTCTGGGGCATATTCATGCTGCTTTTCCTCATAGGCGGCGGCGCCGGGCTCAAACAGCTGGTTACCAAAAACTTCGAGGGGTTCGCCACCAACACCACCATAATGTTCTCCAGCTCCACCACAAAACCATGGCACGGCTACAAGAGAGGACGTTACTGGAGCCTCAACTACACCGACGTGGAAAGGATGAAGATGATGGTTCCGGAACTGGAAACGGTGACCCCCGTCATTTCGGCATGGGGCCAGACGGCCATCAACGGGACTAACAGCGTCAACGCCAACGTCAAGTGCATCAAGGCTGACTACAGCAAGATAGAAGAGCCCAAGATACGCTACGGCCGGTACCTCAACGAGGCCGACGTAGCCGGTCAGCGCAAGGTATGCGTAATCGGCAAGCGCATCTACGAAGGCATCTTCCCCGAAGGCGGAGACCCATGCGGTAAGTTCATCAAGGTCGGAGCCGTGTACTACCAGGTGGTAGGCGTAGATTTCAACTCCGGAAACATAAGCATCAACGGCAGCGCCGACGAGGCCGTCACGATACCCATCACGCTGGGACAGAAGCTGTTCCACCGGGGCTCAAACATCGACCTGCTGTGCGTCACAGGCCGAAGCGGGGTGAGCATGAGCTCGCTCGAAGACCGCATGAGGCAGATTCTCGCCCGTTCGCACAGCTTCGACCCTTCCGACAAGCAGGCCGTCTTCATGGTCAACACGGAGCAGATGTTCTCGCTTATGGACAACCTGTTCAGGGGACTCAACTTCCTTATCTGGCTGGTGGGCCTGGGCACCATACTCGCAGGCATCATCGGAGTCAGCAACATCATGATGGTCACGGTGAAGGAACGCACCACCGAGATAGGCATACGGCGCGCGATAGGAGCGACGCCCCGCGACATCCTCAGCCAGATAATCCTGGAAAGCATAGCCCTCACCCTGGTCGCAGGCTCGCTGGGAATCGTATTCGCCGTACAGATGCTGCGGCTCACCCAGACCATCGTCAGCCACATACCCAACATGTCGGCGCAGTTCCAGATAGGCTTCAGCACTGCCGTGGCGGCCGCCCTGCTGCTTATGGTACTCGGAGTCATCGCGGGCCTCGCACCGGCGTCCAGGGCCATGAGCATCAAGCCCGTAGATGCAATGAGAGAAGAATAAAAACAAAGCACCCTATATGAAAAGAGCACTCAAGTACATCATTTTCGCACTCATTGGAGTCCTGTTCATCGGAACCTTCGTATTCCTGTTCAAGAATTCCCGCCCCCAGAAGGTGGAATATCAGGAATTCGAAGCGGCACTTGGCAGCATCAGCCGCACCACCGTGGTCACCGGCAAGATTGAGCCCCGCAACGAGGTCAATGTCAAGCCCCAGATCAACGGCATCATCGCCGAGCTGTACAAAGAAGCCGGGCAGCAGGTCAAGGAGGGCGAAATCATCGCAAAGCTCCGCGTCATCCCCGACATGAATTCGCTCAGCAGCGCACAGTCCCGCGTGAGGCTGGCCGACATCAACCTTCAGCAGGCCCGGACCAACTACGAACGCGAGAAATCTCTCTGGGACAAGAAGCTCGTAAGCGACGAGGAGTACGACCAGGTGCTGCAGGCCTACAATCAGACCAAGGAAGAGAAAGCCGCCGCTCAGGAGTCGCTGGAGGTAATCCGCGACGGCGTATCCAAGAGCAACGCCACCGGCAGCTCCACCCTCGTGCGCTCCACCATAACAGGGCTCATCCTGGACATCCCCGTCAAGGTAGGGAACTCCGTCATCCAGGCAAACACCATGAACGACGGCACCACCGTCGCCACCGTGGCCGACATGTCCGACCTCATCTTCGACGGCAACATCGACGAGACCGAGGTGGGTTCGCTCGTGGAAGGCATGCCCATGCACATCAGCATAGGCGCGCTGCCCCAGTACAGCTCCGAGGCCTCCCTGGAGTACATTTCGCCCAAGGCAGTAGAGAACAACGGCGCCAATCAGTTTGAGATAAAAGCCGCCGTTCCGGGCAATTCGGAGCACATGATACGTTCCGGCTACAGCGCCAACGCGGAAATCGTGCTCGAAAAGGCCGACAGCGTGCTGGTCATCCCCGAGAGCGCCCTTGAGTTCGAAGGCAACGACACCTTCGTGTACGTCAAGACCGCCGACGGAGAGTACAGCCGGGCCGCCGTCACCACAGGACTGTCCGACGGCCTCAACATAGAAATACGCAGCGGACTTTCCGAGGGCGACAAGGTACGCGGCTCACGTATAATCATTCCCGTAAAGTAAGATGAGACGCCTGATAATTTCCGCAGCCGCCGCACTTGCCAGCCTTGGCGCAGCGGCACAGCAGGCACCCTGGAGCCTCAGGGACTGCATCGACTATGCATTGGAGAACAATCTCAGCGTAAAGCAGAGCAGCTTGACGGTGGAACAGCGCGAGGTGGACCTGAGCACCGCAAGAGGCCGCCGGCTGCCGGGCGTATCTGGCTCGGCCAACGAAAACATATCGTTCGGACGAGGCCTTACCGCAGAAAACACCTACTCCAATTCCAACACCTCCAACCTGTCGCTCAGCCTGGGGACAGACGTCACCATCTTCCAGGGCTTCGACATCAACAACGGCATCAAGCTCAGCAAGCTCAACCTGGCCGCAGCGACCGCAGACCTGGAAAAGGCAAAGGACGACATACGCGTGGCGGTTGCCCAGGCCTACGTCCAGATCCTTTATAATCAGGAGATTCTCCGGGTAGCCCGGGAGCAGACCGGCCACGACGAACAGTTGCTCGAGCAGATAAAGGAAAGGCTCGCTGCAGGCAAGGTCAGCGCAGCGGAGGTATCGGCCCAGCAGGCCACCCTGGCCCAGAGCCGGCAGAGCGAAATACAGGCAGCCGGCAATGTGGACATGGCGACGCTGGAGCTCAGCCAGCTGCTGGAACTCCCCTCTCCCGAAGGCTTCGGCATAGTCGTACCCGACATAAGCGATGTTTCTGAAATCCTGCTCATGCGCCCCGAAGCCATATACGAAGAGGCCGTAGAAAAGCGGCCGGCTGTCGAAGCCGCCAGGCTCAACCTCGACTACGCCAAGGTAAACATTGCCAGGGCCAAAGGAGCTTATCTTCCGACGCTTACGTTCAGCGGAGGCCTCGGCACCAACTATTACACCAATTCCAAGACCCCTTCCGCCGACCTGTGGACTCAGCTCAGCAACAACTTCAGCCAGTACCTGGGACTGTCGCTCAGGGTCCCCATCTTCCAGAGATTCGCCACACGCGACCAGGTACGTTCCGCACAGATCAACTTCCGCGGCCAGCAGATACAGCTCGAGAACGTCAAGAAGTCTCTTTACAAGGAGATTCAGCAGGCATACTACAACGCCGTGAACTCCCAGGCCCGCTATACCGGCAGCCGCCAGGCGGCCGAAAGCGCCCGCGAGCACTACCGGCTGACGGAAGAGAAGTACAAAGTCGGCAAAACCGGAATAGCAGAGTACAACGACGCCAGGAACAACTGGCTCAAGGCCGAATCGGAGCACATACAGGCCCGCTTCCAGTGCCTGTACCAGACACGCCTGCTGGACTTCTACCGCAGCGGGGAAATCGATTTCTGACAGGGCTGCAGAATACGGCCTCTTAAGGCGCGGGGCTTGCAAGTTCCGAAAATAATCCGTATCTTCGGAAACATTAAAACTGATTCCTATGGTACGAGTAAAACCTTTTGCAGCACTAAGGCCCCCGCGCACAATTGTCACGGAGGTGGCCGCTCCTCCCTACGACGTCCTTAACTCCCTGGAGGCACGTAACATGGCGGGAGAGAAATCACTGCTGCACATCACCAAACCCGAAATAGACTTCGACCCCATCCTGGAAGACCACGACCCGCGTGTGTACGACCAGGCCGTAAAGAATTTCCGCCTCTGGCAGGAGCGTGGCTGGCTGGTACGCGACAGCGCGCCCTGCTATTACGTATATGCCCAGACCATGGACGGCCGCACGCAATACGGACTGGTGCTCTGCGCCCACACCGAGGACTACGAGAAAGGCATAATCAAGAAGCACGAGCTCACCCGCAAAGACAAAGAAGACGACCGCATGATCCACGTGCGCATCCAGAACGCCAACATTGAGCCCGTTTTCTTCAGCTACCGCGACGATGCGGAACTCAACGAAATAGTTTCTCAGACCGTTAA
Source organism: Bacteroidales bacterium UBA4284 (assembly GCA_002395925.1). The sequence goes on from DGVM01000051.1 coordinate 13,294, forward strand.
GCAGCCTGCAGAATACTCCTTCACCTGCGAAAACGGATTCGGCCACGAATTCTGGGTAATACGCGATCAGGCCACAATCGAGCGCATCACCTCCATCTTCCGCTCCCGCATCGACGCCTTCTATGTGGCCGACGGCCATCACCGCACCGCCGCGGCAGCTCGCGTAGGCGCAGAAAAGAGGGCGCAGAACCCTCACCACACCGGAGAAGAAGAATACAACTACTTCATGGCCGTCTGCTTCCCCGAGAGCCAGCTGCACATCATCGACTACAACCGCGTGGTAAAAGACCTGAACGGCTTGAGCGAAGAGCAGTTCCTGCAGGCCCTGCAGGAGGACTTCGAGCTGGAAGAGACCGGCACGCAGCCCCGCAAGCCTTCCGGCCTGCACAATTTCAGCATGTACCTCGGCGGACGGTGGTACTCCCTCACGGCCCGTGCCGGACGCTACGACGACTCCGACCCCATCGGAGTGCTGGACGTCGATATCCTCTCCCGCCTGGTACTCGACAAGATACTGGGCATCAAAGACCTCCGCACAGACAAGCGCATCGACTTCGTGGGCGGCATACGCGGCCTCGGAGAGCTCGTGCGCCGAGTCGACGAGACAGGCATGAAGGTCGCCTTCGCCCTTTATCCCGTCTCCATGAAGCAGCTCCTCAATATCGCCGACAGCGGTATGATAATGCCTCCCAAGACAACTTGGTTCGAACCCAAGCTTCGCTCCGGACTTGCCATACACACCTTAGACTAAAGTCCAGATGTCCATAGACTCCGCCACCATCCACAAGACCCTCAAGGATTTCTTCGGATACGATACCTTCAAGGGTGACCAGGAACGCATCATACGCCACCTTCTGGGCGGCGGTGACGCTTTCGTCCTCATGCCTACCGGCGGCGGCAAATCGCTTTGCTACCAGCTACCCGCCCTCCTGATGGAAGGCACCGCCATAGTCATCTCGCCCCTCATAGCCCTAATGAAGAACCAGGTTGACCTGCTGCGCGGCTTCGAGGCGGGCGAGGGCAGCATCGCCCACTTCCTTAATTCTTCGCTCAGCAAGGTTCAGATCGACACCGTGCGCTCCGACCTTATGAGCGGAAAGACAAAGATACTGTACGTAGCCCCGGAATCCCTCACCAAAGAGGAGAACGTGGCGCTGCTGCGCGGAGTCAAAATTTCTTTTTACGCAGTGGACGAGGCCCACTGCATCTCGGAATGGGGGCATGATTTCCGTCCCGAATACCGCAGGATTCGCTTCCTGATCGACGAAATCGGACGCCTCCCCATCATCGCCCTCACCGCCACCGCAACTCCCAAGGTGCAGAGCGACATACTAAAGAACCTCGGAATACAGGACGCCGCGGTCTTCAAGTCTTCCTTCAACCGTCCCAACCTCTACTACGAGGTACGGGACAAGCAGGACGTCGACCGCGACATGATCAAGTACATCAAGCAGAATCCCGGCAAATCGGGAATAGTGTACTGTCTGTCCCGCAAAAAGGTGGAAGAGATCGCCCAGCTGCTGTGCATCAACGGCATAAAGGCGCGTCCATACCACGCCGGCCTCGACGCCAAGACCCGCGCAGAGAACCAGGACGCCTTCCTGCGCGAGGACATCAACGTGATAGTGGCAACGATTGCCTTCGGAATGGGCATAGACAAGCCCGACGTACGCTTCGTGCTGCACTACGACATACCCAAGAGCATCGAGAGCTACTACCAGGAGACCGGCCGCTCGGGCCGCGACGGCAAGGAGGGCAGCTGCATCGCCTACTACAGCTACAAAGACATCCAAAAGCTGGAGAAATTCATGCAGGGCAAGCCCATCTCGGAGCAGGAGATCAACCGCCAGCTGCTCGGCGAAGTGGTAGCCTATGCAGAGTCGAACCAGTGCCGCCGCAAGCTGCTGCTCAATTACTTCGGAGAAGATTATCCCGAGGAGAACTGCGGTTCGTGCGACAACTGCCTGCACCCCAAGCCCACCTTCGACGGCTGGAGGGAGATGCGGATGGTCATCGAACTCATTGAAATGCTCCCCGAGCACTTCAAGATAGAGCACCTGGCCTGCATACTTGCCGGCGTCTCCAACGCCATGATCAAGTCCTACAAGCACGACAGCCTGCCGCTGTTCGGTGCCGGCAAGAACCACAGCGAGAAGTTCTGGTGCACGGTACTCCACCAGGGGCTCATACTCCATTTCCTCGAAAAGGAAATCGAAAGCTATGGCCACATCGACGTAACCGACGCAGGACGCGAGTTCCTTAAGCATCCCCACGCTCTCATGATGGTGGAAGACAGGGTTTTTGCCGGAAACGGCCCCGAAGAAGAGGAGGACGAAGAAGCCGCGGCCGCAGCATCGGCGATGATGAAGGGCGGCGGTGCGGGCGACCCCGTGCTGCTTTCCATGCTCAAGGACCTGCGCCGCGACCTCGCCCGCAAGCTCGGCCTCCAGCCCTGGATATTGTTCGGCGACCCCGCACTGGAAGACATGTCCATACTCTACCCCATCACCCTCGAGGAACTCCGGGGCTGCCAGGGCGTAGGAGAAGGCAAGGCCAAGAAGTTCGGCACCGAATTCGTCAACCTCATACGCAAGTACGTCGATGAGAACGAAATCATCCGTCCCGACGACTTCGTCGTAAAGTCCGTACCCAGCAAATCGGCCAACAAGATCTTCATAATCCAGAGCATCGACAAGGGCATGTCCCTGGAAGACATAGCCGAAGCCAAGGGGCTCGATATGGATGAGCTCATGACCGAGATAGAGGCTATAGTATCCACCGGCACCAAGCTCAACCTCGATTATTACATCGACGCCAACTTCGACGAAGAAATCGTACAGGAAATCTACGATTACTTCCGGGACGAGGCGGCTTCCGATTCCGTAGCCGATGCCATAAACGAGCTCGGTTCCGACTACGACGAAATGGAAATCCGCCTGGTGCGCATCAAATTCCTCTGCGAGATAGCTTCGTGATACCCCAGGAAACAGTAAACCTCATCCTCGACACCGCACGTATAGAAGAAGTCGTAGGAGACTTCGTGACGCTCAAGCGCCGCGGTGCCAACTATGTGGCCTGCTGTCCTTTCCACAACGAGAAGACACCCTCGTTCTACGTGTCCCCCGCAAAGGGGATATACAAATGCTTCGGCTGCGGCAAGTCCGGTTCGGCCGTTGGCTTCGTAATGGAGCACGAGCACAGCTCCTACGTGGAGGCGCTCCGCTACCTTGCCTCCAGGTACAAGATAGATATAGTCGAAGAGGAAGAATCCGCAGAAGAGATTGAGCGCCGGCAGCGCCGAGAGAGCCTTCTGCTGGTGAGCGAATTCGCCCAGAAATTCTTCGCCGACCAGCTCCAGACGCCGGAGGGCCGCTCGGTGGGCTACGCCTACCTGCGTTCCCGCGGACTGGAGGATGAAACCATACGCCGTTTCGGCCTGGGATGGGCTCCGTCGGGCCGCACCGCACTCATCGACGCCGCTAAGGCTGCAGGATACAAGCTCGAATACCTGCTTGCCGCCGGCCTTGCCGTGCAGCGCGAGGACGGAAGCGTCGTCGACAAGTTCCGCGAGCGGGTGATGTTCCCCATACACTCGGTAAGCGGACGGGTGCTGGCATTCAGCGGCCGTACCCTTCATGCCGACAACCCCGCCAAATACGTCAACTCCCCAGAGACGGAGATATACGTCAAAAGCCGCCAGCTGCTGGGAATATGGTTCGCCAAGAGCGAAATCTCGCGCAGCGGCAAATGCATACTGGTGGAGGGCAACGTCGATATGGTCACCCTGCATCAGCTCGGCATCACCAACGTCGTCGCATCCCTGGGTACGTCCCTCACCGTCGAGCAGATACGCCTCATCCACAAGTTCACCGAGAACGTCACCATAATGTACGACGGCGATTCCGCCGGCATACATGCCGCACTGCGCGGCCTCGGGCTCGTGCTGCAGGAGGGGCTCAACGTCAAGATCGTACTGCTTCCTGATGGCGAAGACCCCGATTCCTTCGGCCGCAGCCACACGCTGCAGGAGGTTCAGGACTACATCGCAGCCGGCGAGCGCGACTTCATAGAATTCAAGACCGACCTGCTGCTGTCCGAGGCCGGTTCCGACCCTCTCAAGAAAGCGGAACTCATCAACGACATAGCAGACACGATAGCCCAGATTCCAGACCCCGTAAAGCGCTCTGTATATGTAGATACGGTCGCTTTGCGCTTCGGCATCGAATCGTCGATACTCTTTGAGCGCATCTCGGGCGTACGCCGCCGCAAGCAGGAAGACGCCCTGCGCGAAAGGGAACGCAGCCGTCGTCAGGAGCCGGCGGACGCTCCCACGGACGGGCCCACGGTGGAAGTTACGCCTGCAGTCCGTCTGCCTCAGGAGCAGTTCGAAGAGAACCGCACCCTGGCCCCGGCAGAGAGGGACCTGCTGTATTTCCTGCTCAGCTATGGCCGCGAAGCGCTCGATTTCGAGACTGATTCGCCCTACTATTCCGGCAGCGAGGACGAGAAGCCCACTGTAGCCCAGTTCATCCGGGAGGCGCTCGACGACGACGGCACCGTCTTTGCAAATTCGGCATACCGCAAACTGTACGACGCCTACATGTCGCTGTACGACGGCGGTTTGGACCAGGCATCGATCGTCAAGGCCCTCCTCGACGGTGAGGACCGCGTGATCGCCGACCTGGCATCGCGCTTCTCCACGGAGAAGTACCAGCTGACCGTGGGAGCTTTCGAGGCGGCTCTGACCAGCCGTACGACCTTCCTCGTGATGGGCGTCCCGAAGGCGATCATGGTATATGCCGAGCGCCGCGTACAGGACAGGCTCGACACCCTCAGGCGTTCGCTTGCCGGCGCCGATGCCGACGCACAGCTTGCGATTATGCAGGAAATGCTCAAGCTGCAGGCCGCACAACGCCGTATCAACCAGAAAATCGGAAGAGAAAAACCAGAATAGAATAATGAATACAAAACGAACACTCGTAACCTGCGCACTGCCGTACGCCAACGGCCCCGTGCACATCGGCCACCTGGCGGGCGTCTATGTGCCCGCCGACATATATGTACGCTACCTCCGCATGAGAGGCCGCGACGTGCTTTACGTCTGCGGTTCCGACGAACACGGCGTACCCATTACCATCAAGGCCCGCGAGCAGGGATGCACGCCGCAGGACATAGTGGACCGCTACCACAAGATCATCAAGGATTCCTTCACATCCCTGGGCATCAACTTCGACATCTACGGCCGCACCTCCTCGCAGGTGCACGCCGAGGGCGCGTCGGAGTTCTTCCGCAAGCTCTACGACGACGGCAAATTCGTGACCCGCGAGAGCGAGCAATACTATGATCCCGAGGCAAAAACCTTTCTTGCAGACCGTTACATCGTGGGAACATGCCCCCGCTGCGGCAACGAAGGAGCCTATGGCGACCAGTGCGAGAAATGCGGCAGCACCCTCAGCCCCGAGGAACTCATAAATCCCCGTTCCAAGCTCAGCGGCGCCACTCCCGTCAAAAAGAAGACAACCCACTGGTACCTGCCGCTGCAGGACTACGAACAGTGGATTTCGCAGTGGATACTCGAGGGCCACAAGGAATGGCGTTCCAACGTATATGGCCAGGTCAAGAGCTGGCTGGACGGCGGTCTGCAGCCCCGTGCCGTAACCCGCGACCTCGACTGGGGCGTGCCCGTGCCCGTAGAAGGAGCCGAGGGCAAGGTGCTCTATGTATGGTTCGACGCCCCCATCGGATATATCTCGAACACCCGCGAGCTGCTGCCCCAGAGCTGGGAGAAGTGGTGGAAGTCGCAGGATACCAGGCTGGTACACTTCATAGGCAAAGACAACATCGTCTTCCACTGCATCGTATTCCCCGCCATGCTCAAGGCATACGGCGACGGCTACATCCTTCCCGACAACGTGCCTGCCAACGAATTCCTCAACCTCGAGGGCGACAAGATTTCAACCTCGCGCGGCTGGGCGGTATGGGCTCATGAATACCTGCAGGACTTCCCCGGCAAGGAGGACGTAATGCGTTACACCCTGACCGCAAACGCCCCTCAGACGGCCGACAACGACTTCAGCTGGAAAGACTTCCAGGCCCGCAACAACAGCGAGCTGGTGGCAATTTTCGGCAACTTCGTCAACCGCGCCGTCGTGCTCACGCACAAGTACTTCGGCGGCAAGGTACCCGCCTGCGGGCCCCTCTCGGACGTCGATAAGGAAGTCATGGCCGAGATTCCCGCCCTCAAGGAATCCATGGAGAAGAACCTCGAGGCCTTCCGCTTCAGAGAGGCCCTGCGCGATGCCATGGGCATAGCCCGGGCGGGCAACAAATACATCTCCGACACCGAGCCCTGGAAGGTTGCAAAAACCGACCTCGACCGCACGGCGACCATCCTCAACATCTGCATCCAGATCTGCGCCGACCTCGCCATCGCCTTCGAGCCGTTTACTCCCTTTGCGGCCGAAAGACTGCGCAGAATGCTGGGAGTCACGCTGTTTGCCGGTTCCGACCACAGGGTCGGCGAGCGTCAGACCGTCAATACCTACAAGGCCGGCGAAGGCTGCGCGCTGCATACCGTAAGCGGAGAAGTTCCCGCCGCCGCTCCCGGAGAACTGCGCCTCGACTGGGAAATCCTCGGCCGCCCCCAGATTATTCCCGCAGGACACGCCATAGGAGAGCCCGAACTGCTCTTCGCAAAGATTGAAGACGACGCTATCAACGCCCAGCTCGCCAAACTCGACGAGGCACGCGCACGCATCGAGGTTGCCCGCAAGGCGGAGGAGGCGAAGAAAGTCGCCCCGCAGAAGGAAGAATGTACCTTCGAGGACTTCGAGAAGATGGACATACGCACCGCCACCGTACTGGAGGCCGAGCGCGTCCCCAAGACCGACAAGCTCCTCAAGCTCACCATCGATACCGGCATCGACCGCCGCGTCATCGTATCCGGCATAGCCGAATTCTACTCCCCCGAAGACATGCTGGGCAAGCAGATATGCATCCTGGCAAACCTCAAGCCCAGGGTCATACGCGGCATAGAGAGCCACGGCATGATACTCATGGCCAAACAGGGCGACGGCACGATGCGCTACGTCACCCCTGCCGAAGTACTGAACAACGGTTCCCAAATAGGTTGATTATGAAACGCTTCGCCCTTGCCTGCGGTCTTCTCGCCGCCAGCATCACCCTCGCCGCCCAGGACTGGGGCGGCCACTACAAGATGGAAACTCCCGACGAGAAAGCCGGCGACCTCTACCTTGTCCCGGTTAGCCCGTCCGAGGCCGAATTCCTGCTGATAGTCAAGAGTATAGACGGCACCAGGATGGAGGTGCTCTACGACACCCAGGACGGCACGGTAAGCCTTCGCGACGGCAAGTTCGTCTGGCATGCACCCGAGTCGCAGTACAACATAACTCTCAACCTCTACCCCGAGGTCGAAGACGGCGTACCGATGGAGGGCACCATAAGCATAACCGAAGATACCGGCGGAGGAGAATATTCTTACTCCAGCCTCAGTCCCGACGGTTACTACCGCCGCGACGACTCGGTATTCGTTACCCCCGAAGGTTACATGTACAGGGTCAGTGCCGACGGCAGCGGCTGCATGCTGGCAGCGGGCGGCATCTACACCGGGAAGGTCAGCCTCCCGCAGTCAGTCAAGGGTCCTTTCGGACGCATGTATCCCGTAAAGGGCATCGAAGCGGACGCCTTCAAGTTCTCCCGCGCACTCACGCAGGTGGAACTGTACGACGAATCCCAGTCCATAGCCCCCGGAGCCCTGACGTACACCGAGATACCCTACTTCTGGAACGAGCTTCCCATGCCTTACTTCGCCTATCCCGACAAGAGCAGGAGCCGCTTCGCAATCCCCTATTTCCAGGATTTCGTAAGCCCGGCGGGCAAGAACCAGTGGGTGGTCTTCAAGCAGAACCTCGCACCCGCAGTACTGAGCGGCGACACGACTGCCGACGAGAGTAAGCGTGAAGGCCGCGTCGATCAGGACTTCGACAACACCAGGGGTCTTTTCTACACCCTCCTGTCTGAAAAAGAGGAAATAGCCAAGATGTTCCGCGGCTACGATGCCGGCGAAATCGAGGTCATCATAGCGGATCCCATGTTCGTAGCGTATCACACCTTCCCCGCCTTCGGGCGCTGGAAGTTCCCCGAGAAGGAAGTTTCCGCACCGGGCTGGGTGGAGAAAGCGATGAGCAAACGTACGGGCCGCCCTGTCATGTACAGCCGCAAGGCAGCCTGGCTGCGCGACGGCAACGGAGAGCTCGACATTGTTGAATACGAGCATGTCAACCACCAGGCGATGGTGAGTTTCGTGTGGCAATGCCGCGGCGAAATCATCGCCCATGGCAGCCTTACCACCGAGATAGAATCGGAGTTCGAAGACTCTGGCGTGTGGAACGTCGATGACGAAGGCAAGTACGGCATTCCCGATGTCGTCACCATCGCCTTCGACGGCAACGGCGCCGTAAACATCTTCCTGGCAAAGAATTCTCCCGAAAGTATCAACTGCTTCGTGCTCCACCAGAACGAGGAGGAATTCCAGTTCATCCACCTCGACCAGTGGTACAGGTACGTCGATATTTTCTAGCGGCGATATTGATAAGCCTGAACAGTCCGGGTGCAAATCCGGCTCTGTGGCACCCGGGGGTTGACTAATAGAAACGTCCGAAACTGTATCCAACAGACATAGTCAGGCCGCCATAACTTGCAGGGAGAAACAGACAGCCGGCAGACAGCACGAAACGTCCGAGATGCGCAGCGACTCCCAATTCGGCACAAAAGCCGCTGAGGCTGGCATCGCTTACCTTCATCCAATTGCCATCCGGGTCTTCCCAGCAAAGGCGGCGCGAGCCATATCCCAGGCCGCCGTACACGGAAATCCAGCTTCCGAGCCTCACTGCCGGGCCAGCCGTGATGAAAAACCGATCGACGGCGCTGTTGCCGCTCGTCCAAACCGGCCCGTCAGCACTGGTGCCGTCGGACAATGCACTATAAGATATGTTATGATTGCTGAAGTTGCTGCGGAACGCGACATACCCTCCTATTTTTCTGCCAAGATATTCAGCCATTAGTCCGCCCGACAATTCGGGAAGTACGATTGACGACGCAGACAGGCAGACGTGATACAGCGGAGAAGGAGGAGTTCCGGGAAAAAACACGGCCTGCGGAGCCGCAGTTTTTGTGAGCGCCGGTGGTAAAGGCCGGAGTTCCGGAAGCTCTGAAGGGAGCCTTGCAACGCGGGTGTCGGAAACCTTTCCGCTATAATACATCTTGCGTATGGCCTCATAACGGCGGCGTGCGGCAGCCGGCATGCGGTCTGATGCATACTTGAATTCGCCTCTAAGAGCGTCAAGTTCAACAAGTAATGGAGTAAGGTCGGCGTCCGCATTGCCTGAAGCCTTGACTTGCAGGCTCATGGCGCAGATACGCTCAAAACGGTCAAGCAGCTCGTCCCAATCGGTAGAAGCCGGCGCCTGGCCACAAAGCACCTGCCGGCCCCCTAACAGGAACAGCAAGAAGAGCAACAGGCGCAGAGACTTGTTCATCAGTACAAAAATAACTATTTTTGCGTTATGGACGAGGACATTTCAAGCTTTTTGGAAACGGCAACCCCTTTTGGCGGCGCCGACCTTTCTACATTCACCCTTATCCATGATTCTCAGGATGGATTCTGCGCCCTGTACCGGGGCGAGAGAGCCGGCCAATTCCGCATTTTCAAATGCCTTAAACCGCAGTGGCGCGGGCAGGCGCTCCAGGAGGCCATGCTCAAGAAAGAATTCGAAATAGGCTATCCGCTGCGTCACCCGGGAATACGCGAAACTTACCAGTACACCTTCATCGAAGGCCTTGGCAACTGCATAGAGATGGAATGGATAGACGGGATGCCCTTGAGTGAATTCCTTCAGGGCGGACATCTTGACGACAAGGCTTTCCGCAAACTCGCAGGAGAACTCTGCGACGCCATTTCCTATATTCACAGCAGGCAAACCCTTCACCGGGACATCAAGCCGTCAAACATAATGATTACGCACGACGGGCACACTGCAAAACTGATAGATTTCGGCCTTGCAGACAGCAGTTCCTCGGCCTTGCTGAAATCACGAGCCGGCACAGTGCGTTACATAGCCCCGGAAGTTATGGCCGGCAGTGCAGCCGACGTAAGAAGCGATCTATGGTCCTTGGGAACCGTGCTTCGCGAAATGAGTCCGGCACGATACAGAAGGGCCCTTGAAAAATGTATATCAAAAGATCCATCCCGTCGCTACAGGAACGTACAGGAGGCGCGAGAAGCCCTGTTAAAGCGTCCGACATGGCCGTATATCCTTCTGAGCGCATTGCTAATCTTGTTTGTAGCTGGAATTCTCGTCATTAATAAAGGCAAGACCGGTACCCCCGACACATCTGCCGCTGCAGTTCCCACACCTGCTGTAGCGGATACGATCCCGGAGGCTCCACGGGACAGCGTAATAATCATACGACAGAGCACCATGCCCAAGCCGGCAAAGGCTAAGACGTCAAAAGAAGAGGCAGACCATATATTTCAGCAGGCCAGCGACTTATTTAAGGGAGCCCTCGATTGAGACTTTGCTGAGGCCTTCCTTTTTTCCTGCCACATACGACGGCAGGATCCTGTCGCCCCTGATAACTGCCGGGAGGAAAAGGGGCAAGCCCTTAAAGAAGCATCCTGCCTCGAAACGGTCTCCCGCCTGCAGCTTTGAATTATAGCTATCTACAATCAGCCATTGTCCTTCCGCCTCCTTGCGGATTCTTATCATGCGGTTGGGAGCCCAGCACAATACCATAATGCCGCCTTCCGGCACATCCTTCGCAGATATGAAAGACTCATCGATATAACCGGACGAATCCTCCTGCCGTCCGAACTGAGCAAGACGGAAAGATGAGAAGTCCTTATATCCTATGAAGCGCGACAAGACGTCAAGAGTAGATTCCCTGGGGGTTGTCTGCTGGGAAACATAACCCCAGAGACGTTTGAGTGTAGATACGGAAACAACATCCTTGCACTCATATTCCAGCAGCGCGGCAAGCGTACGGAAATCATTCGTACATTCGAGCGGGCGGCCGTATTTCTTTTCGACTTCGATCAGTATCGCCTGTAATTCCGGTATGTCTTTCTTTTCCATGTCAGGGTTTTTTCCAGTTGATGGGTAAAGAGGAGTAATCGGTGACTGCGGTGCAGCCAAAGAAAGAAAGATATCCGCTTTCTATCCGGTTGAATGTATCCGGGCAGTTCTCCCTTTCATAAAGATGGACTTTCGTGCCATCCGTAACGGTATATGGAGACTCGCAACAGAGCGAGCTGCAATTCATGAACAGCCCTTCGATGACGGATAGTTTGCGGTTTGCGTCGAACAAAGAGGCCGGAACGGATTTCAGAGCCGTGCAGCCCCTGAACGTCGAGACCATGCGTTCGAGGTCGGGACAACCGGAGAATATCCCTTCGGGAATGACCGCGAGTGAGGTGCAGCCGGCGAAGGTTTCCTGGAGCATCTTGAGGAACCTTCCGTCCTGCAGCAGTTTTTCGGGGAGCGATTCAAGCGCCGTGCAGCCGCTGAAACACTGGGTAAGGTTCACAGCCTGAGGGAACAAGGCCTCCGGTATGGAAGTCAGGCGTTCGCATTCTGCGAATACGCGGGTGTAGTCGCAATCTGCAGGGCAGCCGTCGAACAGCCCGGCAGGAATTCCGGCAAGCGCCGTTTCACTGAAAGCCTCGCGGACGGATGCCACATTTGCCAGGTCATCTTCGTCAGGGTCGGCTACCGAGTCCAGATTCTTCTGCCCGAGGAAGGCGCAGCTGAGGTCTTCAAGACCGGTTTCGCCCCAGTCAAGAACGGCCAGCACACAGTCGGGTACCGACAGGCCGACGGATGACAGCGCCGTTACCGAGCCGCTTACGCTCACTTCATATTCGCCCTGTGCGGCATAGCTGTGAGACACATTACCGTTTGAAAGATATCCGTAGCCGTAATCAGCCGTCACTTGGTCTTTGGTTCCGTCGCCCCAGTCGATGAGGCATTCTATCTCGCCTCGCAACGGAAGGCTCACGAGTCCCTGTTCGGACGTGCGGACTTTAAGGCGCATAGGTCTTTGCCGGTCGGCTGGCCGGGGAGCATAATAGACTACAGGCTCCGATAGCACCTCCATGCGACCGTTGCCAATGAAGAAACTGCAGGAATACGTAGCACCGCCGAGAATGTTCTGCAGACTGACGGCAAAGGAGCTGTCGGAGAGGCGACGCCCCTCGATACGTCTGCCTTCCGCCGGGGTGCCGGCAGTTGATCCACCGGGAGTAACGTACATGCCATATTCCGAGAGTTGAGTCATGGAGCTCACGCTGCATATAAAACTTACACTGCCCGGCACGCTTTCGTCCACCTCGACTCCGTTGAACTCCGGCACCAGGTACGTGACCGCCGCCGGGTCCTCCGGTTTGCAGCAGAAGGCAAGCAGTGCAGCTGCACAGGCGGCAGCTTTCGCTATGAATGAAAGCATTTTCATGTCGGCTTTCAAAAATAACAATTATTCCGCCCACAGCAAAGAGAATTCTGTTCATTCAGGTCCAAGGGGCTGAAACCTTACTCACCGATTCGGCTCAATTCTTAGTATAAAAATGTGGTTTTCGGCTCAAATAATTGGAAATTGAGCCGTAAATCCAAACAATAATGACCAGAGAAAACGAAATACTCCAGCCCCGGCTCCACAATCGGCTTCTCAAGTTCCTTGTGATACGGAGAATGACATGGGATCAATCGTGAAGCCAAGCCAATCAGAGAATAAAAGACAGGCGCCGGCTGATTGCTTTTATGCCATCAGTTATCTTTTTGCGCGTCGCCGGACGAGGCGTCTTAAGACCTGTTGCATAGTGACACAACTGCTGCTCATTGATGCCGGTCTCGCGGGATAGAGCCTTGCGCGTGATATAGTTGTCTGAATACCGTAACTGAGCCCTGGTTGTCAGAACGAATTCCGGTTCCCATGTCCCTTGTAGAGATGCAGGAACGTCCTCCCCGCGAGCCTTAATCCCATCAACATGAAAACGAAGCGCCTCTACTATGGCATGCTCGGTTTCTTCGAGCGTCTTGCCGGTAGCAACGCAAGCGATAGATTCATCCTGGGGGACGGCACCAAAATTATGGTCCATCCAATCAATGTTTATTATAAGCTTTGACATAATAATCTTTCTTACTATTTCCATCCTGCCTGTCTCCAGATGCTGTTCAATAAAAACTGACTCAGATCATCGCTTAGCTTGCCGCTCACAGTAACTGTACCAGGCTTATTATCATTTATAAACTGCCGATGATCTCCTTTCATTCTATCCAATTTCCATCCATCAGCCAAAAGCAATTCAATGACCTGTTTAACCTTATACTTTTTCATAGCCTGGCTTTATATTTACAAAGGTATAAAATTATTTACTTTTACAAAATATATTTATTCGTATTAATGCACAAAGCGAGTCAGGTACGATATAACCTAACTCGCTTTGTAGACTCAAGGTACTACGGTGTGCAGACTTGTAATACACAAAAGTAGTAAATACTACCTCAATATCAAAATTTACCTGACGCTTTTTCAGCTATTTTGCGCCATGACCACAATGAAGAAACCATTGACCGTTGCGGCAGTGGACATGCATTCCGGCGTTTTCCCCGTCTTTCTATTTGCGCTTACTAATTGCGGTTACTGTGAGCCCGCTTAGAATGTCCCGGAAAAATAGCCGTTATAGTATGTTACAGTATAAGATTTTTGACCATTGCCATTGGAGATGGTAAACTGGACTTGAACTTTATTGTATGAATCCATCATATATCTACAATCGCTGAAGCTATATGATCCGGAAGAGGCTTGCGAGCCTGTAAACTCTTTAGTTTGTAGCTGACGATCCCATTCTGTTACGTTAAGATAATAGGACAGCGTAACTTTATCCGGCGCCCCATATCCCGTACCGGATTCGGCTTTCCACCTGAAAGTAAGTTTATTCCCAGAAGCAGAGCCTTTGATTGATGCGAAATCCGGCGCATAAGAATCATTGCTTATAGATACCAAACAATAATCGCTTTTCGGGCTTATGCCAGCCGAGTTCTGGACAGCGACTTTATAATAATTGTTCCCGGTTTTACACTTCTCATCGCTGAATGAGCACGAATACGATGTCCCTATCTTTGAATACGAACCATTTGCGGATGTAGAACGGTAGATAATGAAATTGTCTGCACCGCTTACATAATTCCAGCTCAAATATACATACGGATACATTGCCGGCCCTTGACGTGAACCTGTAAGCCCCGTTGGCGCAGGAGGCGCTGAAACTGTTGAGCCGCCGCCATTTCCGCCATCACTGCTTCCTCCGCCATCACTGTTTCCTCCGCCGCCACTGTTTCCTCCGCCGCCACTTCCGCTTCCACCACTGTTCCCTTTAATGGTGCAGTAGGTTGAAGAGGAATATGAACTTTCTAGATTATTTTCATTTACAGCTGTAACGACGAAATAAAATGTCCCCGTCGAATATGCCGTGAGGTCAATTAAAGTATCATAAGTACTACCCGCAAAATCCCATGGTCCGTTGGAAGACGATTGAGAATAATACACATTGTATTGGCTGGCGTTAGATACCGGATTCCAATAAAGCGTAATAATTTATCCCGACACTGAAGTCCTTAGTCCTCTCGGCGCTGAAATATGCGTTGAGTCTTCGTTCTCAAATAGTTGACCCATGCAGCCGCTTAGCATCAAAAAGCATGGAAAGAAAACAAATTTAAGAATTAAAGAACCAATCGATCTTTGCATAACATGGATTGATTTTGTAAACATTTAAGTTGCTTGTAATTATACACGTGCCCTAATTTTAGTCAACAACTTCTGCGCTCACACATTCTCATAGAGTAGCTACCACTGGGCGCACATGACACTTTTTACTTGCGTCAGTATAATAAGTGATGACTCCGTTTTTAAAATAATAGTACCTTTGATTAACACTGTGCGATGTCCAATAACAAGTTGTACTGGACAAAGCCTTGCCGCCGAAATAGACCATAGCCTCGTTAATTGCAGAGAAATTATTGATTATTTCTGATGCCTGAGCATATGTCGGCGCATTATGCGCATTAGCAAAAGTATATTCAAAAACTACTGTAACAGATGTACTAGGGAGCCGTTTCTTTGCATTATTTGGAGCAAGATCATATCCTTGATCGGCAAGGCGAAGTATAAATTTAGAATCGGGATTCATCCCGGAAACAATTCCACCAACTGATTCATTCGTCTTTCCAATCACACAGAGCCCCTCTATCGAATAGTCATTCAAGTCAGCCAAAGAAAACATCTCCTTTGTCACATAATAACGCGTACCGTCTTTCTGAACGGATAGGGCAAGATTCTCAGGTTGAGTCAAAAATGTTACTTCTACATCTAATGATGCCTGATAGTTACCATCTACGGAAGTCGCTGTTATCTTTGCTTTGCCGTTCGATTTCCCTTCAACAACACCATAATCATCAACAATAGCTATGTTTTCATCGGAGCTCATCCACTGCACCCGTTTATCAGTTGCGTCAATGGGGAATAGTGTTACATTCAACTGTTTAGTTTCTCCCATCACGATCTGCTCCCTGGCATTGCTAAATGATATGCCAGTAACGTGTTGGTATACTTTTAAACTCATAACGGCAGAGACATTTGAGCCATCTGTTGAAGACGCAGTAATATTTACAGAGCCGGCTTTTATAGCGCGAACAAATCCATCATTTGAGACTGTAGCAACCTGGTCATTGGAACTAGTCCATTTTAAAACTTTGTTATATGCTTGTGATGGAGATACAGTCGCACTCAACTGTACAGATTCACCACTATACAAAGTAGCATTCGATTGAGACAGAGTAATATTTGTAACCGGCTGCTTTACTGAGATCTCGCATAATGCTGTATATTGACCATCATTTGTTGTCGCCATAACTACAGCCTCACCAACAGAAACTGCAGTTACTAAACCGTTATTCACGGTAGCAATTGAAGTATTTGAACTTGACCAGATCACACTTTTATCCGAAGCGTCAGAAGGGCTCACAAATTCTTTCAACTGGAGGGTCTTACCAGGATATAAAACAATTGACGTATTGCTCAACGTTATCCCGCTAACATGCTGCTTAACGGTTAGAGACAAGCTTGCAGACACATTTGAACCATCTGTTGACGAAACGGTTATCGTGGTCGTACCCGCCTTAATTGCATCAATCTCTCCAACAGATGATACAGTAGCCACAGATGCGTTTGAGCTGCTCCATTTAAGCGTTTTGTTATTTGCATTAGAAGGAATCACAGTGACTTCCAGACGTTGCTTCTCTCCCGCATATAATTCAGCCGTCTGAGGAAGAGATATCCCGGTAACCAGTTGAATAACCGTCAATATGCACGATGCTGAGTATCCGCCATCGTTCGTTGACACCGATATGTTGGTCGTTCCTGGAGAGATAGCGGTAACAAGCCCTCCTTTCACCGTAGCAACAGAGGGATTGGAAGAAGACCAGACTACACTTTTATCAGAAGCATCTAAAGGGCTAACATACTCTTCCAATTGAAGATTCCCTCCTGTGTACATGCTAAAGGATTCATTGCCTAGAGACACACCGGTAACATGTTGCCTGACGGTCAAATTAAGCGTTGCTGTTTTATCCGAATTATCTACTGTTGATGCAGTGATAGTAGCCACACCTGCTTTCAATCCGGTAACGACACCATCATCTGACACTTTAGCGACTGCTGTATTTGAGCAAGACCAAGACAGTTTCTTATTCGAGGCAGTTTCAGGATAGACCTTCGCAATTATTTTTTTTTGCTCTCCAGTATAAATAGAGCATTCGGTCTCTTGAAATTGAACTCCAGATACTAGCTGAAATACATTAACTTTGCATGAAGAGATCTTTCCTCCGTCAACACTTGTAGCAGTAATTACCGCTGTCCCTAATCCGCGTGCCGTAACAATTCCTTCTGCAGTCACCGACGCCACATCAGAATTAGAAGATTCCCATTTAACACTCTGAATCTCAGAATCAGACGGGTAATAATCCACGTTCAAACCAGCTGTTTTTCCAAGTTGCAAGCTTAATTCCTTTTGTGATACAGAAATAGAATCCACATGCTGCTTGACCGTCATCTTTATTCTGTCAAACACATTGGGAAACGTTGCTGATGCGGCTGTGATAGTTGTAATGCCAGCTTTCTTTCCCGTAAGCAAGCCGTTTTCGTCTATAGTCGCGACATTAGTATCAGAGCTGGTCCAAATGATGGATTTATCTGAAGCATTGTCAGGATGAACTATAACTGTCAGGCCTAGCGTTTCGTTATTCCATATTTCATCCTGGTCGGCACGTATTTCAACAGATTCAACTTTTTGCTTTACAACCAACGTACATTTCGCAGTAAATCCGCCATCCAAAGTTTTAGCGACAATTGCAGTGGTGCCTGGCGACACAGCAGTAACATTTCCATTCCTGTCGACCGTCGCTATTTTTGTGTTTCGAGATGTCCAGGTAACATTTTTATCCGCTGCAGTTGCTGGCTGAATATCAGCGACCAGTTGCATAGTTTCTCCGCACAACAACTCAACAGACGAGGCATTCAAAGATATGGAACTAACAGCAAGTTTATCTATTGAATTCTCGTATAGTTTGGATATAAACTGTTTAGCTTGTTTTTTGAGTTCATCAAAATCAGAGCCAAGGGAATAAGAGCAGTCGAGTATGAGAAGGACTAAGGCCGAGCGCAAATCTCGCCTTATGCCGACGCCATAATCTGTATAAGTCTCAGAACGTGGGTTCCAATAATTGTATTTTGAGAGGTATTGCCAACGACGATACTTATTACTATCTACCACACTATTGTCTGGTAACGATATACCCTCAAATGAAAACTCGAGCATCTGCTCCCCTTCTGGCCCGATAACGCCAATACCTTTCGCCGATTTTTGTGGGGAGGACATCCCACAATACGTCAAATTATCAAGCGTTTGGGTCGCTGAATCAAAAACGCCTTCGATATATAATTGCGAATAAGCTGCATCAGCGTTACTATCTTCTGGATCAAGATCGAAAGTAATCCTCACTTTTTCCTGAGATGAAAACTCAGATGCCCTTATGATAATATTTGTCAAATTAGTAGTAGAACTTATCAGGTCCGCTATCTCGCTAAAAGCAGCATTAACCTCATCCATGCTATCAACTGTAAACGATTTTCCGCTCGGAGAGGTAAGTTCTAGTAGTTTGTCATTGAATACTTTTCGGCCGGTCGATGTTTTTGTCCTGGCATCGTATCCAGTAAGACCTATTGAATACGCAGAAATTGGAATATCTTTTATAATCGTGCTTGACAGACTATTATGTACTTCGGAATAATACTCATCATCGGTATATATTACTCCGTCGGTTCTACGTTTTTCGCCACATGATCCGTCATCAAAACCATCAGTAAACGTAACGACAGACACATTAATCAAATCATCAGGATATTCGCCTTGGTTCAACATTTCCAGGCCTTTTTCTTCCGTCCAGCAAAGAAGAGTCTGATGTGCTTTATTGGTTAATCCATCGATAAATGAGTGAATACCATTAATTGATGTTTCGTTTAGCTTTTTTATAGAATAAGGGTACAAGTATGAATTAAAACCAATCAGCCCCAGGTAAATACCATTATCACTAGTTGCCTCACCATAACTGTCTTGCTGTGCTGCTGTCCATTCTGTAATTCTGGAGTCAACATTTGATACAGTTTTCATTTTGGACCTGTTGAACGATGTTGGTGTCTCTCTGACCCAAGACCCTTCTTCTCCGCTTAGAGTTTTACATGTAATTGTAAAACCATTTGCAAAATTGACAGGTATGAATGTCATGAGATGATTTGTGCCTACATCGAACACATCACCATCAGGAGCATAAATTGTAACTTCATCCATGCCATCAACAGCTTCCACCACCGTCGGGACGCCGCTATCAGAGAACTCCACTTTTAAAGTACCGGATATTGTTTCGCCCCTATTTCCACTAATTCTAACTGAAACTATATCGTTTCTAGACAAAGAAAACTTGAGTGAACTACATACATTGTAAAAAGTTAGTTCAAGGCCTGAACTTTTGGCCATCATTGGACTCGCACCACGGCCAAATGACTCCGGGACAGCATATTGCACATGTGGAACTCTCAAGGTTACTGATTTCCCATCACAACTGTTCCTTTCGTCATACGGATATACTCCCCAAAAATAGTTTTGGTTAGAGTCACCTTCTCCCGTCCCTGTAACGCTGTCAATAGTACCTTTGAATACTACTGTTTTGCTCAATGTGTCATTTTGAGAAATGAATTTCATTCCTCCGATATCTCCATGTTTAAAAAAAACACTGATTGCATCACCAGGATTCCACCAGATTAATTGCGGTTGCATTGGATCGAACTCGGTACGTGTATCAAGGTTCTCAAAACTCGCAGTTACGTAAACGTCCCTGCCAGAGAACAGTCTCAACGTATTATCCGTTTCGGCATTATCGTTAACACAACCTGTCAACGAGATAACGGCAATTGCCAAGGCCGTATAATATCTACTCTGCTTCATATAAAGCCATTAATCCAGAGGCTCTTCTTCCCAACCTTCACCTTGACCGGCACCAGGACTAAAACATAATAAACTCTCGGATAACAATTCGACAGGAGCAGCCTCCGGGCAGATGTAGCCTCTACGAGGCATTGAAGTAATCATACGCATTTTTTGTTTTTGAGTCAAAGATAGGTAAGAGCATCATTTTACCCCCTGTTCATTTAGGTCCATTTATTTCCAGGACATTCTAAGAACCGGGAGTATGGCCGCTTTTTCTCACAAATTGGCTACCTTTGCACTATGACCGGCACCTTGAAAAAACTAATAACAGCAGCGGCCATTATCCTTGCCGCCGTATCATGCAAAGACCTGACGCCCGAAGTGGACCAGTTACGCGAGAGATTGGATGCCCTTGAAAAGAGAGTCGAAGCCCTCAATGACGAACTTCGGGAGCTGCGCTCGCTGGTGCAGCAGATAAACACCGGCGGGTACGTAACCGCAGTACTGCCGGAAAAGCAGGATGGTCAGATCGTAGGCTATACCCTGGTCTTCAACGACGGGAGCAAGACTTACATCAGTCTCGGGCAAAAGCAGCAGGAGGTTCCCCAGATCGGCATCAGGCAAGATACGGACGGCATCTGGTACTGGACTCTCGGGGGCGAGTGGCTGCTGGATTCCGACGGCAAAAGAGTCCCTGCGTCGAACTCGGCAGAAGCACCGCAGCAGCCGAAGCTCAAATTGGAAGATGGCGTCTGGTATATCTCGTACGATGGCGGGGCAAGCTGGGAAACCATTCCCACCAAGACATCAAGCGGTAGCATCTTCCGGAGCATCGATGCCTCCAATCCGGATTTCGTCGTCATCACCCTGTCCGACGGGCAGCAGCTGAAGCTTCCCACATGGGAGGCTTTCGCAGAGCTACAGAGGCAGGTCAAGCAGCTCAATATCAACCTGTCATCCATCAGTCGCATAGTCTCAGCCATGCAGAACAACGATTACCTCGTCTCCACCACTCCTTTCGTGGAGGAAGGAGAGCAGCTGGGCTGGATACTCAATTTCTCAAAGAGCGGACTGGTGGTCATCTACTCGTCCAAGGGTGCATCGGCACCGCAAATCGGCGTCCGGCAAGACTCTGACGGAGTTTACTACTGGACCATAGGAGGAGAGTGGCTGCTAGACGAGACAGGAAAGAAGGTAAGAGCCGAGGGTATCCAAGGAGCCGCCGGATCCTCGCCCAGGATCAAGATAGAAGACCAGTTCTGGTGGATTTCCTACGACGAAGGGGCCACTTGGGAGCGTCTGGACCGGGCCACCGGTGAGGACGGAGCCGACGGCGACAGCTTCTTCCGGGAAGTTGACAACAGCAGCGACGAATTCATCCTCCTCGTCCTCGCTGACGGCAGTTCGCTGAAGGTTCCCAAATACATACCGCTCGACATCGTACTCGACCTGCCGCTGGACCTGGTGATAGACGTAAACGAAACCATCACCATTCCCTACCGGATTGTCGGTACGGAACAAGTTGCAAGTCACGTGTCGATTCTTACGAACGGAATTATCTCTGCGGACTGTTTTACGTATCCCAAAGGTCAGGCAGATCCGTGGGACGGATACTTCACTATTTCAGGCGGCAGTGTACGCGGCACCGGTGACGCCGTCGTAATGCTAAACACGGAAAATGGCAACTCAGTCATACGTTCCCTCCACTTCGAACCACGCGCATGCTCAGTAACAGTTGACCTTACTTCGGGGCCAATAATCGACATGACAGTCGATTCCTATGTAGTGGAAGCTCCATTGGAAGGAGCAACCATAAAAATTCAACTCTATTCCAATTTTTCTTTCACACTCGATTCTTCCGAGGTTCCATGGGTCAAGGTAATCAGTCAGGAAGCGAACAAGGTTAACCCCGAATACAAAACCATAACGATGCAGATCGAGCCATCAACGGAAGGAGCCAGATACGGCGATATCTACATAAATATCGAGAAAGGAACGTGGTCGGGGACAATGACGCGGGTCTATCCAATGCTATTCACAGTATCACAAGGTCTCTTTTACACGAGCAGCGTGCGGAGATTCATCCAGGCATCCAGCGATGCACGTACTTACGAACTCCCGCTCGAAGGCCTGAGTGACTATGCCGAAGCCATAAATTACGACGGCGCTGATTGGCTTTCCTGCTCACTTGAAAGAAGCAGCGAATTCGGCCATATTCTCAAGGTAAGCCTTGACGCCAACCTGACTACGGAATCAAGAACGGCCAAGGTTGCAATAAAAAGCGGAGGGCTTATTGTGGATTACTTAACTGTCCGGCAACAGTTTTACACTTATTGGTCAAGTATAGACATCTTGATACTCACCGTCCTCGCTCTGCCGGAAAACGGATACGAAGTCCGCCTGCCGTTCACCGGGACAATTGAAGCTGACATTGACTGGGGGGACGGTACAGTATCGCTGATAGACAACGACGGTGGCACTTCTTATCCGGCAAGGCATATCTACCAAGGCTGCTCCACACCTACTGAATTCACCGTGCTCGTTGCCGGAAGAGTGAGCGAAATAAGAAACTGCGATGCAATTGCACCCTATGCAAGCATCCGGGAAGTCAAGCAATGGGGTTCGGCACTCGGTCTGAGAAGCATGGAGAATGCGTTCAGGGATTGCAAGACCCTGGTGAGCATTGCACCGGACATGCGGGACGCCTTATATCACGTAACAAGCTTCGCAGGAGCATTCCAGGGATGCACCAACCTGACGCAGGTTCCGGAGAATCTTTTCGAAAGAACGGTAAACGCAACCGACTTCACCGACACATTCAGGGGCGTGAGCAAAGTCGTGACCGAGTCCCCGAACATAGTCATCAACGGGCGGAAAGTTCACCTGTACGAACTCGACGGTACACAAGACTGGGATGAAAGCATCTACGGCATCTACCCATACCCGATCCCCCAAAAGCACTCCGGCTGCTTCGCCGGCGGCAACTGGGCCGATCAGGAAGCCATCCATGCCGCCGGGTGGGATTAATTCTCCCGCTCCGGCGCCTTCTGCCAGGATGTGACCACCCCGCTCAGGCCGGCGACTACTCCCAGTCCTCCCTGTACGTTTGTGTAGGTAAAATTGGGAGGAGTGACTCCAAAATTTGAAAGCATGTTGAACGCTACGAGGTACTGGGCCTTGGCGTAGTTGTAGAATTCGTCGCTAAGACGATAGATCTCAATGCAATACTCGTCGGTAGTGCCAAGGGGAATGTAGTTGTATTCCGGTTGCTGAGGTTCTTCCGGGTCCTCGGAACTGCCATCTTCGTCTGTATCCTCAGGGGCTTCGGTATCAGAAGGTTCCGAAGGTTCGAAGACTATGCTTCCGAAGTCGAAGGAATCGAATGAGTTGGCATAGAACACATAGGTATCGCCATCGGTAAACTGCCTGCTGGAGAGCAGCATGAGCGGCTGGCGGGAGAAAAGCCCCGCACTGATGAATCCGTTCTCGAACGAAACGCTCGTATAGGCATCGAGGTCGAGGGAATTGAGGTCGGCGGTACTCGCAATCTGCCCGGGAGTGAAATAGGTCTCGACTACAGTAGTATCCACTGTGACACCGGGAATCGAAGGGATGTCGGACCCATCCACATCAAGCGGGATGGCCGGATTGGACGGATCGAAAGGAAAATCGGGAATGTCGATTACGGGAACCTTGGCCACGATGTAAGTAGTGCGCTTCTTGGCCTTCAGCCCCATGTATTCTCCGTCCTCGACCTTGCGGGCCATCTTGAGGGTGATCTGTATGGCTTCGGAAGAGTCCCTTGTCACCGGCTCCAGACTTAGGGAACCGACTTCGGGCAGCTGCGGGATTACAGTGGACGAAGAGGCCGACGGCAAGCCTTCTCCGCTGATGCTGACCTCTACGAGATCGCCGGGTTTGAGAGGCGAATCGGTTGATACAGAGAGGATACGCCTGTTCCAGGCATCGGGATTACGCTTTTCGCTCAGTGCCGCGGCCTTGCCGTTCACCAGGACTTTTAAATTGTCCGAACTGAAGGGATAGCGCACTCCTCCCGGCTTTTCGAAAGCGGGTTCGGCATAGCCTATCATGATGTCCTGGTTCATGCCGGCACCTGGAAGATACTGCACGTAGAACGCCGGATCCGATACATTGTCGAGGGCGAAGGGTATTTCGCAGGCCGGTGCGGCAAGAAGCGAGAGCAGCGGAAGGATATGGAGTATCTTTTTCATGGCTAGAAGCGGAAGCCGACGCTGAGTGTCGGGATTATGGGGATGAGACCGTAGGCCATGCCTATGTATTTTCCGTCGGCGTCGTGGTCGAGCATGGCGAAGGAGGCGTTGAGGTGATTATATACGTTGTATATGCTCAGGTTGAAGTTGAGCTGCTTGCCTCCGCGGAAGGGGACGAAGTAGTCGGCGCCCACGTCGAGCCTGTGATAATCGGGTAGCTTGGCGTTGTACGGTGCCTGGAAGAGCATGTCGGTCATGGCATTCTGCTCGTAGAAGATGACATGCGTAGGCAGCGTGATGCGGTTGCCGGTATGGTAGTTCCAGTTGAAATACAGCGACAGACGGTTGAGCGGCCTCCAAGTGCCTACCAGATTGATCTTGTGACGGTTGTCGTTGCGGTCGGGGAACGGGAAAGGATAGTATGCCGGGAACTCGCGCCATATCCAGCACAGGGTGTAATAGGCCGAGAAATCAAACTTGGGGCTTTCGTAAGTGGCCTCAAGCTCCATTCCGTACGACTTTCCCTTGCCACCGGTAAACGACTTCTCCCAGTTTACGAGCGGCGGATAGAAGGCATTGGCTCCATTGTAGCTGAGCATGTTATCCATGGTCTTGTACCAGCCTTCCACGTTTATCTTGAAGGGACCGGGGGTGAAATACAGACCGCCCGCTATCTGGTCGGACACCATGGGGCCGGCGCCCTGCGTAGAAGGCATCCAGCTGTTGGTAGGCAGCTCGATGTACATCGCCGACACCAGATGGGCGTACTGGGTCATACGGGTGTATGACAGTTTGGCGACAGCCCAATGGGCCATCATCCATTTGAGGGCCGCTCGGGGCTCGAAATGGTTCCAGGTATGCTTGCCGGTGGTGAAGAGCGACCAGCGCAGACCGGCGTTGAGCGTAAAGTTATATGCTATGAAGATTTCGTCTTCGGCGTACAGCGCAGGCTCGAAGGCATTGTAAGCTTCTCCTTCCTTGTTGGAGTCGTTTGTAGGCTCCGACCCGGGGAACGCCTGGCTCTGTTCGTACTGACGATGGGTGTCGTAATGGTGGAACGCCCCCATGAGGCCGTAGCGCACATGGTGAGATTCGCCCGGGAACCAGTCCCAGTCGTACTTTATTCCGGCGTCGTGGACGGTGCAGATGTTGTGGTCGTCCATCGACATGCTGATGGCATCCTCGCCCGTGCCGCCGAGATTGAAGCCGTAGCCGACGTCGGAACCGCTGCGGCTGTAGTAGCCCATGAGATTGCTGCGCAGGGCCTTCGAGAAGTCGTAGTTCCAATGCAGACTGGCAGCGAGCGAACCCCAGTTGGAGCCGATGTTGATCTTCATGGAGGTATCGTCCCCGGTGCTCAGGCCCGCGTGCAGGTCGTCGTTGCCCCAGTAAACGATGGCGTTCAGCTTGCTGCGGTCGGAGAAACGGTGGGTGATGCGGGCGTTGAGGTCGGTCATGGCATATCCGCCGTTGACCTTGGGGTCACCTCCGTTCTTCCAGTTGGCGTAGGCTATCGCCGGCGTCGTGACAATGTCGAGCCAGGAACGCCTCAGGCCGAAATTGAAAGAGGTTTTGCCTTTGACGATGGGGCCTTCGAACTGCAGGCGTCCGTCGATGAGCCCAAGGGACACATTGCCGTGATATTTGTCCATACTGCCCTCGGCCGTCTCTACGTCAACCACGGAAGACAGGCGGCTGCCGTATCGCGCCGGAAAGCCGCTCTTGTAGAAATCGAGGTTGTCAACGACGTCGGTGTTGAAGCTGGAGAAGAAGCCCCCGAAATGTGCGATGTTGTACAGGGGTACCCCGTCGAGCAGGAACAGGTTGTCGTTGCCGTCGCCGCCGTGAACGTACAGGCCGCTCATCAGCTCGTTGCCCGCCGCCACGCCCGGCAGCAGCTGGAGCTGCTTGACGATGTCGGGAGTGCCGAAGACCGCGACTCCGGAGCGAAGCTTGGCGGCATCGAGCCGTACGAGACCGGTCTGGGTGGTATTCTTCATCTTCTCCTTGACGGCGGTTACCGTGGCGGTCTTGAGGGTGTCACGGCGCTCGGGTTCCTGCGCCGACGCACTTGCAGCCGTCACGAGGACGGCTGCAACGAGCGGCAGTATGTAATGTTTTATCACTTTTTGTTTACTTGGAAGCGGGTGTTGCCGGTAGCGAAGAAGTCGCTGATCTGGCGCGCGGCGGCAAGGCCGGCGTTGATGTTGGCTTCGGCGGTCTGGGCACCCATTTTCTTGGGAGTCGCAAAAACGCGAAGGCCGAACTTCTCCTGCAGCGCGGCAAGGTTGTCGGGGGCCACGTCGGCGACGTACTTGAGGTCGGGACGGTCCTCCAGGGCACGCATAAGTCCGTCTTCGTCAATGACTTCCTTGCGGGCAGTATTGACTAGGACCGCACCCTTGGGCATGCTGGTGATGAGGTCGTATCCTATGCTCTTTATGGTAGAAGGGAGAGCGGGGATATGGATCGACAGGTAGTCGCTGGACGCATACAGTTCCTCAGCCGAATGGACAGGCTTGGCTCCGCCGGCAACGATCTGCTCGTCGGACAGGAAGGGATCGAGGGCGCAGATTTCCATGCCGAGGGCCTTTGCCTTGGCGCCGACCAGACGGCCGACGTTGCCGTAGGCCTGCACTCCGAGCCTCTTGCCCTGGAGCTCCGAGCCGGTGGCGGGGGTGAACTGGGTGCGCGCCATGAAAATCATGAGGGCGATGGCGAGCTCCGCTACGGCGTTGGAATTCTGGCCGGGGGTGTTCATGACGACTATGCCACGGGCGCTGGCGGCTTCGAGGTCCACGTTGTCGTATCCGGCGCCTGCACGCACGACTATCTTGAGATGGGGTGCGGCGGCGATTACCTCGGCGGTCACCTTGTCGGAACGGATTATCATTGCGTCGGCATCGGCCACTGCAGCTACGAGATCGGCCTGAGCTTCATACTTCTCGAAAACTGTGACGTCGTGACCTGCTGCCTCGAGTATGTCTTTTATGCCTTTGACGGCAACTGCCGCGAAGGGCTTCTGGGTTGCAACAAGAACTTTCATGACCTGCGATTATTTATGAAGTTTCTCGAATTCCTGCATGCAGGCGACGAGGGCGTCCACGTCTTCCTGGGTGCAGGCATTGTAAAGTGACGCGCGGAAGCCGCCCACGCTGCGGTGGCCCTTGATGCCGACCATGCCGTGGGCCTTCGCGAAGGAGAGGAACTCATCCTGCAGGTCTTCGCGTCCTTCGGCCATCACGAAGCATACGTTCATGATGGAACGGTCCTCCTTGTCGGCAGTGCCGCGGAAGAGGCTGTTGCGGTCGATTTCGGCATACAGGGTGGAGGCCTTCTTCTCGTCGATGGCGTGGATTGCGTCGATACCGCCTATGCCCTTGAGCCACTTGAGGGTCTCGTTCATCACGAAGATGGAGAACACGGGAGGGGTGTTGAACATCGAAAGTTTGTCGATGTGGGTACGGTAGTCGAGCATTGTGGGTATATAGCGGGAGACCTTGCCCAGGGTGTCCTTGCGGATGATGGCGAAGGTGACGCCGGCAGGGCCCGCGTTCTTCTGGGCGCCGCCATAGATGAGGGCGTATTTGCTCACGTCAACCCTGCGGCTGAGGATGTCGGAGGACATGTCGGCGATGAGGGGGACGGGGCAGTCGATGTCGGTCTTGATTTCCGTTCCGTAGATGGTGTTGTTGGTGGTGATATGGAAATAGTCCAGGTCGGAGGGAATCTCGTAGCCCTTGGGGATATAGCAATAGTTGCGGTCCTTGGAGCAGGCGATGGCGTAGGCCTCGCCGATGCCCTGAGCCTCCTTGAGCGCCTTGTGAGCCCATACTCCGGTATCCAGATAGGCAGCCTTCTTCTCAAGGTAATTCATTGCCACATAGAGGAACTGCAGGCTTGCACCGCCACCGAGGAAGACCACCTCATAATCGTCGGGGATATTGAGAAGCTCCTTCCAAAGGGCGCGGCATTCGTCCATGACTGCATCCCACTCCTTGGTTCGGTGAGAGATGGATATCAGGGAAACTCCTGTGCCGGCGAAGTCCTTGAGGGCTTCGATGGAATTGTCGATCGCCACCTGGGGAAGCAGGCAGGGACCGGCGTTGAATACGTGTACTTTAGCCATAGTGTATTAATCTAAAAGGGTTGCAAAATTAGTGATTGTAGATATTCTTTCCAAAAATTCCTGACGCTGGCTCAGGCGGACCCGCAGTTCCAGGGTGCAGTCCTCTCCGAAATCGCGGCTGCGCACCGGAAGGTCGAGATCCTTGACGAGTTTCATGACGGCCGGCATGCTGTCGTAGCCGAAGCCTGTGCGGTACCAGCTGCCCGCCACCTTTTCGACGACCTGAGCCTGAGAGAGTGCATCCTGCGTGGACTCCTTGTAGGCACGGATAAGCCCCGGCACACCCAGCTTGATGCCGCCGAAGTAGCGTACAACGATGACGAGAACGTCGCTCAGTCCTGCAGAATCTATCTGACCCAAGATAGGCCTGCCAGCACTGCCGGAAGGCTCACCGTCGTCGGACGCCCTCCAGACGGAGCCGTCCAGACCGAGGCGGTATGCGCTGCAGTGATGGCGTGCGTCGTGGTACTCCTTGCGTACGGCGGCGAGAATGGATTTCACCTCCTCCTGGGTCTCGACCGGATATGCCAGTGCGATGAACCGGCTGCCCAGTTCTTTGTACAGCCCGCGGGAGGGTTCTGAAATGCTTTTGTAGATGTCTGACATTCCAGGCCAAATTTAGTCATATTTTTTGAGAAAAATGCCTATATTCGCAGCCGGAAAAAAGATTGATAGCATGGTCTGTACTTACAGAGTGACCCTCGAGGGCATAAAAGGCTTCTTCAGGGTATATAAAATAGACGGGGACAACTCCCTGTACACCTTCCACAAACAGCTTCGCGCCGACCTCGAATTCACGGTCGATCAGCCCATCCTGTTCAAGGCTTTCGACGCAGAAGGCAACGTTGCCGCCCGCTACGCTCTCACAGACCTCGGTTTCGGCACAGTCGATGCCGTATCCATTGCTAAGACCGTCGCCGACGGAATCGTCAAATTCGTATATTTCTACGACATCGCCGCCCGCAAGAGCGTAACCGTCACCCTCGAGGCACAGGAGCCCGGTTCGATCGAAGGTCCCACCCTGCTGGAGTCCAAGGGTCCCATCCCCCTGGAGTTCGAAAACGGCTACGTCGCGTTCGAAGACCTCCCGCAGCAGCGCAGACGCCTGCCCGGCGAAATGCCGTCCGGAGAAGATGATGACGAGGACGATGAGGATGAGGATGACGACGAAGATTCCGACGACGACAAGGAAGAAATCGTTTACGACGGAAACGAAGACTAGATAATCTCCTCCCTCTCCCGCAGGTCGCGGACACGCAGCTGGATGGTGCTGTTGCCGCGGTAGTAATTTTCTACGATAGAATAACATACATCAAGCGGATTGCCCGACTTGATGTAGTCGTAGTACTGTGCCATATTGAAGGCTATGGCCGGAATCTGGTGATACGGCTGCGACTCTTGGATAAGGTCGAGCTTGAGATGCATTCCGCCGGCTCCCACCTTGCGCCCGCCGCCTGCGTCGTAAACGTTCTCGGTCACGAAAACGGGGTTGGTGTTGCCGGGGCCGAAAGGCTGGAACTGCTTGAGTATGCGAAAGAATTTGGGCGTAATCTGTGAAAAGTCGAGCACGGCGTCTATATCCACAACCGGGATAAGCATGTCGGCGGTGATTTTGCCAGCGATGAAGTTATCGATACGGCGCGCAAACTCCTCGACGTTTTCTTCTTTGAGAGTGAGTCCGGCGGCGTAAACATGCCCGCCGAAGTTCTCGAGTATGTCGGCGCAGCTCTCGATGGCCTCGTACAGGTCGAATCCCGCTATGCTGCGCGCCGACCCCGTGACGAATCCGTTCGACTTGGTGAGGACCACCGTAGGCTTGTAGTAAGCTTCGACAAGGCGGGATGCGACTATTCCCACTATACCCTTGCTCCAGCGGGGGTTATAGACGACGGTGGCATTCTCGCGGGCGAGACAGCTTCCGTTTTCTACCATTTCGAGGGCCTCGCGGGTTACCTCCCGGTCGATGTTCTTGCGTTCGTTGTTGTTCTCGTTTATCTTTTCGCCGATGAACATGGCTTTCTGCTCGTCGTCGGCGGTCAGCAGCTCCACGGCAAGGCGGCCCGACTCCATGCGGCCGGCGGCGTTGATGCGGGGACCTATCTTGAACACTATGTCGTCGATGGTGACATGTCCGGGTTCGAGGTTGGAGAGGCTTATCATGGCCAGAAGGCCCTTGTGAGGATTCTCGTTGAGCTGCTTAAGTCCGAAGTGCGCCAGGGTGCGGTTCTCGCCGACCATTGTCACAAGGTCGGACGCTATGCTGACTACCAGCAGGTCGAGCAGCGGGACTATGCTCTCGAACGGCACGTCGTAGCGCTGCGAATAAGCCTGGACGAGCTTGAAACCCACTCCGCAGCCCGACAGGTCGTCGAACGGATATTGGCAGTCCTCGCGCTTGGGGTCGAGAACTGCTACTGCGCCAGGAAGGGTCTCCTCGGGGAGATGGTGGTCGCAGATTATCATATCCACGCCCTTGGACTTGGCATACTGCGCCTTGTCTATGGCCTTGATGCCGCAGTCGAGCGTGATGATGAGGCCGAATCCGCCCTCGAAAGCCCAGTCTATGCCCTTGTAGGACACGCCGTAGCCCTCGTCGTAGCGGTCGGGGATGTAGAAATCGACGGCGGAGGTAAAACGGCGGATAAAAGAGAACACCAGTGCGACGGCGGTGGTGCCGTCAACGTCGTAATCGCCGTAAACCAGGATTTTCTCGCCTGTGGTGATAGCCTTGCGCAGGCGCTCCACGGCGACGTCCATATCCTTCATGAGGAACGGGTCGTGAAGGTCGCTCAGGGCGGGGCGGAAGAACGAGCGTGCCTGCTCGAAGGTCTCCACTCCCCTTTTGACAAGGAGCTCGGAGAGCACACGGTCGATCCCTACCTCGGCGGAGAGTTTTTCAACCTTCGCCGGGTCGGCCGGTTCGCGTACAATCCATTTACAGTCCTTGCTCATATCTCTACAGTCAACAAATATAAGAAAAATATTTCGTAATTTTGCACCCGATATGAATATTGAACTTAGCGAACAGGAGCAGATACGCCGCGAATCGCTGGCGAAGCTCAGAGAATTGGGCATCGAGCCCTACCCCGCAGCGGAATATCCGGTTAACGCCACCGCCGCAGAAATCACCGCAGGATACGACCCCGAGAAGGGCAATTTCGCATCGGTCTGCATCGCAGGACGCCTCATGAGCCGCCGCATCATGGGAGCAGCCTCCTTCGGCGAGCTCCAGGACGAGAGCGGCCGCATCCAGATCTACGTCAAGAGAGACGAAATCTGCCCCGGCGAAGACAAGACGATGTACAACACCGTATGGAAGAAACTTCTCGACATCGGCGACATCATCGGAATCAAGGGTTTTGCCTTCATCACCAAGACGGGGCAGCTGAGCGTCCACGCCAAGGAGCTCACGCTGCTGAGCAAGTCCCTGCGGGTGCTTCCCATCGTCAAGGAAGCTGACGGACAGGTCTTCGACGCCGTAACCGACCCCGAGCTCCGCTACCGCCAGCGTTACGTTGACCTCATCATCAATCCCCAGGTGAGGGACGTATTCGTCAAAAGGGCCCGCATTATCGCAACCATGCGTGAATATTTCAACGAAGCCGGCTGCCTGGAGGTGGAGACCCCCATCCTGCAGAGCATCCCTGGAGGCGCAACCGCACGTCCCTTCGTCACGCACCACAATGCGCTCGACATCCCCCTGTACCTGCGTATCGCAAACGAGCTTTACCTCAAGAGGCTCATCGTAGGCGGCTACAGCGGAGTCTATGAGT
>DGVM01000044.1:0-29677 GCA_002395925.1 Bacteroidales bacterium UBA4284
TGTTCGAGTTCCTCTTCGAGATGACGATAGGAGCGCACGTGCACTTCCTCACCCGCGTCCCCAGCCCCAAGGTCATCATGAAGGCCTTCCAGGAGATTCATCCCGACGTCATCATAGCAGTGCCCCTCATCATCGAAAAGGTTTACAAATCGCAGATTAAGCCTATCGCCGACAAGAACAAGCCGCTGCTGCATATCCCCATAGTGGACCAGATAGTCCTCGGCAAGATACGCGAAGGCATGATACAGGCATTCGGCGGCAATTTCGAAGAGGTAATCCTTGGCGGAGCCGCATTCAACCCCGAGGTCGAGCAGTTCCTCCGCAGGGTAAAGTTCCCGTTCACAGTAGGTTATGGCATGACCGAGTGCGGCCCCATCATCACCTATGCTCATTGGAACCGCACCAAGAAAGGCTCCTGCGGATATGCCATTCCCGGATGCCAGATCCGCATCGATTCGCCGAATCCCTCCAAGATTCCCGGCGAGGTGCAGGTCAAGGGCGACAACGTCTTCCTGGGCTATTACAACAACCGCCAGGCAACCAAGGCTGCCTTTACCAACGACGACTGGTTCAAGACCGGCGACATGGGTGTCATGGATTCCGACGGCTACCTGTATCTGAAGGGCCGTTCCAAGTGCATGATCCTCGGCCCTTCCGGGCAGAATATCTATCCCGAGGAGCTGGAGGCCGTACTCAACAACCTTAACTACGTGGTTGAGTCCCTGGTCATCGAAGACAACGGAGGCCTTACCGCACTCATCTATCCCGATTACCAGCAGGCCATGAAGGACGGGCTCGACGACGAAGGCGTCAAGCAGATAATCAACGACAGCCTGCCCGAGGTCAACAAGGTCATCCCCGGCTACGCCCAGATCCGCAAGATAGAATTCCTTCCCGAGGACTTCGAGCGCACGCCTAAAAGAAGTATCAAACGTTATCTGTATCAGCGATGAGCAAGTTCGACGCACGCTACCTCGAAATGGCCGAGATCTGGGCCCAGAACTCCTACTGCAAGCGCCGCAAGGTCGGAGCTCTGCTGGTCAAGGACAACATGATCATTTCCGACGGTTACAACGGCACCCCCTCGGGATTCGAAAACATCTGCGAGGAGAACGGAGTGACCAAGCCCTACGTGCTGCACGCCGAGGCCAATGCCATCTCCAAGGTGGCCAAGTCGGGAAACAACAGCGAAGGAGCCACCCTCTACGTTACGGCGGCTCCGTGCATCGAGTGTTCCAAGCTGATAATACAGAGCGGCATAAAGCGGGTCGTCTATAAGGACGAATATCGTCTTACCGACGGTATCGACCTGCTTAAACGTGCCGGAATAGAAGTCGAGAAGGTAGATTAATGAAGAAAAGCACCGTATTCCTCCTTGTGCTCGCAGCTGCTCTGCTGGGCGCACTCATAGCTGTCTCGGCGATGCGTTTCGGAGAGCAGAAGCGCATGTACGCATCGAAGTACGAGAACTGGCTCAAGCTGAACGTCATAATGCAGAAGATCGACGAGATGTACGTCGATACCGTCGATCGCCAGAAGGTGACCGACGCGGCTGTCAGCGCCGCTCTCTCCGCGCTCGATCCGCATTCCGTATATATGCCTCCCCAGACGCTGGAAGCCTCGGAAGAGGAGCTTGCCGGAAACTTCTCCGGAATAGGCATTCAGTTCAATGTCCCCAACGACACCGCAATCGTAATCGAAGTCATTCCCGGAGGACCTGCAGAGCATGTAGGCATGCAGGCTGGCGACCGCATCCTCAAGGTGGACGACAAGCAGATAGCCGGCGTGAACTTCCCCCAGGACAGCATGGTGCGGCGCATGAAGGGCCCCAACGGGACCAAAGTGGTCGTCACCGTATCCCGTGACGGAGAGCATATCCCCTTCGAAATCACCCGTGGACGCATCCCCACTCACTCCGTCGATGCCGCATTCATGGTGAGCGACACCGTGGGCTTCCTGCGTCTTAGCAAGTTCTCCCGTACCACGGCCAACGAGTTTGCGACCGCGGTCCGCGACCTCGTGGGCAAGGGTATGACACATCTGATAGTGGACCTGCGCGATAACGGCGGCGGCTATATGGACCAGGCGCTCCTGCTGGCCAACCTTTTCCTCGAGAAGGGGAAACTGATTGTGTATATGGAAGGCCGCAACTATCAGCGCAACGACTGCTATTCAGACGGCCACGGCCCCTTCAAGGACGTCGGCCTGTCGCTGCTGGTATCCGAGAATACCGCTTCGTCGAGCG
Source organism: Bacteroidales bacterium UBA4284 (assembly GCA_002395925.1). The sequence continues at coordinate 2,246 of DGVM01000044.1, forward strand.
AGATATTCGCAGGCGCGATGCAGGACAACGGCAGGGCCCGGCTTGTGGGACGGCGCACCTTCGGCAAGGGACTGGTCCAGGAACCGGTCGATTTTACCGACGGCTCCGGCATCCGCATCACGGTTGCACGTTTCTACACTCCTTCTGGCCGTTGCATCCAGAAGTCTTACGACACATACAGCGAAGACCTGTATAACCGCTACGAACACGGAGAGATGCTTGCCGCCGACAGCATGAAAGTCGAGAGCGGCGGAATCGTCCCCGACGTATTCGTCCCCATAGATACCACCAGGGTGGGTCCTTTCTATATCGGATGCAACCGCAGGGCCACCGCCGTGCGCTTCTCCTCTGCCTGGTTCGATGCCCACAAGAAGGAGCTGCAGGCCATCGACGATTACGACGCCCTCTTGCGCTACCTCTCGTCCTGCGGCCTCGAAAAGGCTTTCCTGTCCTATGCCAAAACGCACGACTCCCTCGTGCCGACAGAAGACGAATGGAAAATCGAAAAGCCCTACATGATGGCTCAGATCCAGGCTCTCGTCGGCCGCTATTCAAAGCTTGGCGACAAGGCCTTCTACCATATCTGGCTTGCCACCGACGAGGTGTACAAGGCAGCTATGGAGTCGCTGTAGTTTGTCCTTCCCATACGCTCGCGGGCTTTCCTGATTGTTCGTGAGCCCATAGCGTCAATCGTGTATCTCTGCCGTGCAGTAGCGGGCAAGGTGCTTTTTTCTGAGGGGTACCTTGCCCGGCGATATGGCTCCGACGTCTCTCCAAGGCACAATGTCGGGCAAGGTCCCGGCGTCTCATAGGTACCTTGCCAGTGATGTGACGGGTTTGAGAATTCGTTCGACATCGTCCCGGCCTATTCCGAAAGCTCGGGCCAGTTGGGCTACGGATGTTTTGGTCGTGCGGTACACGTATGGTATGAGGCGGGTTTTCTTTTCGATAGACAATTCTGTGAGTTCTGTCTTGAACCACCTTAGGGACAATTCTTTGATAGAATTCAGAAAGTCGGTGTCATGCTGCATTGTCCTTGGACCGTCAACCAGCTTCCAAGTCATCTCCGATGAATCCTGGCCGCCGATTGTTCTGATGAAGTACGTCATGTCGTTGTTGAAAGCTTGTTCCAGATAAGTGTGATCGCAGAAACTGCTAGGTATAAGGCGCTTGGCCTCGTCCAGCATCCAGGGAACATCGTCGAGTTTGTCTCCGGTATGCATGATGTCCCTCTTTTGCTGTTTCGTCAATGTCCTGACTGGAGTGGTGCCGGCAAAACTGCTTCTCCCGAACATTGCGCTCAGGCCCGACCACTTATACTCGTTGACGTTACAACCATTGTCCAGCGCATTGCGGGGGATGTAGGCCAGGGCGTTCCGGACATACCAGTCGCTGTCCAGGGCTATCGCCTTGATATCGACCATTAGCAGAGCTTTTGCATGGCCGTATTTTTTCCTGAACCACATTGCGTACATACGCTTGAGCTCCTGCCCGTATTCAAATGCTTCCTTCTGTGAGGTTGCCAAAACCGCCACATGGAAGTGGTTGGAAACTACAGCATAGATTATTATGATTACGCTTTTACGCCTGGCGCACACGCACATGATTTTGACCATTGCATCGTAGTCGTCATCATCTCGGAAAAGGATTAACTTTTCCATCCCTTTCATACTGATATGAAAAGGCTGTACGTATGCGTCCCTGCCGTCCGCCAGACGACGGAGAACAATCCGCTTCATTTCAGTTGGCCATCTTGGACGGCTGGATGCCGGGAGCGAAAGTGACAACTTTTCCGCCGCTCTTCTCGAATTCCTTTTTGGTCTCGGCATGGACATTGGCAAGTTTCCCCGATTCTTCGTCCAGCATCCTAATCATTTCCTTCCTGTTGGCACATAGTGAAAGGTCGGCGATGGCTAAAGCCCTGATTATTGCGATTACGGCGTTTTCGTTGCCGCCCCAAAGGCTTGTCATCATTGCGAAAGAGACGCCGGCAATGACGTCGAAGATAGCTTGAGGATTGTTTTTGGGATCAAAATCGGTTTCAAACCGGTAATCATGCTCTCCGTATCGGAGGACTTTGAGAATTGTTTTCATAGTAGTAATAGTTTAAAAGTCGTCCCAAACATAGCGTATTATCTCTGAAATAACAAACATTTCTAAGAAAAAACGGGCAAGGTGCTTTTTTCTGAGGGGTACCTTGCCCGGCGATATGGCTCCGACGTCTCTCCAAGGCACAATGTCGGGCAAGGTCCCGGCATATCATAGGTACCTTGCCCGTGGAGGTGCTGCTGACAGCCTTATTGGGCGATGAATTTATAGACGATGTTGCCGCTTTGGCGGGCGGGGGCGGATGCGCTTGCCGAGAACCGGCTCAGTCGCGCCGCCCTTATTGCGAAGCTGCGCAGGCAGCCGTCGGTGCTGGAAACGCTTTCATCGACTTTGGCCGCGACTACGGCGCCAGAGTTATCTACGCTTATCAAAACCGTAACCTCTCCGGCTCCCATGCATCTGTAGGCAGGAATTGAGAGTTTGCTGGCCTTGCGTCCCTCCAGGTAATAAGACACTACCGAGGGACCGCTGTATTTCCTTTCCTGAGGCTTGCTGCCGGAGTCTTTGTCGGGCAAGTTTGCCGAGAATCCGTCGTCGGGAACTTCGAACCCGCCTTGCAGTTCGCGGGCAAGGCGCTCGGCGTCTTTGTAGAGCTCTTCGGCATCGGTCCCGCGGTCGTCCTTGAGCGATGAACGGTCAACCGCCACGTTGCGTACGCTCACCCCGGCGGCGCCGAGCTCGCGTTCGAGTTTTTCGCTGATGGACTGCTGGAACTCGGCCTCCTGCTTGAGGCGTTCCACCTCGGCCTGCAGACGTTCGAGTTCCTCGAGCTTGCTGAAGTCGAGTACGAAGCTGTTTTCGCTTTGGATGGAGAAGCCGAGAGAAGTCCCGAGCAGGACTATAAGCACCGCAAGATGAATGATTACGGTGGTATAGAGTCCTGCCCGGTCTGCTTTTCTCACTGTTGTTTTTTGATCTCTTTTTCTATGGTGGCGGTAATGATGTCGATGGCCACCTTGTTGTGTCCGCCCTGGGGAATGATTACATCGGCATAGCGCTTGCTGGGCTCGATGAACTGAAGGTACATGGGCTTGACGGTGCGGCTGTAACGCTCGATCACCCAGTGGACGTCTTTGCCCCGTTCGCAGATGTCTCTCTCGATGACGCGCATGAGGCGGTCGTCATCGTCGGCATCGACGAATATCTTGATGTCCATCTGGTCGCGGAGCTTTTTGCAGGTGAAAATCAGGATCCCTTCGATTATGATTATGTCGGCAGGCTCTACCCGCTTGGTCTCCGTCTTGGAACGGGTGCAGGAGATGAACGAATATACCGGCTGTTCCACCGCCTTGCCCTTCTTGAGGTCCTTGAGCTGTTCGCAGAGAAGGTCCCATTCGATTGAATCGGGGTGGTCGAAATTGTGGACCCGCTTCTCCTCGTCGGTGAGGTCGCTGGAGTCTTTGTAGTATGAATCCTGAGGGAGCACAACTACCTTTTTGCCTTCCAGTTGCTGCGTGATGGCGTTCACCACTGTGGTCTTGCCGGAACCTGATCCGCCGGCTATGCCTATTACTAACATAATCTTTTTATTTGATAATCAATATAAAGGGAACCTGCAGCCTGGCCTGCGTCCGTTAAAATTCTGCGTTCTTCGGAGTACGCGGGAACGGGATGACGTCGCGGATGTTCTGCATGCCGGTGACGAAGAGCAGCAGCCTCTCGAATCCGAGTCCGAATCCGCTGTGGGGGCAGCTTCCGAAGCGCCTGGTGTCGATGTACCACTCAAGGTTCTTGCGGCTCATGCCGAGTTCGTCGATGCGTGCCTCGAGCTTGCCCAGGTCGGCCTCGCGCTCGCTTCCGCCGATGATCTCGCCGATCTTCGGGAAGAGCACGTCCATGGCGCGGACGGTCTTGCCGTCCTCGTTCTGTTTCATGTAGAAGGCCTTGATATCCTTGGGATAACCGGTCAGGATGACGGGCTTGCGGAAATGCTGCTCGACCAGGAACCTTTCGTGCTCGCTCTGGAGGTCTGCACCCCAGAAAACCGGATACTCGAACTTGGTGCCGTTTGCGACGGCCTCTTCGAGAATCCTGATTCCCTCGGTGTACTCGAGTCGGACGAATTCGGTGTCCACCACGCTCTGCAGGCGTCCGACAAGCTCGGGGTCATAACGGTCGTTGAGGAACTGGATGTCGTCCATGCAGTTGTCGAGAGCGTATTTTACCAGATATTTGATAAACTCCTCTGCGAGGTCCATGTTATCCTTAAGATCGTAGAAAGCCATTTCGGGCTCGATCATCCAGAATTCGGCAAGGTGCCTCGGGGTGTTGGAATTCTCTGCGCGGAAAGTGGGGCCGAAAGTGTATATTTCTCCGAGTGCGGTGGCTCCGAGTTCACCCTCGAGCTGTCCGCTCACGGTAAGCGAAGTCCTGCGTCCGAAGAAGTCTTTGCTGTAGTCCACGTCGCCTTTCTTGCCGCGGGGAATGGGAGCGTTAAGGTCCAGGGTGGTTACCTGGAACATGTTGCCGGCACCTTCTGCGTCGGATGCGGTGATGAGCGGAGTGTGCAGATAGACGAAGCCCCTGGAATGGAAGAATTCGTGTATTGCGAAGGCCATCTGGCTGCGGAGCCTGAGTATGGCGCCGAAGGTGTTTGTCCTGGGGCGCATGTGGGCTACGGTACGCAGATACTCAAAAGAAGTGTCTTTCTTCTGGAGGGGGTAGCGCATGGGGTCGCACTCTCCGTATATGGTGATGTTGGAGGCCTTGATTTCTACGGCCTGACCGCTTCCTATCGACTCAACCAGCACACCTTCAACTGCAATGCAGCTGCCGGTGCTTATCTTTGCGAGGACGCCTTCCGTCTCGGGGTTCTTGTCTGCTACGATCTGTATGTTTTTAATTGTGGAACCGTCGTTGAGGGCGATGAACGCAATTTCCTTATTGCCCCTCTTGGTCCTTACCCATCCTTTGGCAAGGACGGTTTCTCCCGGCTGCGAAAGCAGCAGGTCCTTCACTTTCTTGCGAATGATTGCCATTGATTTTCAATCTTTTAAAAAAGCAGCCCTCTTGAAAAGGGGGCTGCTCGTATCTACTTGTGGGCTGTTTATTTACCGCCCTTGCGTGCGGAGTACATTATCTTGAGCGCAGAGCAACGTCTGAGCTCTTGTTTGACATCGGTGATGATACCCATTCGGACATCCTGGTCGGCGCGGATGCTGACGGTCATGAACTGACGGTCGGCCTCGCTCTTGGACTCACGCTCGGCAGCCACGAAGTCGCGGATGTCGTCGGTGGTCTTGAAGGAGTCGTTGAGCTGGATACGGGCCTCTGTTCCGTACATAGCCTGCAGAGACTTGATAGGCGTACCGATATTGATGTAGGAGTTAAGATCCTTGCGCTCGAGCTTTACTACCTCGGATGCCTCGGGAATCTTGACTACGACTTTGTTCTCGGTTTCGCGCATCTGCGTGGTAACCATGAAGAAGAACAGGAGCATGAAAACGATATCGGAAAGGGAGCTGCTGGTCATTGCCGGCACCTCTTTCTTGTTGTTGCTTCCACCAAATTTTGACATAATTCTTTCCTCCTGTAATTATCTTCTGCGGCCTACATCCTTAGGCTCGGCCTCGGAAATATTCTGGGGTATAGCCTTCTTGACTATACTCTGCGTATCCTCGTCGAGCATAATGAACACCTTGCCGTACTGACGGCGGGAGAAGTCGTCGCGGAGTTCGTTGACGGCCTTCACGAGTTCATTCTGTACTGCGATGTATGCCTGGTAACTTGTACCACGGTCATTCTGAAGTGAGATAACGCCCTTGGATACAGGGTATTCTCCTAGACCCTCGATGTTCTGAATCTCCTTTTCGGGGAGATTGGGATCATTTGCGGGGTTGCTCAGAAATTCTTTGATCTTGTCTTTGAGCTGGCTGATGTCGATGGGCTCGCTACCGGCAAGGATTCTATCGGCCGAATTGATCTTCACCTGGATGATGTTGCGGCGATTGACCTTCTGGTCCTCCACTTTCTGATTCTTGTCGGGCATGGGGGGCAGACGTCTGCTAAGACCGGTCTGGCTGCCCATGGTCGTGGTCATCAGGAAGTAGCACAACAGCAGGAACGCGATATCCGCGGTCGAGCTGGTGTTCATTGCTGGTACTTTCTTCTTGCCCATGATTATTTCTTGCTAGCTATGGCCATACGGACCTCGCCGACTATGATTGCCACGATGGCTGCAGCGCCGACGATGTAGGTAAGGTTGAGGACGGTGTCTGTGAGTTTGAGTGTACCTGCGGATACAGGTGCGCCTGTGTAACCCAGTGCGGGTTCACCCTTCGCGAGAAGGTAGGCGATAAGGCAAAGCACTGCCACTCCGACCAGAATAATCCCGATTTTCACGAGACTCTTCGGGTTGTTCTTGGCTCCGACGAGCAGGCCGACGATGATGACGCAGAACAGCGCCAGGCCGACCATGCCGTAGGTCCAATAGAGCAGAGTATCGACGGTGTTGCCTCCGAAGTTCTGGGAGAAGCCCCAGATGAGGAGAGCCACACTGAGGATAATCAGCGCTACCATGCCCCATTTGAATATTTTATTGAGTTTCATAATTTCGAGAGTGGCGATAAAATTACTTTGCGTTGTGCTTGGTGAGAAGGTCGATCAGGCAGATGGAAGAATCTTCCATATCGATGGTGAGGCTGTCGATCTTGGCGAGGATGTAGTTGTAGAACACCTGGAGGATCATGGCGACGATGAGACCGCCGACGGTGGTGATAAGAGCAACCTTCATACCTCCTGCAACAACGTTCGGGGAGATGTCACCGGCTGCCTGGATGGCGTCGAATGCGTTGATCATACCGATAACGGTACCGAGGAATCCGAGGGACGGTGCAATGGCGATGAACAGGGAAATCCAGCTCAGGCCGTTCTCCATTTCGCTCATCTGTACGGAGCCGTAGGATACGACGGTCTTCTCGACTACATCGACACCCTGGTCGTAGCGGAGCAGACCCTGGTAGAAGATGGAGGCGACAGGACCGCGGGTTTCGCGGCAGACGTCTTTTGCTGCTTCTACACCGCCTTCTGCGAGTGCCTTCTCTACTTTCTCAAGGAGCTTCTTGGTGTTGGTCTTTGAGAAGGTGAGGTAAAGGATACGCTCGATGGAGAGGGCAAGGCCTATGATAAGGCAGATGATGATGAGGGACATGAAGCCTGCACCACCCTCGATGAACTTGGTCTTGAGAGCCTGGTGGAGGGGGACTTCCTCGCCTGTTCCGGAGAGCAGGTCAGCTGCGGACATCTCTGCGGGTGCGGAGGCAACTTGCTCATCTGCAGGAGCTCCCTGAGCGTCCTGTGCGGATGCGGTGTTTGCAGTGAAGGCCATTACGCCTGCAACTGCGAGAAACATGAAAAACTTTTTCATAAACGTTAGATGATGTATTAGTTAAAATTAATTTCTAGCGAAATCGGTGCAATTTAGCAAAATTTTTTCATTAGTCAATACCTATTTTGATATTTCGCCCCGCAGGTTCTTTACAAGGAGAGACTTAACCTCTTCATTATCATCGCTGTTGCCCATAAGGAAGAAAAGCTTCCCCAAGGCTCCCTCGAGGGTTATGTCGCTGCCGGACAGTACTCCGGCCCTGGACAGGGCACGTCCGGTTGCGTACAGGTCCATGTTCACGGTACCGCGAAGGCACTGGGTTACGTTCAGCAGTATCTTCCCGCTGGCGCAGGCCTGCCGCACGATGTCCAGGAACCAGTCCCTCGACGGGGCGTTGCCGCAGCCGAAAGTCTCCAGTATCACGGCCCTGGTCGCACTGCCGAGCAGGATGTCGCTGACCACCTGCTCTGTGATTCCCGGGTGCACCTTGAGTATGGATACCCTGGTGTCGAGCGCAGTAGAGATGGCGAATCCTCCCTCCCGCGGGCGGCGTATCAGGTTCCTGTTGTAGCGTATGTCTATGCCGGCCTCGGCAAGCGCAGGCATCTTGGGGGAGCGGAAGGCGTCGAAGCCGTCGGCATCTACCTTGGTACTGCGGTTCCCCCTGAGCAGCAGGGAGTTGAAGTAGATGCAGACCTCGGGCACGGTGGCGCTGCTGTCGCTTTCGCGCGAGCCGGCGATTTCGATAGCCGATACCAGGTTCTCGCGTCCGTCGGTGCGGAGCCTGCCCACCGGCAGCTGGCTTCCGGTGAAGATTACCGGCTTTCCGAGGTTCTCCAGCATGTAGCTGAGTGTGGATGCGCTGTAGGCCATGGTGTCGGTCCCGTGAAGCACCACGAAACCGTCGTAGCTGTCGTAGTTGTCTTTGATGATGCCGGCAAGCTTCTGCCACATTCCGGGCTCGATGTCTGAGGAGTCGATGAGCGGGTCGAAGGTTACGGAGTCGAAGCTCGAACCGAACTTGCGCAGTTCCGGAACCTCGTCCAGCAGGCTGCCGAAGTCGAAGGGACGGAGCGTCTGGTCCACCGGATCCTCTTTCATTCCGATGGTGCCTCCGGTGTAGATTAGCAGTACGTTACTCATATTGCGAACAGTTTGCGTGCGTTTTCGGTGGTCGCGGCGGCTACTTGCAGCGTGCTGAGCCCCTTTGCCCGGGCGATCCAGCCGGCTACAAGCGGGATGTTGGCGCTTTCGTTGCGAGTGCCCCTGAGCGGGACGGGAGCGAGGTACGGGGCGTCCGTCTCGAGCAGGATGCGCTCCAGCGGGATGCGTGCGATGTCGCTTCCGATGCGTGCATTCTTGAATGTGACGACTCCTCCTATCCCTACGTACCACTCGCCGTACCGCTGCATGCGTTCGAAGACTTCCGCGCTGGCGCTGAATGCATGAAGGTTGCCCCTCAGGTGCATGCCGCGGCACTTTTCCATGATCTCGAACCAGTCTTCGGTGGCGTCGCGGAGGTGTATGTTGACGGGCAGGTCCCAGTCGCGGGCCAGTTCGAACTGGGCGAGCAGGGCCTCCTTCTGAAGCTCTGCGGTATCAGCTCCGTAGTGATAATCGAGCCCGATTTCCCCTATCGCCACCGGGCCTCTGGAACGCCAGGACGACAGAGCTGCAACTTCGTCGCGCCAGTCCTGCCCGACGTAGCCGGGATACAGGCCCAGCATGGGAAACAGAACCCCGGGATACCTGTCGCACAGGGCGTACATCGCGTCGCGCTCGACCCTGCCGGTGTCGGCCTGGATCATCTTGCTCACGCCGGCGGCGAGGGCCCTTGCCACTACGGCGTCCTCTTCTGAGGCGAAAGCGCTGTCGCTGATGTGCGTATGCGTGTCGATGAATTCTGCGTGTCCTGTGTCCATGGATACAAAATTAGCATTTTTTGTCTGCAATCGTACACCTTTGCAGCAAATCTGTAACGATATATCCGTCACTTTCCAGCAGGCAGACAGCAGCAGACACGCTGCCGTAGTCCATTCCGAGCTCATGGCAGATTTCTTCCGGCGTGATGCCGCGGCGGCTGCGTATCAGAAGGGCGACCCGCATAAGTTCGCCGGCGGTCTGCTCTCCGGCGGCGGAGTAACTTGCCCGCAGGCTTTCCTCCAGCCCGGGGCCGCGCCTGAAGGAAACGCTGCCAAGGCCCAGCTGCCCGGGAATCTGGGACGGGTCTGCGAGAGGCTCGGCTATCTTTTCCATTATAAGGCGGTTGCATCCTGCGGAACGAAGGTCGTCGATACGTCCCGGAAGGGCGAAAACCTCGCGTCCGTAGCTGGAGGCAAGGCGGGCCGTCATGGTCCCGCCTCCCTTCGCCTTGGATTCCGTGAGGATGGTGACCCGGGACAGCCCGGCGATGATGCGGTTGCGCCGCAGGAAGTTGAACGCCACGGGTCCGGTTCCGGGAGGGAAGTCGGTAATGAGCGCGCAGCCCCGGGTCCCTGCGATGCGTTCCGCTATGGCGGCGTGCCTTCTGGGATAAATGGAATCGATTCCTACCGGAATGACCGCAATCGTAGGCAGGCCGGCCTCGAGGGCGGCTGCGTGGGCGGTGACGTCAACCCCGATGGCGAGGCCGCTGACTATAGCGGGCCGTCTTTCGCTGCGGCCCATAGCGGCCACGAGGCGTGACGTCCAGTCGCGCCCGTAGGGAGAAATGTCGCGTGTGCCCACCACTGAGACGAAATCGCTCCTGCCGAAAACCTCCTGCGGAGGGCTGGAGCCGCGAAAATACAGTCCGGCTGGGGCGTCGGGGCAGTCCGAAAGCAGGGGAGGATAGCCTGCGGAGCCGAAGGGAATGAAGTCGCAGCCCGCCGCATGCAGCGTCTCCAGCTCGGCTGCGGCATCCTGCAGCGTCGCCTGGCATATCAGCGGTCTGAATTGGTTGAAAGGGCCCATGGCCTCGTCGAGGGCCTGCCCGTCCTGGGAGAAGACCGCTCCGGGGGAGCCGAAGCGGCAAACAAGCGCCCTGGCATAAGCCGGCTTGTAACCGAAGATACGGTTCAAGGCAAGGGCGCAAACAATTTGATAATCTGTCCGGTCCATTGAAGTCTTTCATTAGTCCGGACAAATATACTAAAAAAATCAGCTTCTCAGATAATCAGAAGTGCGTCTCCGTAGGGACCGAAGCGGTAATCCTGTTCCAGAGCGGTGCGATAGGCGTTCATGACCTTGTCGTAGCCGCCGAAAGCCGCCTCCATCATGAGCATGGTGGAGCAGGGCAGGTGGAAGTTGGATACGAATGAATCGGCGATGCTGAAATCGTACGGCGGGAAGATGAACTTGTTGGTCCAGGTATCGTTTGCACGTATTTCGGCGTTCGTGGTCACATAGGTTTCCAGCGCGCGTATGACGGTCACGCCTACGGCGCAGATCTTGCCGCCGGCATGCTTGGTGGCGTTGATTTCGCTTGCCGCCTGCTCGCTGATTATCATGTGCTCGCTGTCCACCTTGTGCTTGGAAAGGTCTTCCACATCGACGCTGCGGAAATGGCCGATACCCATGTGGATGGTGATGAATGTCTTCTCTATGTCGTTAAGAATCATCCTGTTCATGAGTTCGCGGGAGAAGTGCAGTCCGGCGGCGGGAGCCGAAACCGCACCTTCCTTGGATGCGAAGATGGTCTGGAAATTCTCTGCGTCCTCAGGGCTCACGTCTTCCTTGACCCATTCGGGAACGGGAGTGCGGCCGAGTGCGAAAAGGGATTCCTTGAACTCCTCGTAGGGTCCGTCGTACAGGAAACGCAGGGTGCGGCCGCGCGAAGTGGTGTTGTCGATTACCTCGGCCACCATGCTTTCGTCTTCGCCGAAATACAGCTTGTTGCCAATTCGTATCTTGCGGGCGGGCTCCACTATGACGTCCCACAGACGCTGCTCGCGGTTGAGTTCGCGGAGCAGGAAGACCATGATGTCGGCGCCGGTCTTTTCCTTTTTGCCGAAGAGCTTGGCGGGGAAGACCTTGGTGTCGTTGAAGACGAAGCGGTCGCCCTTGTGGAAATAATCGAGTATATCTTTGAAGAGGCGGTGCTCAATCTCTCCGCTGTCCTTGTGCAGGACCATGAGTTTGCATTCGTCGCGCCAGCGGGTAGGCTCCTTGGCTATCTTCTCCTGGGGGAGGTCAAAGTTGAATTGAGAAAGTTTCATACATTATTATACGGTATGAAACTGTAAAAAGTTTCATCAATTTTTAGACTTTTGCCTCCCGGAAGACTTCCTGAATCGAAGGATAGGTGTTGGTGAGGTAGGGAGGAAGACTGGATTTGGCGACCCAGGCGGCCTTGCTGATGTCTTCTTCCCGCTGAGGGGTAAGATCGACCGGGTCGGTGTAAAGCATGTCGTACCACCACGTGTGCTTGAGGTGCCAGACCCCTCCCCGCAGGTAGCAGTGGTCGGTCACGCAGATAAGCTCACGCAGTTCCAGCGCCTCCACTCCGGTCTCTTCCCGGACTTCCCTCAGAGCGGTTACACTGATGTCTTCTCCGGCTTCCTGATGGCCCTTGGGCAGGTCCCACAGGCCGTTTCGGCTTATGAGGAGGTAGTCTCCGCGGCGGTTGGAGACCAGCCCGCCTGCGGCGTTGACCTCGCGGAATTCGGCGCAGAGGTCTTTGTATGCCTTGTCCGTGTCTTCCGTGGGGATGTATATGCGGCTGAGGGATTCGGAAGCCTTGAACATATTGACCAGGGTGTGCAGGTCGAGCCGCTCACCGCTGTGGAATTCTATGGAGTTCGGGTCTGCGAGCGCCTGGTCGCCCATGGGGCAGATTATTATGCAGCGTTTTTCAAAATAAATTTTGTGCATAGATTTTTATATCTTTGCAAAAGTATAAAAAAAACGCGACATGGCTGCACACTACGAGAGCAAACACGGCATCGTGGCTGTTCCACCGGAACAGTTATATATGAGTTTCACCGACTTGCGTAATCTTACGCAATCCATCCCCGAGAAGTACCGCGATAGCGTGACTGCCGACTTCGACTCCCTGCGGGCCACCGTGCAGGGCTTCACCATCTCGGTGCGGGTGACGGAGCGCCAGCCCTACAATCTCATACGCATAGGAGATGAGGAAGCACCTTTCCATTTCAGCATCAGCGTACACTTCGACCCGGCACCCGGCGGCACCGACTTCAGCATCGAGGCCGACGCCGACCTCAATCTGGTGATGAAGGCAATGCTGGGCTCCCGCATAAGGGAGGCTCTCGACAAGATAGTTGACGGCCTGGTGCAGGTTTCGCACGGTCAGCGTCCCGACTTCCCGTCCGATTTCCCGTCCGACCTCGGCTGATGGAAGGCGCAGGCGTCTCCATAAGGCTCAATCCTTTCAAGGGTTCCGACGGCCCTGCGGGGACACCCGTGCCGTGGAGCCCCTGCGGCCGCATCCTTTCCGAGCGCCCGCAGTTCATTTTCGACCCGCTGCTGCATGCCGGATGTTATTACGTGCAGGACTCTTCCGCCATGTTCGTCGGGCATCTGCTGAGACGCAACCTGGATTCTTTCGGCCCCGGTCTCAGGGTGCTGGACCTGTGCGCTGCCCCCGGAGGCAAGACCACCGATGCCGCAGCCTCCCTGCGGGAACGTTTCGGCGACGATTTCGTGCTCGTAGCCAACGAAGTCATGAAGGCGCGCGCCGCAGTGCTCTCCGACAATGTAGCTGTATGGGGCGATCCGGCTGTCAGCGTCACCAGTGTCGATCCGGCGGTGATAGGGAGGCTGCTTCCCGGAGCCTTCGATATCATCATCGCCGACGTCCCATGCAGCGGAGAGGGTATGTTCCGCAAAGACAAGCGGGCCGTTGAGGAATGGTCTCCCGAGTTGGTAACCATTTGTGCGGCAAGGCAGAAACGTATCCTTGCCGACGTCTGGCCGGCCCTTCGTGAAGGCGGACTCCTCATCTATTCCACCTGCACCTACGAGCAGGCCGAGAACGATGATAACCTGCAGTGGGCATCCTCGGAGCTCGGCGGCACCATAATCCCCCCGTCGGACGAATTCTCCTCATGGGGCGTCCGGCTTACCCCGTCCGGAAACCTGCTGCGGGCAGGCGTTGTTCCGGGAGAGGGTCAATGGGCGGGTGCGCTCGTCAAAAGCGCCTCGATGCCCAGGGCACGCCGTTTCGACCTTTCGCCTCTCCGTCCGTTGCGCAGCGGCATCCCTGCGGCGGTACAGAAGGGGCGCGAACTGGTGCCCCATCCCGACAGCGTGCTTGGCATCGGATTTGACAAGGACTCTTATGCGTGTGCGGAAGTGGACCTGCAGACGGCCCTGCGCTTCCTTCACCGCGACGCAATCACTCTCCCCGGCGCCACGATGGGATACAATGTGATAACGTACAAGGGGCATCCGCTCGGGCTGGTGAAGAACCTGGGCACGCGCTGCAACAACCTTCACCCCATGAGCCGCAGAATACTCAAGGATATATGAAAACAGTTCGTATTGCGACAGCACTGCTCCTGCTCCTGACAGGCGTGATTGCATATTCACAGGAATCCTCGTCCTTCAAGGCCTCCTACGAGCGCCAGGTGCGCATGGTCGGGCCTTCCGGAGTCGGCGTAGAGACCATTCTCGACCGTTGGGAAGCAGCCGAGCCGGACAACCCAGAGATACATCAGGCCCGCTTCAACTATCATTTCTCAAAATCCCGCATCAGCAGCGTGGTGCCGAGGCCGGAGGCCAAGTACCTGGGCTCCGCTCCGGTGTTTACGCTCAAGGACAGCACCGGAGCCGACGTCCACTATTATGAGGTGGATTTCTTTGACGATGAGCAGTTTGCCCTTGCCCAGACAGCCATAGACAAGGCCATAGCGGCCACTCCGGCCGACCTCGGCTCTCGCGTGGACAAGATAAACTCCCTGGTGCTCTATGAGAAAGAAAGCCCCGACATGGCCTGTGCGGAAATCCTCCGTCTGGTCGATTACAATGCCTCCAGGCATCCGGTATGGACTGTAGCAGGGGAGCCTGCGAAGGACGGCATGCTGCGCGACCTGGTGCAGGATTATTGCGTCACCTTCTTCCGCTACGGAACGCCCGGCAGCTACGAGGCCTTCCGCAAGATATCCGAGCGCATGAACAAGCTCTATCCCAAGGATGCCGATTTCATGAGCAACCTCGGCTCCTATTACCTGGTTCACGCCGGCAATACGCGCCAGGCTCTCAAGTGGTACGAAAAGGTGCTCAAAATCAAGCCCGACGACTATACGGCAGCCCACAACTGCGTGCTTATCGCCCGCCGCGACAAGAATGTGCGTCTTGAGAAGAAGTACTTGCCGTATCTTATCAAGGCAAGCTCCGACGAAAGGGAACGCAAGGGCTACGAAATGCGTCTTGGGGCCCTGCAGGGCAAGAAATGATTATCTGACCCGCACCGTCTGCGCAGGGTCCACCGTCGAAATGAACATGGTGGGAATCAGCAGCAGGAGCATTATCCCCGCGAAGGCCAGGGCGTTTACCAGCAGAAGCGTGGGAATGCTGATGCTTACCGGCACGAAGGATACGAAATAATTTGCAGGATTGAGACGGATGATGTGCGTCGTGCTCTGAATCAGGCAGAAAAGGAGCGCCGCGCCATTGCCGGCGAGCATTCCGACGAGGGTGCTGCGTGCCGCGACCCTGAGGAAAACCTTTGCGATGCCACGTCCTCCCATGCCCAGGCTCTTGAGCATTCCGATGGTGGAGATATTGCGGAAGAGCAGGATGAGGAGCCCGGAAATCATATTGAATCCGGCCACTATTATCATGAGGAGTATGATGGCGTTGACGTTTCCGTCTATGAGATTGAGCCAGTCGAACAGCTGGGGATACTTTTCCTTAGCTGTGACCGCCCGCAACACGTCTTCGTCTTCCGAAGCATTGCCGTAAGCCGTGAGGGATATGGCAAATGCGGCGGCGTCGGGATCGGCGTCACGCTTGAGCATTATCTCCATGCAACTGCAGTCCCCGTCGCTCCAGCCGCAGAGGCGCTGAAGGTCGGCGAGAGGGACGATGACGGTCAGATTTTCGTCTGTATCTATCAGGGAATCATATACTTCGCTCACTTTGAACTTGCGGGCGCGCACCTTCTCATCCACGAACCAAGCGGTGAAGGAATCGCCCTTGGAAATCTTGAGCTTGCGGGAGAGCCTCGAAGGAATCCTGGCGCTGAGCGAACAGCTGTCGGGCATGGGGACGCCCTTTACCAGCACCCCGCTGATATCGTCCTGCCCCTTTACTATGCCGGGCTTCCAGATGACGGGAGTCATGCTCTCCACGGCTGCGAGCTGCCTGATTTTGGGAATGGCGGTAGCATTCATGCTGACCGGTTCGCTGCTGCCGGTGAGTTGGATGTCGCCCGACAGCCCGGAAACGCCTCGGCGTATCTCGGCGCGGAAGCCCCCGGAGATTGCGAGCGAAATGATCATCACGAAGAACGATACCGCGATGGCTGTCACGGCAAGGCCTCCGTTGAATCGAATCCGGGACGCTATGAATCTGTCGGCTTTCATTCAGATGGCTTCTAAGGGCATATATGGCGGTAACGTTCGTGGTAGGCGCGCACCTTGCGAACGTACGACACGGTCTCCCATCCTCCGTAGAAGTTGCCGTACTTGATGGTGTCGAGCGCGGCTATGGAATCGTGCTTCATGTCCGGAATCACGGCGGCGATGTTCTCCCATCTGGATACGTCGGCGCCAAGGTGGCGTGCGTAGTTGATGCAGTCGCGTACGCGTCCCGTGCCTGCGTTGTATCCTGCAAGGGTGAATTGGGTCAGTTCCCCCGGGCTGGCAGCCACCTTGCGGAAGCGCGACCCTACTGCCATCAGCATCTTGACGCCTGCTCGGATGTTCTCCTCGGGGTCGAGGGTGTTGCGGCAGCCGAAGTGCTCCGCCGTGTCGGGGATAAGCTGCATGAGTCCGGCAGCTCCCCTGGGAGAGCGCACCTCGATATGGAACTTGGATTCCTGATACACCACTGCTGCAAGGAGCTTCCAGTCCCATCCGAGAGTGTCGGCATATACCCGCAGGAGCGAGTCGTAAGGGGATATGAAGTCGGCGCTGATGCGTTTCATGGGATTGTAAACGTCGAAAAACGGCTGACGTACTACGGGATAGCACGACTGCGAGCGGAATCCCTTGATCCAGCCGGCTGCCTGCTCGCTCTCAACCTTGCTGCCGGAAGCGAAAACCCATACGCCGCAGCTGTCGGCTGATACCTGCAGGAGCGTGCTGTCTGCCCTCAGTGAGTCGCATAAAGGGAAGCATACGACATCGAGCCGGCCCGCCCTGAGGGAATCCAGGATGTTTTCCCCCTCCCGCTCGAGCCGGATATGGCTGGTGCGTCCGGTGCTTTTGGCGTAGCGCCTCAGCATTTCGTAATTGTATCCGCACCGCAGTTCCCTGGTCTGAGTGCTGCCCTTCAGGCTGATGACGCCGGTGAGCGGGGTGCCGTCATGCCAGGGACCGTCGTCCCGTATGCAGGAGACGAGAACCAGGGTCGCCGTCAGCGTTATGAGGGTGCGCAGCGCTTTCATACCTTATCTGGAAGACGTCTTCGGGCCTCCTCCGCTTCCCGAAGAGCCCTTCATGAGGCTCTTGTCCGTGCTGAAGTAGAACGGCCAGAATATGCCGAGCTTGAGGCCGGACATCTCGTCGACGGTGTAGATGTAGCGGTCGGCGGTAAAGTAATCCTTGCGGTCCATAGGCCAGCCGCGTCCTACGTTCTGGTACTTGATGAACAGGCTCATGCGCTTCCACTGCACGTTGACGAACACGTCTATGTAGGGGCCGTTGCTGTAGAGCTGTCGGTTCTGGTTGTGGAATACGCCCAGGGCGGGATTCCATGCCGGAGAATACCATTTGGTGTTGTAGAAGGCGTTGGCTCCGATCTGCATCTCCATCACGCCCTTCTGGACGGGGAACTGTGCGAACCAGCGCAGGTTGAGGGCCACCGTGGGAAGGGGCATCACCTCGGGGTTGGATGAGTATTGCACCAGCACCCTGTTGTCCAGGTGCATGGGACCGAATACGAACTCCTTGCGCAAGGATGCCGACAGGACGCTCATGGGAGTGCTGTTCTGGCGTACGATGCCGAGGGTGTCGTAGAAGATGTTGTTTGTCAGGAGGGCATATCCCACGTCGGCGCTGAACTTCCAGCGGGGGATGTCAATGCGGCCGCGGATGCTTGTGTTGGAAATCTTGGAGAAATCGTTGTTCCAACTGAAGTGGTTGGTATTGAGCACCCTGGTGTAATAATCAGGAGTGAGCAGGGTGGTGCCTATCCTGGCGCCGACGGTGACGGGACTCTTGCGGGCCCGGCGGAACGGGTAGAAGTTGAACAGTATGCCGCCGTTAACCTCGGTGTCGCCCACCTTGTATCCCAGCATGTTGAACTTCGCCTTGGCGTCCCAGAACATGTATTTGCTAAGCTGTCCTTCCGCCCCAGCGTACAGGTAGAACGAGTTTTCGACGTGTGTGGTGGGCCGCAGGCTCGTGGAGTCGAAGTAGTGGCGCAGTTCGTCGCCGACGCCCACGTCGAGCTTGGACACGATGCCCTCGCTGCCCCATGGCTGAAGCCGCATGAAAACCTTGTTGTCCAGCACCATGGTGCCGAGGGAGTCGGCGCTGGCGTTCCCGAAGTTGTACACGCCGCCGAACATCTCTCGCCCGGTGGCGTTGGTTGCGTTGTCGATGTAGTTCCTGGTGTAGCGGGACCATTCCAGGCTGTGCCCTATGAATGCCGTGGTGACGTTGCGGTCCACGGTGTCGGCGACTTCTGCCGATTCCAGAGTGTCGGCCGGAGCGGACACGCCATTCTTGAGGAACTCGAAGGGGATGCGGTACTGCTGGTCAAGGAACCAGGTGTTCTTGGTTATCTTGGACGATGCGCCGCTAAGCCTGACCGGAATTTCCCTCACCTCTACGGTGGTGTCCCTTATCCACTTGATGTCGGTGATACCGCCGTTCTCCTTGCGGTCGACCATGTTGTAGATGTATCCGGCATGGGCCATGTATCTGCGTCCCAGGTAGTTGACCCTGGCCGAGAAGGTTTTGTTGGTGACGGTTTCGCTCTCCAGCATGCCTCCGCCTCCGAAGCGGTCGTAGGAGAGGGCGAAATTGAGCTCCGGCGAGATGTTCTGCGTGGTAAGTATGTGCAGGTTGTCGGATTCCTTCTCGTCGCCGGCGAGCAGCGTGCCGTAGTAGGCCAGCTCGGTGTGCGGGGTCTTGGTGTTGTAGTGCGGCAGCGTGCGGGGAGAGAAACTCCATGACTCCTGCGCCTTGTAGAACTCAACCCTTTCGTCGCTGGTGCGGTTGAAGAAGTTGTAATACTGTACGGGCGAGCCCGGTACGCCGAGCCAGGTGGCGTTGACGTCTTTGCGCAGGAAAGGGTAATCGTTGTAGTGGTAGTTGAAGCTGGTGTCGGGCTGCTGAATGTTCAGCCGGTGGAAATCCTGGTCCACCGTCCACTCTATTATGCGTTTGTACTGCATGGAGTCCGGCAGTGCGAAGGTCTCCAGGATGCGGGGGGTGTATTCGGTTACGGAATCCTTGTACGCCTGGAGCTTCTCTTTTGCCTGGCGTATGGAATCGAGCTCCGCCAGCTTGGCTGGAAGGGCCATCTTCTCGTCGTACGCTCGCCTTTCCTTGCGGCTCAGGGAATTGTACCAGGCCTTGAAGACGGAGTCGGCGACGTGGGTTGAGTCGGCTACATAAACCGAATCGAGCATGCGCCAGTCGAGGGAGTCTAGCCTGGCGTGTGCCAGCAGAGAGTCCGCACCGAGCGAATCGGGCGGAATGCGCGAAAGCAGCGTATCGGCAAGCCCCTTGAGGGAGTCGCAGGATTTGCGCAGCGAGTCGCGTACCAGTACGTGGGTGAGCGAATCCTTGAGCGCTACGTAGTATTTATAGCGCCAGGGGTCCGTAAGACGCATCCATTCGGGGGCGTGAATGGTGTCGCGGGCCGTCAGCTTGGGCAGCGTGTCGAGAACTCCCAGTGTGTCCGTGGCATCGGCGCCGTCGAGCAGGAGGCTGTCGGCAATCTTGATGTCTTCCATGTTGCCGACCCTGTGGAGCTTGTATGCGTCGTGCTCGTAAATCACGGTGTCGGCGAAGGGGGCGATTTCGGGTATGTGCAGGCTGCGCACTTCCGGGGTCCCGATTCCAAGGACTCCGGCCAGGGTGAAACCCGCAATTGCAGCGGGAAAGATTATTCCTGATATGGGTTTCATCCGGCTTGCGTTTTAGATTCGAGTGAATCGCGTATTACGGGGTCTTCCGATATGAACGGGGCTCCGAGCGCCGCAAGGTCTTCGAGCTCCTCCCCGCTGAGGCTGCGGGCCAGGATGCTTAGTGCAT
This sequence comes from Bacteroidales bacterium UBA4284, assembly GCA_002395925.1. The sequence goes on from DGVM01000044.1 coordinate 22,055, forward strand.
GCAGTCCCACCACGTCGCCGGTATGGTTCAGGTAGGTCTGCCTGCAGAATTCGTTGATACGGTCCATCTGGATATGGAAGATGGAGTCGGCCTGGGCCTGCATGCCGTTCATCGCAAGGTCTCCTATCTCGCTTTCGCGTTCGCGGTAAATCTCCAGGACGCCTTCCTGAAATGCTGCGTACGCATCGGTGAGCGGGCTGCCGATGACGGTTTCGGGGTAGTCGAGGTCGATGATGATGTCCTCGGAATCGGGGATGAAGTTCACGCGGAAACGCTTGTCGAACGCATCCCTGCCGGGGAACCTGAGCACGGCGGTCAGCGTCGTGGTAGGGTCTATCGTGCCTCTGAGGGTGAATTTGCCGGCCTTGACGCCGGAAGAATCGAGAGCCTCGTCCCAGCCGCCGTCTCCGAGAAGATATACCTTGCTGCCCGGTAAGGCGGCAAGCGAATCGCTCAGGTTGCCCGTTACCGTGAAGCGCTTCTGGGGAGAGACGCATCCGGCAAACATGGCTGCGATGAGCAGGGCGGCGGCTGGCAGGCTAAACTTCATCCGATTCGAAAATTGACGGGACGGTTTCCATGCCGCCTTCGGGGCGCTGCAGCTTTATCTTGCGGAAAACCAGCACCGTGAGGATGCTGAGCAAGACGCAGGCGGCCAGCAGGATGTAAAAAAGGTTCCGGGGCATGACATCCTTCCAGGATTCCATTTCTTCCATTCCGGGAATGCGGCTGACGAGCACGGCGAAGGTGTTGTTTACGCAGTGCATGAGCATGGTGAGCTTGAGGGAGCCCGTCTTGTAATAAACGTATCCGAACAGGCATCCCAGTATGAATGCCGGGATGGCCTGCCAGGGATTCATGTGTATGAGGGCGAAGAAGACGGCCGAAATGCAGATGGCAAGGGCCGGCTTGGTACCCTTAGAGAGCAGTCCGCGAAGGACCATTCCGCGGCAGAGCCATTCCTCGAAGAAGGGTGCCATAACGCTGACGCATAGGAGGTTGAGGAATAAGTTTCCGGTGGTCAGGCCGGTCAGCGCATCCTTGAGGATGTCGGGCATCTGCGGGAGCAGTGCGGTAATCGGGTCGCTCCAGAAACCGGTTGCGAGGGTGCCTGCTGCGGCAGCGAGGGCGCAAATCAGAGCTCCGACGGGGGCGAAGTTGCCGCTGTCGAGTTTGACCCCGCTGCCGGACATTGCTGCCGAGCTGCTCTTGACGGCCGCCCAGAGCATGGGCGGGATGAACATCACCGGATAGCTGATGAGCGTACCGTATTCCGCAACGGCCTGCTGCCCTGCAACCGCGCCGAGCACAAGGGTGAGGATAGACCCCAGCAGGGCGCCGGCAAGGAGCCATGCCAGCAGCGCGAACATGCCGCCTATGCCGGGAACGTACCAGGAGAATTTCTCCAGGAATTTATAGTTGCCGCGTTTGCCCATATCAGTGGAGGGGGGACGGATAGACGCCCTTTGCGACCAGTTCTGCGAATTTGGCCACCACTCCGGGACGGTCTTCCTTGAAGGTCACTCCGAACCAGCGGGAAGGTGTGGACAGTACGTCGCATGCTCCGGTGCCCGCCTTGATCATGTTGTCCACCGCGAAGGGGATGTAGAACTCGGCCTTGAGCTCTCCGATATTCTTTTCCAGGAAAGACTCGAAAATCTTGGCGCTCTTGTCGAAGTAATCGGGGGTGAAGCACCACATGTTCATGGAACAGAGGTCTTTGGCGTTGATCTGTACGCGCTCGCCGGTGACTGAATTGTCGCCGCGCAGGATGCCGTCGGGCTCGATGAGGACGTTGTGATGTTCGACTACGGTGGTCAGGTGTCCCTGCGCGTCGTACTGGCAGATGCCGCGCGATACTCCGCCGGACTCGCTGAGGGTATTGTCGATTTCGAATCCTACTATTGCATAGACGCCGGTGCTCTGTGCGTGCTTGCGGCACCAGTCGGCTGCGATAGCGAAGGAGTCGCGTCCGTAGAAGTCGTCGCCGTTGATGACTACGAAAGGTTCGTGGATGACGTCTTTTGCCATGAGTACCGCATGTGCAGTGCCCCAGGGTTTCTGACGTTCGGGGTTGAGGGTGAAGCGGGAGGGGATGCGGTCGAGCTCCTGGGTTACGAATTCGAATGCGAGAGGCTCGCCGTCGGGGCATTTCACGCCGCTGTATTTGGCCTTTACCGTTTCTTTGAACTGCTCAAGGAAGTATTCCCTGACAATGTAAACCACTTTGCCGAAGCCTGCGCGTACGGCGTCGTAGATGGAATAGTCTATGATGGTTTCACCGGAGGGGCCCAGGCCATCCATCTGCTTGAGTCCGCCATAACGGCTGCCCATGCCGGCAGCAAGTACCAAAAGAGTAGGTTTCATAAAATTTTAGTATTAATAATCCGCAAATTTAACTATTTTTGTGATTATGGGAAAATTTAAAGACATATGGGACCGCAGCAAAGACGGGAACAAGGGACCGCAGCGTTCCTTTGTCCGCTTTGCGATAGTGGTTACTGCAATATTCGTGCTGTTCCTGTTTGTAAAGAAGGACAGCGTGGTGAGATGGGTGCAGGCCGGGTTTACCCTCAGGCAGCAGGAACGCCGCATCGAGGCCCTCAAGCAAGACAACGCCCGCCTCGACGAGCAGATTCACCTGCTCTCCACTTCCCGCGATTCCCTGGAAAGATATGCCCGGGAGGAATTCGGCTTTGCCCAACCCGGCGACGACGTTTATATAGAAGAATAGCATGCTGATAGTTATAGAAGGCCTGGACGGAGCCGGCAAGTCCACCCAGGTCAGACTTTTCCGGGAGTACCTTGCCGGCAAATGCTCCCGATTGGAATACATTCATTTCCCCCGTTACGACGCCCCCGTTTACGGAGGTCTGATCGGCAAGTTCCTGCGTGGAGGGTTCGGCCCCGTGGAATCGGTGCACCCCCAGCTCGTGGCCCTTCTGTTCGCCGAAGACAGGCACGATGCGGCGGCCTCAATCAAGAAGGTCCTGTCCGAGGGCGGCACTGTGCTGCTCGACCGCTATGTGTATTCCAACGTGGCCTACCAGTGCGCCAAACTCGCTTCCGGCGACGATGCGGAGAACCTTCGCGAGTGGATACTCAACACCGAATACGGCAGTTTCGACCTTCCGCGTCCCGACCTGAACATCTTCCTCGACGTGCCCATAGGATTCGTGCAGGAAAGCCTTTCCCGTTCCCGCTCCGGGGCCGACAGGGGCTATCTGCACGGGGCGGCCGACATACACGAGGCCGACATCGAGCTCCAGAAGAGGGTACGCAGCATGTACCTGCGGCAGGCTTCTCTCGACCCGTCCTTCGTGGTTGTCGATTGCTCCGATGCCCAGGGGCACATGCTCCCTCCCTCCGATATTTTCGCAAAACTGTGTGCCGTATATGAAAGCCGTTAAACGTATCAGCGCCTTCGTTATCGGACTGGTGCTTTTCTTCGCCGGTTTGCTCAAGCTCATGGACCCCGTGGGCGCGGGGCTTGTCGTGGAAGAATATTTCAAGTTCTTGCATCTCGGCTTCCTGATGCCGCTTTCCAAGGCGACAGGAGTCGGAATGGCGCTGCTGGAGACGCTGCTCGGCGCCGCTCTTCTTGCCGGAGTGTGGCCCCGGATTACGGGATACGTGTCGCTGGTCGTCCTCGGAGGCTTCACCCTGCTCACGCTGGTACTTTGGATCGTCAATCCCGCAATGGACTGCGGATGCTTCGGAGAGGCTGTGCATCTTACCCATTTTCAGAGCTTTGCCAAGAATGTCGTGCTCATGCTGCTGTGGCTGCTGGCCTTCGTTCCCATGCGGGCGGTGCGCAAACCCAAGGCTGTCAAGTATGTATCCTGGAGCATTGCCGCGGTGTCGGTAGGGGTCTTTACAGTTTTCGGACTGCTGAACATCCCGCCGCTCGATTTCATGGCTTTCAAACCCGGAGCGACCCTCATGCAGGCCCAGAGCATCCCTTCTCCCGATGCGCCCCTGCTCTCAATATGCTCGTCCGACGGTGAATATTGCGACGAACTTCTTGCCAGCGGCAACACGGTGGTTATATCGGCGTACGATTACGACCGTCTTTCTGACTCTGAGAGAGCGGAAATCGACGAATGGCGCTCACAGGTTCCTCCGCAGTTCAACGTATATCTTGTCGTCAGCGGGGCGGAGGCTCCGGCAGGGGCATATACCGCCGACCGCCGTACGCTCATGACCCTCAATCGTTCCAACGGAGGAGCGACGCTCCTGTCCGACGGTATGGTGGTAGGGAAGTGGGCGCGCCGCAGGCTCCCTTCTGCCGACAAGCTCTCGGAACTTTCGGCCCTCGACCCCACGGAGGCCATGATAAAGGCAAACAACCCCCGCCGCCTTAAGCTGCAGGGGTTCCTGTTGTATGTTACGGCAGTGCTTCTGCTGTTGTAACTTATTAGAATACAAACGAGACTTCGTAAGGCAGGCGGGCCTGGATGCCGGTCTTGGAAATCTGCTTGACGAGTCTCACTGCGTAATCTTCCTGCGGTCCGTTAAATGAGGACATCAGGAGTTCCATGGTTGTCTGCGGTGCGGGATAACCTTTTACGTTCCAGGAAGATACGTCTTCGTTTCCGGCGAGTGCCGCAGCATAGCCAATGGCGTCTTCCAGCGTGCCGATTTCATCGACCAGCCCGAGGGTGAGTGCGTCGCTGCCCGTCCATACGCGGCCCTGGCCGATCTCATCGACCCTTTCTACGGGAAGGTCGCGTCCCTGGGACACAATCTTTGTAAAGCGTTCGTAAACGTCTTCGATGGAGCGGTACATGTAGTCGAGCTCGGCGCTGTCGAAGGGACGCATCAGGCCGTACATGTCGCCGTGCTTGTTGGAAGAAATGCTTTCCACGCCGACTCCGAGAAGGTCTTTGGCAGTCTTGCTGAATTCCGGAATTGCGCCGAATACGCCGATGGAGCCGGTGAGTGTGAGCGCGTCGGAGTAAATCTTGTCGCAGTTGTTGGATATCCAATAGCCGCCCGATGCTGCATAGCTGCCATACGACGCGACGAGGGGCTTTTCTTCGCCGAGGCGGTCGAGTTCGGCCTTGATCTTTTCGCTTGCAAGCACGCTGCCGCCGGGGGAGTTGACGCGCAGAACCACCGCCTTCACGTTTTTGTCTTCGCGTACCTTTTCTATGATGGAGGCGAAGCGGTCACCTGCCACATGGCGCTCAGCCTGCCCGTCAACTATTTCGCCGTCGGCATAGATGACCGCGATTTTGTTTTTGGCGGTGGAGGGGAGTATCTTCGCCAGGGTGTAGTCGGCGAAAGGTATCATCTTGACTTTCTTGAAGTCGTCGGTGACTGCCAGGGTTGCGAGCTGGTCCTCGAGGGCCTTGCGGTCGAGCAGCTGGTCCACGAGTCCGCATTCCACGAAGTCTGCGGGGAGGCAGAGTTTGAGGCCGTCGATGGCTTCGTTGAGCTTGTCTTTGCCTATGCCCCTGCTCTGTGCAATCTCGGAGGCGATATTGTCCCACATGGAATCTACCAGCACCTGATACTGCTCGCGGTTCTCGGGAGAGGCGCTGTTGCGTATATACATTTCGCCTGCGGATTTGTATTTGCCGTGGCGTATGAGCTGGAAATTGACTCCGAGTTTCTTGAGGAGGTCGCCGAGGAAAGTCAGCTGGATGCTGATTCCGTTGATCTGGGTCGTGGCGCCCGGGTGGGGAGTCATATAGACCTTGTCGGCCACCGACGCCAGGTAGTAGGAGCCGCTGGTAGGGGATTCGATGTATGCCGCTATGGCCTTGCCGGAACGGGTGCGGAAGTTGGCGAGTGCCTTGCGCAGTTCGCTCAGCTGGGCGCTGCCGGTGGTGTTGCCGTCCGTCTTGAGGTAGATGAACTTGACGCCGGGATCGTCCGCCGCTGCGTTGATTGCCTGCACGGCGTCCCAGAGGCCTATGGACCTGATAATCTGGCCGCCGCTCTGCAGCAAGGCCATGGGGTCGTCGGGCACTGCCTGCTCGGTGATGACGATCTTCGACATATCTATTTTGAGGACGCCCTCGGAGGGGACGACAGGGGTGCTTTTTGAACCTCCTGCGATTCCTGCGATGACGGCAAAGAAAAGGACGTTTAGAAGAAGGATGCCGCAGATGACGGCAAGAACCATTTTCAGAAATTTTTTCATTTTCTACGCTAATTTGTGCAAAAGTAAGTAAATTTGCGAAATTATGGCACAAAAACCTTCGATTCCCAAAGGGACGCGCGATTTCGGCCAGCAGCAGATGGCTTCGCGCAATTATATTTTCGATACCGTCCGTTCCGTTTTCCACAGCTTCGGATATGCCCAGATAGAGACTCCGGCGATGGAGAATCTCTCCACGCTGCTCGGCAAGTACGGCGACGAGGGCGACAAACTCCTCTACCGTATCCTCAATTCCGGCGACGCATTCGACGGGGTGGACTTTGGCAAGCCGCTGGCGGCGCAGGTGTGCGAAAAGGGCCTGAGGTACGACCTTACGGTGCCGTTCGCCCGCTATGTCGTTCAGCATCAGAACGAAATATCATTCCCCTTCAAACGCTTCCAGATCCAGCCTGTTTGGCGGGCGGACCGTCCGCAGAAGGGTCGCTACCGCGAGTTCTACCAGTGTGACGTAGATGCCATCGGCTCCGATTCGCTCCTGTGCGAGCTGGAACTGGTGCAGATAGTGGCGGAGGTGTTCCGCCGGCTCGACGTGCGCGTCTGCATGAAAATCAACAACCGCAAGATACTTACCGGCCTGGCCGAGGTATGCGGCTTCCCCGACAAGGTGGTCGATATAACCGTTGCCATCGACAAACTGGAGAAGATTGGCCTCGATGCGGTTGAGGCCGAACTGCTCGACAGGGGCCTGACGCCCGCTGCGATAGACATTCTTCGCCCCGTCCTGCTCCTGCAGGGGTCGTTCGAAGAGAAACTCTCGAAAATGCGCGAGGTCCTGGCCGGTTCGCCGGAAGGCATGCGTGGCCTCGATGAAATGGAGGAGCTATTCGGCCTGATTGCCGATGCGGGAGTCGCGCTGCAGTGCGAGATGGACCTCTCGCTTGCCCGCGGCCTCAATTATTACACCGGAGCCATCTTCGAAGTCAAAGCACTCGACTGGCAGATCGGTTCCATCTGCGGCGGCGGCCGTTACGACAATCTCACCGGCATCTTCGGTCTCCCGGGCATGTCAGGCGTGGGCGTCTCTTTCGGCGCAGACCGTATATACGACGTGCTCGAAGGACTCGGCAAGTTCCCAGGGTCCCTTTCGTCCGGCGCCGACCTGCTGTTTGCAAACATGGGACGGGCAGAGCTGGCGTACGTCTTGCCCCTGGCTACGGAGTTGCGCGCAGCCGGCATCTCGGCCGAAATATATCCGGAGAGCGTAAAGCTCAAGAAACAATTCGATTACTGCGACCGCAAGGGCATCCGTTTCCTCTCGATATGCGGAGAAAGCGAGGCTGCTGCCGGGCAGGTCCAGATCAAGAATCTTGGCACCGGAGAGCAGCGCAGTTTCGGCCGCCAGGACATCTGGGGCATCGTTTCCTTCATCAAAGCGTAAGAAAAATTTGGCAAAACCAAAAATAGTTCTTACCTTTGCAGTCCACATCGCGGGGTAGAGCAGTTGGTAGCTCGTC
>DGVM01000044.1:29764-47368 GCA_002395925.1 Bacteroidales bacterium UBA4284
GTTCGAGTCCTGCCTCCGCTACTACAGCCGGAAAGTCGAAAGATTTTCCGGTTTTTTCTTTTTCTTCGCTTTTGTAAGTACTTGATAATGAGCGTAGTATCGTAAGTGCCCCATTCTCGGTTATGGTTCGAGGTTTTTGGTTTTCTTTGTCCTAAATTACTCCATTTGGGAAAGCCAATTTTTGAAGATTTTGACGTTTTTCGTAAGTCCCATTTTTCCATAAATTGCTTAATTTACAGGAAGTTATGATTAGACGATTAACGTCGGATACATGGTTCGAGGAATTATTTTCGAGCTTGGAAGTTTCGACGTTCAAGTGATTAAGGTCTCGGTCCAGTTTCGTCTTCGTCAAGTAGAAGAAACAGGTGCCGGGGTTGCGGAAGTGATGCACCAGCAGCATCGTGCAGGCCTGATGTCAACGGTCCTGGGTTCTGGGGAGGCCCCGCAATAATGGCCTGCTCGGCGGATTAGTGGGGTTGTTCAGCGAAGAATTCATAATAAATTCGTACCTTCGCGGTGTAAATGCAGGAGATTACTCCAATAACGGTAGCCGGTATAGTGAATTCCGACCCGAAGTGCTTCCGCAAGCTATATGACGCCTATTATTCATACCTTTGCGGATTAGCTGTCAGCTATATCCATAGTTTCGAGAAGGCTCGCGAGCTGGTCAACGACGTGTTCGTACGCGTTTGGGAGCACCGCCGGGAGCTCAAGTATCCGCCCCTTCCGTACCTCATTTCAGGAGTGCGCAACGCCTGCTATAACTATCTGAGGGACAACCGCAATGAGAACGAGTTGGCGCTTTCCCTGCTTGACAGGATGCCCTCCGACAGCATTTACGATGAAACGGAAGTAGAAGACATCGTCCGCCATATCAACAGTCTCTCGGCCAAGCTCCCCAAGCGCTGCGCGGAGGTGTTTACCCTTCACTTTTACGAACGAATGGACACCGCGGACATAGCGTCCCGCCTGGGTATCTCCCCGTCGACGGTACGCGTCCAGCTTAAGATAGCACTCGACAAAATCCGCGAAGACATCAAAAAATAGGAACCGGCTTTAAACGCAAGCCGGTTTTTTCGTGTATATAAGGTCAAAAACAATTAGTCAGATGACCGAAAGACACGAAAACCTGCTGGCCGCCTATTTCGCAGACCAACTTACGGAAGAAGAAAAAGCCGAACTGCTCTCCCTTCTCGATACCGACAGCGAACTTAAATCCTTCTTCGAGGAACTCCAGGAGGCATATATCGCCGCCTGTATCCCTTCTTTTGAGCAGACAAAAGCGGAAGATTTCCGGGCTGTTCAGGATATAATCCAGCCCCGCAGGAGCTTCGCCTTCTCGTGGAGGGCTTTCGCCTTCGCGGCTTGCGCCGCCGCTGTGGTATTCCTCGGCGCCGCCCTGTATTCCGGGCTCAGGCTCCATCAGGACGAGCGCTTTATCACCCGCTCGGATAATACGGTAATCGCCGCCACCCGCGGCACGGGCACGGAAACCTTGCTCCCGGACGGCACCCGCGTCCGCCTCAATGCGGCATCGTCCCTCAGCTTCAACCGCGGTTTCGGCCGCAGGTACCGCGACGTCACAATCGAGGGCGAAGGCCTGTTCGAGGTCGCCAAAGATGGCTCCAGGCCCTTCAGGGTACATGCCGGCAGCGCCTGCGTGACCGTCAAGGGCACAACCTTCAACGTGCGCAACTATTCTGACGAACCGGACATTACCGTTTCCCTGCTTGAGGGTTCCGTCCTGCTGAGCGCCCCTTCAGGGGAGACCACCCTTCGTCCCGGCACCAGCGCCACGGTTTCCCGTGTCAACGGCCGCATCAGCCTGCAGACGGCAGAATCCACCGTCTCCGACTGGACCAAAGGCAAGATCGTTTTCTCGGACAAGACCATCCAGGAGATACTCGGTTATCTTGAGAGGAACTACGGCGTGCACTTCGCCTACAAAGAGGACACCTTCGGCGACGAGCGTTTCACCGGCAACATCTCCGCCGGCCTTTCCATCGACGAAATCCTAACCTACATCGATGTGGACCATAAATTCGTCTGGCAAAGAGATGACGACACGATAGAAATCCGCAAGAAATAACACCTATGCAGAAACTAACCAAGTTCTTAGCAGCACTCGCAGGCTGGCTCCTACTGACAGTGGGGCCGGCTTTTGCCCAGGATGCCGGAGCTGTTCGCCTGTCAGTTTCCCGCGACGGCTCCGTCAAGGAAGTCCTGGACGCAATCTGCTCCGACATCAACGGCAGCCTGCTTGTGCGCAGTACCGATGTTGATCTGTCAAGGACGGTCAGCATCCACATGAAGGACGCCACACTGGATGAGGTCCTGAGCCGCATCTTCGACGGCTCCGACGTCAAGTGGACCGTCTCCGGCAAGCAGATCCAGATTTATCGTCCCCAGGTCCGTGAGCCCCAGGGACAGTCCCAGCAGGGCAACCGCACCGTAAGCGGCTCCGTGCTGGACGAGAAAGGGGAGCCCGTCATCGGGGCGGCCGTCTTCGTGGAAGGCACATCGATAGCCTCGATAACCGACCTGAACGGCCAGTGGACCCTCAGCGTGCCGACATCCACAAAATCCCTCAAAGTCTCCTGCATCGGATATGAGGATGTGGACCTGCCGCTCGGCAAAGACTCCACTTATCCGCTCGTCCTCAAGGAAAACATCGACATCCTGGAAGAATCGGTCGTCGTCGGCTACGGCGTCCAGAAGAAGAGCGTGGTCACGGCTGCGATCTCCAGCGTCAAAGGGGACCAGCTCTCGGGCATCGCGCCCACGCGCGTGGACAATGTTCTTAAAGGTATGGTGTCCGGCGTCACCATCACCCCTTCATCGGGCCAGCCGGGCAGCGGCACGCGCGTACGCATCCGCGGTGTGGGCACCATCAACGACTCCAACCCCCTCTATATAGTTGATGGAATGCCTGTTACGGGCGGCATCGAATACATCAACCCTGCCGATATCGAATCGGTCGAAGTCCTCAAAGACGCGGCCTCCGCTGCCATCTACGGTGCGCGTGGCGCCAACGGCGTTATCCTGGTAACCACACGCCAGGGCTTCGAGGGCAAGAGCGTCATCTCCTACAACGCCTCTTACGGCGTGCAGAATCCCTGGAGGATGCCTTCCGTGCTCAACGCCACCGAGTACGCTCTCATCATAAATGAGATGTACATGAATATGGGCGAGAGTCCCGTGTACGACGACCCCTATGCCTTCGGAGAAGGTACAAACTGGGTGAAGGAAGTCTTCAACAGCAACGCCCCCGTGCTCGACCATCAGCTGAGCATCTCCGGCGGCAACTCCAAGATGAACTTCTTCCTGTCCGGCAGTTATTTCTACCAGGAAGGTATCATCGGAGGCAACTACAACCATTCTAACTACGACCGCGTCACCCTGCGCGCCAACAACAATTACACGGTGTTTGACAGCAAGGAGCGCGACTACCTGACGACGCTCCGTCTGGGCACCAACGTCACCTATTCCCACGACAAGTCAAGGTCCATCAATGCCAACTCCGAATACGGTTCGGTGCTGGGATGCGCCCTCTCGCTGTCTCCAATCCTCCCCGTCTATGCCGAGGATCCCGAGGCCCTGCTTGCAGAGCATCCTACGGCCATCAAGGACTCCGAGGGCAGGCCGTTCTCCATAGTTGGCGACCAGTTCGCGGCCATGCCCAACCCCCTGGCGATGATGCATCAGCCTACCGACGATTACTTCCAGGACAAGATTGTGGCCGGCGGATACGCTGAACTCGAAATCATCAAGGGCCTCAAGTTCAAATCCTCCATCGGCGCCGACCTGTTTGTCACGAAGGACGACGGCTACAGCATTCCGTTCTACATGAACTCCAACCATCAGAACTCCGGTTCCCAGGTCTGGTCGTCCATCTCGCGCAGCTATTCCTGGCAGGTGGAAAATACCCTGTCATACCAATTCACTCTGGGTGAGGCGCACAACCTGACTGCCCTGCTCGGCCAGAGTGCCTATTCGCACAGCGGCGCATACGTAAGCGGCACCAGCTACAAGATCCGCAACGTGGAGCAGCCCTGGATAGACGCCACCGACCAGGACTCCAACTTGCGCAGCGCAAGCGGTTCCCCGGACCCGTACAGCCGCCTCGCCTCCTACTTCGCCCGTGTAAGTTATGACTATGCCGAGCGCTACATGGTGGAGCTCACCATTCGCCGGGACGGTTCGTCCAACTTCTCCCCGGCCAACAAATGGGCCAACTTCCCGTCGGCCTCCGTTGGCTGGAACCTCACCAACGAGCCCTTCATGGCCGGTCGCCCCGCATGGCTGGACCGCACCAAGCTGCGCGTCAGCTATGGTATGAACGGTAACCAGAACATAGGCGCATTCGCCTACACCTCCATGATGCAGGGCATAGCCGGATACATGCTCGGAGTCGACAGCCTCACCGCCCTCGCCCCCGGCATCATCCCGCGTGCATACTCCAACGCAGACCTCAAATGGGAGGAGTCCTCGCAATTTGACGTCGGTGTGGATATCGGCCTGTGGAAGAATCAGCTGAGCCTGTCGCTTGACTACTACGACAAGCGCACCAACGGCATGCTGATGACCATGTCGCTTCCTGCATACATAGGCAACAGCCTCCCCTGGGGCAACGTGGGCAACATGAAGAACTCCGGAGTCGAGTTCGATATCACCTGGAAGCAGCAGCTTGGCGACTTCGGGTATAACATCAGCGCCAACGGCTCTTACAACAAGAACGTCCTCCTCAAGCTGGGCAACGACACCGGTTATCAGAACTACGACGCAGTCCACGGCAACCTGGGAACCATCTCCCGCGCCGAGAACGGCATGCCTTTCCCCTTCTTCTGGGGATACAAGACCGACGGCATCTTCCAGAGCGACATCGAGGCGGCGGCGTATGTCAACCAGAACGGCGAGCGCTATCAGCCGGACGCCAAGGCCGGCGACGTCAAGTTCCTGGATATCGCGGGCGCCTATGACGCAGACGGCAACCCCATCCCCGACGGCGTCATCGACGACGCAGACCGTACCTACATAGGAAAGGGCATGCCCGACTGGACCTTCGGTGTCAACCTGGGTGCAACCTGGAAGGGTCTCGACCTTTCAGCCAACTTCTATTCTGCTATAGGCGGCGACATCTACGACGCCACCCGCCGCGCCGACTTCCCGCTCGTTAACATGCAGCGCTACATGCTCGACCGCTGGACGGGCCCCGGCACATCCAACCGCCTGCCCCGCCTTACCGCAGAGGCCGACGGCGGCAAAAACCAGAACTGGCGCTCCTCCGACATCATGGTTTATGACGGCTCCTTCCTGCACCTGCGCAACCTCACGCTCGGATATACCCTGCCAGAGAAGTGGAGCCGGGCCATACTTATCTCCAAGCTCCGCGTATACCTCAATGCAGAGAATCTCTTCACCCTTACCTCCTACCACGGCATGGATCCGGAAATCTCCTCCGGAGGCACGTCGGTGGGTATCGACAAGGGCGTTTATCCTCAGGCCCGCACACTGTCGGCAGGTATTAACTTAACATTCTGATGCGTATGAAAGCTAAATATATCCTTATCCCTCTGGCTTTCCTGCTGGCCGCCTGTACTACCGAGTTCCTCGAAGTGCAGCCCACAACCATCATCCCCGAGGAGAAAAGTTACAAGACGGAAACCGATATCTCGAAGGCCCTGATGGCAGCATACGCGCCTTTGCAGGCCCTGGATTTCTGCTCCAGCAGCACCTACAGGCCCAAAGGGGAATATCATCCCTATCAGTTCATTTCCGACATCCTGGCCGATGATTACAACGCCGTCGGAGGCAGCGGTCCCGGCGACTGCCCTTACCTCCAGTTGATGTTCGACTACCGTCTGACACCCGAGCAGAGCCTCAATGAGCTCTGGCGCAACCTCTACATCGGTATCTATCGTTCTAACATAGTGGTCAACCGCATCGGCGACGTTTCCGGCATTTCGGACGCCAACCGCGACCGCTACGTGGCGGAGGCCAAATTCCTCAGGGCATTCTACTATCATATCCTGTGGAAATTCTGGGGCGCCGTTCCTTATTACGATGTGAATCCCGACGGCAAGGATGTCAGCTACATCGTGTCGCAGATATCAGAGGACGAGCTTTACGCCAAGATTATGGACGACCTCGACTGGTGCACCGAGCCCGGAAGGCTTCCGGATGCCGTTGCCATCTCGCAGGTCGGACGTGTCAACCGCTTCGGCGCCTACATGCTTCGCGCAGACGTGGTGATGCTCAAGGGCGATACGGCCCGCTATCCCAGTGTACTGGACCAGCTGAAGCAGTTGATCAATTCCGACATCTACGCTCTAACGCCCAACTTTGCAGACATCTGGAAAGACTCCGGCGAATGGAACTGCGGCTCAATCTGGGAGATCAACTATTCAGACAATCCGTCCAACCGCGACTGGGGCGACATCTTCGCTCCCGGCGGCACTATCTATCCTACCTTCGTCTGCCCCGACTCCTACAAGGGTACCCGCTTCGCCCGCGAGGGATACGGCTTCGGCCCCGTCAGTCCGGCGCTCAAGGCCGCTTTTGAGGAGGGGGACACCCGCAGGGACGCTTCTATCATGGACTTCAACACCGACTCCGAGCCCGGAGAGAAGTACAACAAGCGCCAGGGCGATACCGGTATGTTCAACAAGAAGTACATGGGCCGTTCCGACGGCTACTCCAACTACATCGGCTCCGAGAGTCCCGAGCTCAACTTCCGTACCAACCTGCGTATCTATCGCTACTCCGAGGCTCTCCTGAGGGCTGCCGAGCTGCTTGTGCGCACTGGCGGTGACCAGGCCACGGCCGACAAATATCTCAACATGGTACGCGCCCGCGCATTCGGCGTGGAGCCTGCGGAAATAGGCGCACATGCCCGCAAGGCAACGCTGGACAACCTGCTGGACGAATACCGTCTGGAGTTCGCAATGGAGGGGCACCGCTTCTTCGACCTCGTCCGCTTTGACAAGGCAGATGCAGTGCTCGGCGCAAAGGGATACACCGCCCTCAAACGTTACCTCCCCATCCCCCAGACGGAAATCGACCGCTCCGAGGGAACGCTCAAACAGAATAATTATTAATCACATAGTACTATGAAACACCTGTGCAAACTGATGACTTTCGCCGCACTGGGAGCGCTCCTGCTGCTCTCTTGCGAGGAACAGAAAGACCCTACGCCGCAGAAGCCGGTCGTGACGGTATCCATGTATTCCGTCACCGCGAATGCAGAGACCGGAGAGGTGGTATTCAAGTTTACCTCTGACGACCTTTCGCCTTACTGGACCGTCGTCGATCCTTCCGGTAACAAAACCACTTTCACCGACCGTGAAGTGACCAAGACCTACACAGCCAAGGGTTTCTACACCGGCACCCTCATAGCTTATGGTACCGGAGGACAGAGTGATCCCGCGGAGTTCAATTTCACCATCGGCAGCAGCGAGCAGGAGATTATTGACCCGACGCTGAGTGCCGCCGAGAACGTGCTGATTTCCAAGACCTGGAAGCTCTACCGCTATGGTTACTACAGCGAGGAGTGGGACGAGGAAACCAATGCCAAACTCGCCAGCCTGGCAATCCCTGCCTGCGCTGCAGACGACCGCATGACCTTTGAGAAGGGCGGCGCCTTCAAACTCGACCAGGGCGCCGACAAGACCGTCTACAACGACGGCGTAGTGGGCGGCATCCAGGAAGGCGTAACGGTGACTGGCAACGAGAAGTGGGCTTATGTAAAAGATGGCGGAGCCGAGTGGATCCAGTTCTCCGACGGCGGCTTCCCCGCAATGATCGGTGATACCGACGGCATCAACGGCAGGTATCAGATCCGCGAGCTCACCGCCGACTCCTTCCGTCTCTACTTCGACCAGCACGGCCAGTGGTTCTTCCTCGTCATCGTTCCCGAGAGCTTCAACGAGAACCCCGGCACTCCCGAGAACGGAGAAGTCACGGAGGCTTCCGCCAAGGCAGCACTGAGCGGCAAGACCTTCAAGGTCGAGCGCTTCGGATGGTGGGGCGACGGTTGGGAGTATTTTGACGACCCTGTGCCCGAGTACACCGCAGACGACACCATCACCTTTGAGTCTGACGGCTCCCTGACCATAGACCTTGGCGAGACGCAGCACATCTATAACGACGGCGTCGGCGACGGTGAGGATTACACCGTTGAAGGCAAGGGCAAGTGGGCTATCGTAAAAGAAGGCGGCGCCGTGAAGATCAGCTTCTCCGACGGCGGCTTCCCCTTGATGCTTGCCGGCAAGAGCAAAGTGTCTCCCGACGATCCCAATTATCATTTCGGACTCAACGCCAAATGGACCGTGGCATCCCTTGCGGACAGCCTGGTCCGGGTTGAGATTTACCAGGATTTCAACGAGCAGTGGTTCACAGTGTTCCTTGCTCCGGCCAAATAAACGACAGTGATGGAACACATTAAGAATCTGTTATTTATTGGGTTGATTCTGTTGGTGCTTGCCTCCTGCTCCGGCAAGGATCCGGTCTACTGGTTTGATCCGGAGACCTCGGGCGCCGGAGCCGGAAGCAACGTGCCGTACTATCCGCAGAAGCCCTCGGACGGCGGCGGACAGGTCGACCCTACGGACGGTTTTGCTCCGGACGGGTACCATCTTGTCTGGACCGATGAGTTCGATTCGCAGGTCAAGCTCTATACCAACTGGACTTTCGAACACGGCGGCACCGGCTGGGGCAACCAGGAGCTGCAGTACTACTGCGACGGCGGCGTCTACGAGCCAACCGGACAGCAGACGGCATCCGTCAGCGACGGCACGCTGAAGATAAAGGCCTACAAGATATCGCCCTCCTTCCAGTCCGACAATTGCGAGTACATTTCCACCCGTATGAACACCAAGGACGGCTGGCAGTACGGCTATATCGAGATGAGGGCCAAGCTGCCTACCATCAAGGGTTGCTGGCCGGCATTCTGGATGCTGCTCGTAGACGGTCCGTATTGGGTGCGCGATCCTTCAGGAACGGGCGCGGAAATAGATATAATGGAGTTTGTGCCCGGCGACAACCCCAACCGCGTATGGTTCTCGGCGCACAGTTACAATGCCACCGGCGAGGCCGGGTCCAACACCGGTTATGTGGATCCCGATACGGGAATCAAGCATTCGTATTCCGACTATGCCAAAGTGGCCAATCCCGGCGACTGGCACTGCTACGGTATGGAGTGGACACACGAGTATATCCGCGGCTATTATGACGGAGAAGAGTATTTCTTCGCACCCAATCCCACTCCGAACACCCCGGATTTGCCTACCTGGCCCTTTGACCAGAAGTTCAATCTCAAGCTCAATCTCGCTATCGGCGGCTCATGGGGCGGTGCTCCCGACGCCAACTTCAGCGAGGCCACATACGAAATCGACTGGGTTAGAGTATATCAGAAATAACAACACATATTATTATGGACATTAAAACATTGTACACAGCCCCAACCATGAGGGTTTTCGAGGTTCATTGCGGCCCCATAGCGCAGTCGTATGACGGTACCAACAGGACCGAAAAGCTCAATCGAGACAGTGAAGATTACCTTTAAAAGATGACGACGATGAAAAAGATTCTGAACTACATTATCGTTGCACTTGCAGGTATTTCTCTGCTGGCTTGCAACACCAAACAGACTCCCGAGGAAATCACTCCTTCCGTTGGAGAGTACACCTACACCATCGCCATCACCGGCGACACTAAAGCCGTCCTGTCCGGCGACTACATGGCATGGGAGACCGGCGACGTAATCGGTTGGTATACCGACAAACCCGGTAACTCCACGATTAACATGGGCACTGACCCCCGTAGCTTCAATGTTACCAGCGAGGCCGCAATGGCTTCCGGTTCAACCATTTACGCTTACGCACCTTATACCGCTGCAGCCACAGGGGCTAATGCCGAGCTTAGCATTCCGGCGTCCCAGAACGGCAGCAATATCAAGGACGCCATGCCTATGGTTTCCCTTCCCATCGTACTCGCCACCGATACTCCTGCCGACATCAACTCCACCGGCGGCGAGGCCTGCTTTGTCAACCTTGGTTCCGTTATCGAGTATAACGTCTATACTACCAACGCCACCTATGCTTCCGAGAAGATTCAAAGCGTAAAGTTCGCCTCCTCCTCCAACATCGCCGGCGACTTCACCATTGACCTCATCCAAGTAGTTTCTGCAAGCAGTCTTCCCGCAATTACCGGCCTCTCCGAAAACACCGTCACCTCCACCCTCGCCTCCGCTACCACCGTTGGCGGCAGCAAAGATGCAGGTATCAAAGTCTATCAGGTAGTTGCCCCTGGCACCTGGTCGGGAACCATAACCGTTACGACGGACGTTGCTACTTATGATTATACCGTTACCGGAAAAGAATTTAGCCGCGGATCAATAAAGCCCATAAATGTTGATCTTGCCAGCGACCATGCCACTCGTCTTACTGCAAAAGAAAAAATACTTGTAGGAAGTAAATGGAAACTGGTTAATTATTGGGATAGTTGGAGTTGGAAGACAAGTGTGCCGACAAATGAGAGTTATAACGTTCTTAATGACGATTATAATGGTACTTTCCCTGCAAGACTAGGCAATCCTCGCTTACTCTTCTATTCAAACCATTCTTTTGCGCTTGAGAATTATGGGTATTTTAATGATTGTGCATCGAATCCTCAGAATCTGGATCCTACAGATGCAAATGGTCAATGGTCTCTAACATCATCGGAGAGCATTCTTCATTTCGCAAATGGAGCGTTCCCAATAGTGTTGGTTTCCGGTAATGACAAGGTTTCTGTCGACTGGACAATAGTATCATTAACTTCCGCTCAGTTACATATTTATGCTTGGGATGATTATGCTGGCCAATGGGCAAACCTGGTGTTCGAGCCGGACGGCATAAATGATACTCCTGTGCCTCCAACTGTTTACATATACGATCACACCTTCGACACGGGAGATTTTGGCCTTAATGATGAGAATATTTGGTCTTCACCTCTTACTGCAACCCTTGACGGAAAGTCATGGACTCTTGAGAATAATCAGGGTGCCTATATGATTAATACGCCTTGGGCATGGGCAGGAACAGTTATCTGGAATGGTTGGGGATGGGAGTATGAACCTACTGTGGTTACTCTCACATCTTCGTCTTTCGCAGGAACGATCTCTGCTGTCAGTTTGGATTTCTCTATAGGTCAAAATTGGGAAATCACAGCAAATTGTTCTGTTGGTGGTGCTGCTTTTGGCTCTGTTGACCAAGTTTTTACAAATACTGACGGTGAGCATCCCCAGCAAACAGCAACCTTTACAGGAAGCGCAAGCGGTACGATAGTTATTACTGTAACTCAGGCCGCAGATACAGGTTGTCCTATAATGCTCCGTGGTGTTCATGTAACGTATTCACCAGACTAAAGAAAGACAACTATGAAATTCACGACAACACGTTTAATATACAAGACTCCGGAGCTGGACAGCAGCGAGCTGCTGCCGGAAGGCGTCCTGGCGTCCTCCGATGCGACTACGTTCGACTCGACAGACATGACGGAAGTCATTGGAATCGAGGATGAATTGATTATCTGACAATTGATTAACAAAAAAGCCAAATGAAAAGTCTTTTAGAATACAGGACTCCCGAGATGGAAAGCGAATGCCTTTTGTCTGAGATCATTTGCGCCTCCTTCGATCCGGCAAACAATACGGAAGAAATGGAATGGGAACCTGAAATCAAACTTTAATTGACGAAAACAATGAAAAAATACCAGAATCAAATCATCATGGCCCTCGCTTGCGTAGCCCTGGCAGCATGCGCACCCAAGGAAATCGTTCCCGAAGGCCCCGATAGCAAGGTGGAGGACAGTGAATTCACCTATACCCTTACGATAGGCGAAGCTACCAAGGCAGTCCTGGAGGACAACCACATCGCCTGGCAGTCCGGCGACGTAATCGGCTGGTTTACCGACAAGGCCGGCAGCTCCGAGGTCAATATGGCCACGACACCCCGTAGCTTCAAGGTAAGCAGCACCGCAGCGCTTGCGGCGGGCTCCAAGAGCTACGCATATGCACCGTACAAGGCAGGCGACCAATCAAAGACCGCAGCGCCCCTCTGCATCCCCGCATCGCAGGACGGTGCCGCCGTCAATGACGCCATGCCTCTTGTCTCCCTGCCGATAGAGATTGCCGCCGGAATGCCGGCTGCAACCGAAACCCCTGCAGGCGAGGCCCAGTTCATGAATATGGGAGCCCTGATCCAGTACAATGTGTACTCCAGCAACTCCGCATACGCCTCCGAGAAACTCTCGAGCGTTAAGTTCGCCTCCACTTCGGCAATCGCCGGCAGCTTTACGGCGGACCTCACCGCAGTTGCTCCGGATGCCGTTCCCGCTCCCTCAGGCCTGACGGAGAAGGCCGTCACCTCCACCCTGGCAAGCGCCACCGCCGTTGGCCGCAGCAAGTCCGACGCCGTCAAGGTTTACCAGGTCGTCGCCCCCGGCACCTGGTCCGGTACCATCACTGTGGAGACCGATGCCGCAACCTACGAATACAGCATCAGCAGCGTCGAATTCCCACGCAGCAAAGCCAGGCCCATAAGTGTCGATCTTGCCAGCACCGGCGCCACCCGTACCGCGAAGGGCGGAAGCGGCACCGATGATGTGGAGACCCTGCTTACCGCTCACACGTGGGCCCTTAAAGGCGTTATGGAAGCTGGCGTGTCCGTCACTTCATCCATTGGCAACAAGCTTACGCTGAATGCAAACCATACAATGTCCTTCGACTGCTCAGCAAACGGCGGTCAGACTTACGACCACACATGGGTAGGCGGATTGATTGCCCCCGATGCTTATGGCAATGTAAGCGATATGGGTTGGTCCGTATCTTCCAACGGCGGAAAGAATTACATCAACGTTACCGGCTTCCTGCTGGTATTCGCACAGGAAGACGTAGCAGGCACGTACGAAATCAAGGAACTCACGGACAGCAAGTTCTCCACAGAAATCATCACTTACGATGAGGCATGGACATTCGTATTCGAGGCTGCCGGGACCACCCCGGAGCCGCCTCAGCCCGGTACTCTCACAAGTCCTTACTGGCACAGCTTTGCCGACGGCGACTGGGGCATCGGTCCCGCATACGACTGGGGCGGTTGGACTGACGGTTACTATTTCGATCAGCTGACCAATCCCTACACTCTCGACGGTGCCGTCTGGACCATTTCCAATGCCGGATACTTCGAGTGGGTTGGCACGGAAGGCTGGCGCAAGGGCATCCAGCTTGGAGCCAACAGCGTCCAGGTGAGCAATTTCACTCTCTCTTCCGACAGCTTCCCCGGCACGATTACCAACGTCACCCTCGGTTACAACGCCCCCGGTAACGTTTCCGGTATCACCGTCAGCTGTAAGGTCGGCGGATCTGCCTTTGGCTCACCAGTCACTCACGGAGACGGTGACTACGAGGCGGTGTTCACTGGCTCCGCGAGCGGTCAGATCGTCATTACGATCGACTCTCCGGCCAAGTGCCCTGTCTACCTGTACTATCTGAGCATCGATTTTACACCCAACTGACTGCCTGACGGGCCCTCCCAGCAGGGAGGGTTCGCCCCGGCGGGGTACAGCCTGGTCTGGAGCGACGAGTTTAACGACGGCGAAGCCCTTTCTACCAACTGGACCTTCGAGACAGGTGGCACCGGATGGGGAAACGGCGAGAAGCAGTACTACTGCGCCGGAGGCGTCGCTCCCGGCGGGGAGAAGACAGCGGAGATAGTGGACGGCGCCCTGCGCATCACGGCCCGCAAGGTGACGGCTTCATCGGCAACGGACAACTGCTCTTATGTTTCCGCCCGTATGAACACAAAGGACAAGTGGAAGTACGGCTACATAGAGATGAGGGCAAAGCTGCCCGTGCAGAAGGGCACATGGTCCGCTTTCTGGATGCTCCCGGACAAAAACAAGTACCCGGCCTGGGTGAGGGACGAGTCGAAGAAAGGCGGCGAGTTGGACATCATGGAATACGTTCCGAATGACAATCCAGCCGAGTATTACTTCTCCGCCCACAGCTACAACGCCACGCCTGAAGCTGGCGGCGACAGCGGATACGTGGATCCCGTTTCAGGCAAGAAGTACTCCTATTACGGCTCTTGCGGCATAACGAATCCCGATTCCGAGTGGCACTGCTTCGGAATGGAATGGACGCACGGGTACGTGAAAGCCTACCTTGACGGCAAGCAGTTCTACTACGCTCCGAACCCGTCACCGGATTTCAGCAATCCTGTTGCAAATCCCGACTGGGGCTTCGACAAGGAGTACTACATCAAGCTTAACCTTGCACTCGGCGGCAGCTGGGGCGGGTCCATCCCTGCCAACTTCAGCACGGCCGTATACGAAATAGACTACGTAAGAGTATATCAAGTCCAGTAAGCAGACATGAAACTGCACATTCTTTCCTGTATCCTGCTGCCTCTGGTGGCGGCCTGTGCCACCGCGCCGGTGCAGGAGCTCCATATCGTACCGCAACCGGCCTCTGTGACCATTGAGAAAGGTTCGGTTTGCCTTGCCGGCGAATCCGTCTGGGTGGACGAATCCCTCGGTCACGAGGCGTTCAACGCCGTATCCGACTTTGCCTGGCGGCTGTCCTCGGCATCGGGACAGAAGAGCGCCATGGCGTCTTCTCCCGAACAGGCGGGCATACGCTTCGCCCTTGACGAAACAATCGCCCCAGAAGCGTACACGCTGGATTCCGGCAAGGGCGGCGTGACGGTTCGCGCCTCGTCGTTCCGGGGTGCCCTGTACGGCCTTGCTACCCTTCAGCAGATGCTTCCGGCGTCCGTTTTTTCCGGTGACAAGGAGAATGGCGCCTCCTGGAGCATCCCGTTCGTCCGTATCGAAGATTCTCCCCGTTTTGCCTACCGCGGGCTCCATCTGGACCCGTGCCGTCATTTCTGGGAGATTGACGAGGTCAAGCGGTATATCGACGTGATGGCGCTGTACAAGCTCAACAACCTGCACCTGCACCTAAATGACGACCAGGGCTGGCGCGTGGAAATCAAGTCTCGCCCCCTGCTCACAGAGATAGGCTCCAAGCGCAGCGGCACCTGCATCGGGGCTGAAAAAGGCAACTCCGACGGCATCCCCTACGGCGGATTCTACACGCAGGAGCAGCTTGCCGAACTGGTGTCCTACGCCGCCGACAGGGGCATCAACATCATCCCGGAAATCGATCTTCCCGGACACATGCTGGCGGCGCTGGCTGCATATCCCGAACTTGGATGCACCGGCGGGCCGTACGAGGTCTGGACGCGCTGGGGCATATCGGACGATGTGCTCTGCGTGGGCAAGGAGAAGACCTTTAAGTTCCTGGAAGACGTTCTTGGCGAGATATGTGACATCTTCCCGTCGGAGTACATCCACATCGGCGGGGATGAATGTCCCAAGACGCACTGGGCCTCGTGCCCCCGCTGTCAGGCCAGGATACGCCAGCTGGGCCTGAAGGACAACGAGCACGGCACCAAAGAGCAGTACCTACAGAATTACGTGACTTCCAGGATGCAGGACTTCCTTTCCGGCCGCGGCCGCAAGATCATCGGCTGGGACGAGATCCTGGAAGGGGAGCTTGCACCCGGCGCGACGGTGATGTCCTGGCAGGGGACCGAGGGAGGCATCGAGGCGTCAGCCCGCGGGTTCGACGTGATTATGTCGCCCTACACCTACCTGTACTTCGACTACTACCAGAGCCGCGAGAGGGACAAGGAGCCTTACGCAATCGGAGGATATCTCCCTGTTGAGAGTGTTTACGCCTACGAGCCTTTTGACGAGCTTGACGAGTTCCAGCAGGGCCATATCCTTGGCGTGCAGGCTAACGTTTGGACCGAATACATCGCCACCACGGAGCACCTGGAATATATGCTCCTGCCGCGCCTGTGCGCCTTGAGCGAAATCCAGTGGAGCCCCCGCGGGAGCAAGGATTTCGACCGCTTCAAGGAGAGCCTGCACCATCAGTTCGATATCCTCGACGCGATGGGTTACACCTATTGCCAGGATGTCTTTGGAATCATCGGCTTGCCCGGCTCAAAGCAGCCCTCGTTATGATATCTTTGAATGATTCTTGATGCGGTCTTTCGGAGGGATTGTCGATAATACGGGAGGCTCTGGATATTGGCTGTATGATACGCTTCCGGTGGCCATTCCAATTCGACAAGGGGCAGGTTCTGGAGGTCGCTAATCTGGTCAAGGTAGTTCTCAAGGTAAGGGGTGGCTGACAGGAAGATGACATTCCCGACGTGTTTCAGGTTCTGCATAAGTTCCATCTCGACAGGTCCACGGTAGGCAGCATCAGTCATCAGTGTTTGGAATTCATCGACGACTACCCTGAAGCGGTCGAGTATTCCTTCCTGGGTGAGGCGCTGTGCTACGTGTTTGAAGGAATCATAGGAAACAAGGATCTTCGGGGCTCGTGGATTTGCCTTTTGGATGAATGGGTTATACTGCCGCAATTCAATCTCCCGAATATAATCCATCATCCGGTTCTGAAGCTCGAATACACTGCTACTCCTGTCGTCTGCTTTCCGGAATTCATGCACTAGACCTTTGAACTCGGGATCACTTGCTTTACAGTCCATGAGAAGAATCCGGGGACTGACAAGAATGGTGTAGATGCCGTCACGGAGAACCATTGTAGTAGCTCCGCATCCAGTCAGCTTCTTATCGAGAACGAAGCAGCCTGCTGGGAATTGAGATTCGACGTAATCTCTGAATGAATCCAGATGAGGATACACCTGGAACAATAATAGTTTGTGTGTTCATAATAATTATGTATTTGAATTGTGTTGAATAATAACACTGATGATAGGGACTGAATGCGTAGATGGCCTTGTAGGATAATATGTACGAGGGCTTAAGAAGGAGATTAAGAAGGCCGCAATCCACTCTCGTTCCAATACTTCGCCAGGCAGAGTGTCCTTGCGCTGCTTATAGAACTTAAGGAACCGGAAATCTTTTCCTCGTGCGCTCAAGTCTATTAACACTATGTTTGTTGCGAAACGGCTGGTGTTTGGTTGTCCGTCATGATAAAAACTATTGTAAATAATTAATAATAAATTGTTTATGAGATAATAATATTGATTTGCCTAATTGCGCTAAGTATTGCCGAAGCACGCAAAAAACAGCTCCTTGGAGCAATGTCCAAGGAGTAGGGAAGTGGTGCTTTCAGGAACCAGCTATTTATGAGAAAAATGCGGCTTTCTCGTCAGGATGATAGATTGGGTTACTTCTTGCCCGGAAGTGTATCTATATCATTCTCAACGCTTTGCAAGTACGCGTCAAGAGCGGCGAGGTCTTCAAAAAAGTTCGAGGATTTACCTGTGTAGTCTACAATAGAAAAAGAGTTGATCAACTCTTTTTCTTTGTTTTATCTTCCAGCATTCTAATGGTATCAAGGTAGGCCTTTTCAACATCGCTTAATGTGCGTTGCTGGTATTTTTTGTATTCAGCAGAGGCCTTTTCTATCGCCTGTTGATGACTGACTGAACCAGGCCCCATAAGGAGTTGTTCGCCGTTCATGATAAGAACATTGTCCAGATGCTTTGCCCAGTCGGCCATGGTCATGTATTCGTGGCGTTCGGC
>DGVM01000113.1:0-53705 GCA_002395925.1 Bacteroidales bacterium UBA4284
GAGAGTAGGTAGCTGCCGCTTTTCGGAATGCCCGACGAATGCAAGTTCGCCGGGCATTCTTCGTTTGTATGGGTATATTTTTTGCAGCGGATTGTGTAAAAATTTAAGTTATGAAATCCAGATTTTTCATTTTACTTGTTACTGCGGTAGCGCTTCTGAGTTCATGCTCTGCTTACAGGGATGCTTCCAGTATATATCAGTCTGCGTCGGATTATTATACCCAGCAGTATTACGGCGTACCGAGGGCCGATATCGTCGCTTCCCTCGGAGCCCCTGCCCGTGAGACATCTGACGGCAAGGGCGGCACTATCATGGTGTACGAGCGCTATTATTCTTATTCTACCCGCGACGTCTGGGGATATCCCTATCGTGACGTGGACATGCATTACCGCCAGTTCTTCATGGACCGGGAAGACAAGTGCTACCGTGTCATGACCAATGAGTCTTCTCCGGCTCAGGCTGGAGTCGTTGCTACGGCGTTCGGCATCACCGGAGCAATCTCTGCGGGCGTATGTCTTATACCTGCGCTGATCTTCGCGCTGACTCCGAGACACTTCGATTCTTTCTCTTTCTGAGTTTTCTTCCTATCTTTGCGCGATTGATTACCGGTCGTGGAGCACCTCGGTGAAATAATTGCGCTTTTGGTTTCGGTCTCGTGGACTATTACCGCCATTTGTGCCGACAGAGCCAGTCATCGTATGGGGCCGATGAGCGCAAATGTCGTCAGGCTCCTTATGGCCTCGGTCTTTCTTGCAGTTATTCTGCTGTTTACCGTGGGCCGTCCTTATCCTGTTTATGCTGATTGGCAGACCTGGTTGTGGCTTTCTCTTTCTGCTGTAGTCGGGTATCTTTTCGGGGACTGGTGCCTCTTTAATTGTTATATGTATATCGGAGCCCGTTTCGGTCAGTTGCTTATGACCCTGGCTCCTCCAATTGCCGCGCTTGCCGGGTGGATTATGTTGGGTGAGTCCCTTTCGTGGACATCTGCGTTGGCCATGATTGTTACTTTGGCCGGTATAGCTGTTTCCATCCTCAGCCGCGGAGAAGACAGGCATGTTCACCTTACGCTTCCTCTCAAGGGCGTATTGCTCGGCGTCGGGGCCGGTGTAGGACAAGGCGTGGGACTGGTGCTCAGCAAAATTGGTTTGACTCACTATGCGGCAGCCATTCCGGCCGATGCTCCCCGTCTTATGAATGCGATGCTGCCGTTCGCCTCTACAATGATCCGTGCAATCGTAGGGGGACTCGGATTCTTCCTGATCATGGTTCTGACCAAGGATCTTCCGCGTCTTGGCGCTGCGCTGCGCGATGTCAAGGGCATGAGGTATGCGGTCATCCTGACCACTTTCGGGCCGGTTATAGGAGTTTCACTGTCAATAGCAGCGGTCAGATATACCAACGCCGGAATCGCTTCTACGCTGATGGCTCTCTCGCCGGTTCTCATCCTCATACCCTATGCTTTGTTTTTCAAGCAGAAAATCAGGCCCAGGGAGATCCTTGGAGTCGCCCTCACCATGCTCGGCGTTGCGTTGTTCTTCCTTTTGTAAGACGGTTTTAATAAACAACTTGTTTCAGTTTGAAGACTACGGCCGCAAGCGGCCTATCCCTCCCGCCGCAAGCGGCGGGCCCCTCCCACTCACGGCTGCGTGGGCGCAGACGGTCTTCAAACTGAAACAATTTGTTTATTACCTCCTAATTATTAAAACTATATAAAAAACTACCCGCGGCCCTGACGCCACAGGTAGTTTAGATATTCGCTTCTATCCCTAAAATGCCGCTACACAGCAGCTGGAGGGAGAAGGTAGCCGAAGGCTATTGATGAAGATACTCATCAATAGCCTTCGCTGCAGTCCTGCCGGCTCCCATTGCCAGGATGACGGTGGCGGCACCGGTGACGGCGTCTCCGCCTGCGAAGACACCCGGACGGGTCGTGGCTCCATTCTCATCGGCTACGAGACAACCGCGGCGGTTGACTTCCAGTCCGGCTGTTGCCTTGGAAATCATCGGGTTGGGAGACGTTCCGAGGGCCATGATGACGGTTTCGGTCTCAATCTCGAACTCGCTGCCAGCAATGGGCACGGGGCTGCGGCGGCCGCTTTCGTCGGGCTCTCCGAGCTCCATCCTGATGCACTTGAGGGCGCGTACCCAGCCCTTTTCGTCGCCAAGCACTTCTACGGGATTGGTGAGCATATCGAAGATGATGCCCTCCTCCATGGCGTGATGTACTTCTTCGCGGCGGGCGGGAAGCTCGGCCTCGGTACGGCGGTACACGATATGAACCTCGGCACCGAGCCTGAGTGCGGTACGGGCGGCGTCCATGGCAACGTTGCCTCCTCCGACTACGCAGACTTTCTTGCCTGCGTGGATGGGGGTGAGGTAGTCATCGCGCCATGCCTTCATGAGGTTGTTGCGGGTGAGGAATTCGTTGGCGGAAAATACGCCGCAGAGGTTCTCACCGGGGATGTTCATGAACTTGGGCAGGCCTGCACCGCTGCCGATGAAAACGGCCTTGAAGCCTTCGGAATCCATCAGCGAATCAATGGTGACGGTCTTGCCTATGATGACATCGGTTTCAATCTTGACTCCGAGTCTGCGGACTTCGTCGATTTCGTGCTTCAGCACCTTGTCTTTGGGAAGACGGAACTCAGGGATGCCGTACTCCAGCACGCCGCCGGCCTTGTGCAGGGCCTCGAAAATCGTTACGTCGTATCCCCATTTGGCCAGGTCGCTTGCACAGGCCAGTCCTGCAGGGCCGCTTCCTACTACTGCGACCTTGATGCCGTTCGCAGGTGCACATTCGACAGAACCCTTTCCGAGGGTCTCGTCGGCTACGAATCTTTCGAGCTTGCCGATGGCTACGGGTTCGCCCTTGACTCCGAGTACGCAGCTGCCTTCGCACTGGGTTTCCTGAGGACATACGCGTCCGCATACTGCGGGAAGGGAGCTGTCGCGCGCGATTACCGATGCCGCTCCTTGGACGTCACCTTCTACAAGTTTGGCGATGAAGTCGGGAATCTGGATGTTGACCGGGCATGCGCTTACGCAGCGGGGATTCTTGCAATGAAGGCATCTGGAGGCCTCCAGCATAGCTTCTTCGCGGTTGTAACCGTAGCATACTTCTTCGAAATTGGTGGCGCGGACCTTGGGATCCTGTTCGCGTACCGCCACCCTGGGTATTCTGTTTGCCATTATTTTCCCCTCCCTATTTTACATACGTGTTTTTCGTTTGTGGCAGCTTCTTCTGCCTTGTACTGACCCTGACGGCGCATGGCCTCGTCGAAATCGACCTCGTAGCCGTCGAATTCGGGACCCTCGACGCAGGCGAAGCGGGTCTTTCCGCCGACGCTCACGCGGCAGGCTCCGCACATGCCGGTTCCGTCCACCATGAGGGTGTTGAGACTGACGGTCGCGGGAATGCCGAGTTTCTTGCAGGTCAGAGTGGTGAACTTCATCATTATCATAGGGCCGATGATGACTGCCTGAGTGTACTTGTGCCCCTCTGCGACTACGTGCTCCAACATGTTGGTACCCATGCCCTTGAAGCCGAAGGAACCGTCGTCGGTGCACACGAAGAGGTTGTCGCACACGCCGCGCATCTCATCTACGTAGATGAGCAGGTCCTTGGTCTTGGCGCCGATTATGACGTCCACGGGAACTCCGTGCTCCTTGAGCCATTTGGCCTGGGGATAAACGGGAGCCGTACCTACACCTCCGGCGATGAGGATGTACCTCTGCTGCGCAAGCTTTTCGGGTGCCATTTCAACGAATTCGGAAGCTACTCCGAGAGGGCCGACGACATCGGCGAAGCACTCGCCCGGTTCGTAGGCGATGATGTCTGCACTCGAGGCGCCAATCTTTTGCGTAACGATGGTAACGGTGCCCTCGGAGCGATTAAAGTCACTGATGGTGAGAGGGATGCGTTCTCCCTTTTCGTCTGCCCGGACGATGAGGAACTGACCCGGCTGCGCCGCTGCTGCGAGCCTCGGAGCGCGTACCGTCATCCTGCAGATGGCGGGGGTCAGCATTTCTTTTGTCAGAATTTCAAACATTTCGTTATGTTGTGGTTAGATATTATTTTATCTGCCCGCCGTTGTCTGCTATGAGCTGGCGGATTTCTGCTTTGGCGTCCCTCCAACGGGGGATGTCTATCTTGGTTCCGATGACTTCTACGACTTTGGCGGCGATGATCGATCCCACCTCTCCGCAGACCTTGAGCGGCATGCCGAAGGAGTGGGCGTAGATGAATCCGGCGGCGTAGGTATCGCCTGCGCCGGTGGCGTCTATGGTTGCCGCGGGCCAGGCGGGAATATAATGCTGCTCCTCGCCGGATTTGAGCCAGCTGCCGTCCTTTCCTACCTTGACTACCGCAATCTTGCAGTGCTGGCTGATTTCGTCGAGCGCCTCGATGGTGCCGTCCAGTTTGGTGAAGGCGCGAGCCTCGGTCTCGTTGGCGAAAACTATGTCGACGTAGCGGTCCACGATGTCGTGCAGGAAGGCGTTGTTGCTTTCTACGACGTTGTAGGATGCCATGTCGAGGGAGATTATGCAGCCCGCGTCGTGGGCGAGTTCGACCGCCTTGCGTATGAGATCCTGGTTCTGTACCAGGTAGCCCTCGATGTGGAAATAGTCGTGGCCTGCAAAATATTCGGGCTTGAGGTCTTCGGGTACAAGGTCGAGCGCGGCGCCGAGGTAAACAGCAAAAGTGCGTTCTGCGTTGCCTCCGCTTACGAAAACCATACTGCGGCCGCTGGAGTGCTCGCTCTTGAGCAGCAGGGTGTTGACTCCGTATTGCTCCTGGTCGCTCTTGAAGAGCAGACCGAGCTCGTCGTCGCCTATCTTGCCGATAAAGCTGGACGGCATTCCGAAGATGGAAGTGCAGACGATGGTGTTGGCTGCGCTGCCTCCGGCTACATACTTGACTCCGAGAGGTTTAAGCGCCGCCCAGATCTTGTCGCCGGTCTCCATGTCCACATGCTGCATGCTGCCCTTGGGCAGGTGGTAGGTACGAAGAAGAGAGTCGTCCGGCAGGACGGCCAGAATGTCCGTCAGGGCATTTCCTATTCCGAGGATTGATTTCATAACCCACAAATATAAGTAATCCGCGTCTTTTTTCAAACACGCAGCCCCAAATCAGCAAACCCGCAAATCCCAGGATATTACGCAGGATTTGCGGGTTTGGACGGAAATCAACAGCTGATTACCAGTCCTGATGTCCGGCTTTCCAGCCGTCGGGATTCGTACCTAGGCCGCTGCCAGATACCTTGAAGGGGATTGCGCCGGAAGCCACCTTACGGTTGGTGTCGTCGTAAACGAATACTATGAGCCTGTAATTGCCTTCTTCAGGAGCGTTGAAGCTGATGGAGGCTGAAGTCTCGTTCTGGATGAGAGCCGGCATGCCTGCAAGAGACGTCGCTCCCTCTTTTACGATAAGCCACTTGTACCTTAGGGCAGCTCCGCTAGGGGATGTGGCTGTAACTTTGGCGGAATGAACGCTTCCTGGTACGAGGGTGATGTTGTCGTCTCCGATGAGCGAATCATCGATGAGCATGGAGTGACGGTTGTTGATTACGGGGGCAAGCTTTTCCGGATAGGAGCCGGTCCATGCGTACTGCAACTCATCGACTGCGGCAAAACTGTACCCGTTCTCGTCGAAAAGACCGTACCAGGTAAGAACTGCTCCGTGAGTCTGGTATCCCCAGACGAAAGCGAATGAACCTATGCACCCGTTGTCTTTGTTGCCGTTGATTGCGCTGGCAAGCAAGTCTTTGTATATCCGGGCCTTCTGGCTGCTGGTCTGTTCTACGCATGCGCCCCAGGCGGTAAGCGGGGGTTCCGACGAGGTAGAAAGACCCCAGGTGCCACGGGGGCCGAACTCGGTTATGGCCCAGGGTTTGTCCCAACCATAGTTGATCAAGCTGGACTTGACGTTTTCTGTAGCGGGGTAGTAGGAATTAACGGAAATGAAATCAAGGGACGGGGCCTGTGCCTTGATTTGCGTTATCGCAGATTGCTTGGCTCCTGCCAGTGCCGTGGTTGTGAGGTGGTAAGGGTCAATAGCCTTGATGGCGTCGGAAAGCTCTCCCACTACATCCCACACCCGGGCGTCACTGTAGCTGGAGTCCAGCTCATTGCCGATTATCCATCCGAGCACAGCCGGATCGGCCGCATAGGAAGAGACAATCGAAGTGAGATTGGCTTTCTGGCTTGCAATGGCAGAAGCGTCGCCGAAGTCGAAGCCGTCCCTTTCCCGTCCTACCGGCAGTCCTACAAGTACGTACGTGCCGTTGGCTCTGGCGGCTGCGAGCGCATGCTCTATCTGCGCCGTGCTGTAGGTTCTCAAAGCGTTTCCTCCGAATTCTGCGATCTTGTCGTAAAAGTTGTTGACTGCGCCTCCGTTAATGAAGAACTCTTCGCCGTTTTTGTATAGCCGCCACTTGCCGGAGGCGTTCTTGGCAACATGGAAGTGAGTGACGGATTGGGCCGGATCACAGACAATGCGGGCCGTGTTGTATTTGCCGGCATCGAAGCTCTTGGCAGACGGGAAGGTCTTTATCTGCGTTTCTGTACCTACGGAGGTTATAACGCTGATCTCCAGCTGGTCCGATGCGTTGAAACTGAAGGGACGGGCGAGCATGTAGAAGTCTCCCGAATAGCTGGGATACAGTTCTGCGTCGCCGGAAACCGTAAGTTCGTAAGTTTCTGTACCGTTGAAGAAACGAATGCCGGTAACGGTAAACGGCAACTCACTGTCGTTGTACACCGTCCATTTGAGCAGAGTCCCGGAGTGATGCATCATGAGGGTCGGCTCCCGCGTGGCGGAAGCTTCCCCGTAAAGTACGTCATAACCAGCAAGATGGGCGGTGCTGTTCTTGCCGTTCTGAGTCTGACTCAGCGGGATGGACGGCAGAGCGGAAGGCGAAGAAAGAGAAGCAGTATAGGGATACACAGCCTTCCAGTCGTATAGTACGCCCTCTTCGAAAGGTACGACAACCCCGGAGGCAGGGACAAAACGCCCCGCCTCCGCGTCGTCGAGAGTGAATTCAAGATTACCGGACCACCCGGCCGTGCCTGCCGGAGCGTTGAATACGCTCAGGGCGTCGCCGTCCGTCCAGCTTACAACGTAGTTTGACGGGTCAAGTGCCGTTTTGGAGTAACTGGCGTCCCGGGCTGTAAGACTGGGCTGCTCAGTGTCTGGCAGAGGCTGTTCAGGTTGTTCCTGAGTGCAGCCTATGACTGCGGCCAGGGCCATTGTGGCTATGAATCTTGAATGTTTCATGTTTGCTAATTATTTCCGGATAAGTTTGAAGAGATCAAGTGCGGGATAGTATGAGATTGTTCCACTAGGATTTCTGTCAACAGCTTCGACTCCCAGGTCAATGGTAGTCTCGCTTCCGGTGGTGAATTCCTGGCTGATTGTTCCGGCGTCGGTTGTAGGATTGACAACAGTCCAATCGCTGGTCCCGTTTACTCTCCATTTGAACTCGGTCGTCGTGTTATATTCTCCGGTTCCCGACAGTGTGCCTTTCGACTTGTTGTACCTGAAGATGTAAGTAGTGTTGGGCTCTACGGTTATACCCTTTATGTAAATAGCGGAGTTGTCGCTTGTGTTGATTGATGCAGGAAGCTTTATTGCACCGGACTGGATATAATCTCCGTAAGCGCCGACATTGATCTTTGCATTGGTCGTTTCAGATACTGCAATGGATGCATTGCCGGTAGCGGAATAGCTATAGCCTTCTGCGTGTGAGGCAACGGCGGTAGTAAGGCCGACTTTGCTGTATTTGCCGGCATTCAGATTTGCATACGTGACTGTATTGGCACCGAAGGTCTCGGAGAACACCACATATTCAGGCTTGGTGTAGCTCAGGCTTGCGGTGTTGTACTCTCCTGCTGCAAAGGTGATTGCCGAACTCATAGTCTTTTCCAGTTCGAGTTCTCCGGCACTTCCGGCAATCGTAAGCTTGATCTTTCCGCCTGCAGGGATGGTGAAAGGCGCCACGACCATATACAGATCGACCGATGCGCCGTTGGCGATGGTTTCATCTGTGGCTACGTATTCCGGGGCTTCTACCGTGCCGACATTCTTGACCACCTTGAGGTCGCAGGTGTAGGCCTTTGCCGAACCCATCTGGGATGCGTCGAGCGAAGGTGCCGTGGAAGCATCTCCCCAGTTCATGGTGAATGAGCCGGTGATATAGCTGCCGCCGGCGCTTGCATCAATCTTGAGCCCAGTGATGGCAGCCGCCTCTCCGGAGTTGTTGGTCACCGTGAATTTGAGCATGGTACCGACATGGTGCAGGGCGATGGAGGGAGCTGTTCCGTCGGCGACGCCGAAAGCGGTACCGGCCATGAGGTCATAACCCGCGATGTGGTTGTTGGAATTGTAGCCTACTTGCTGGGGAGCCAGAGCGATGGTGTAACCTTTCGTTCCGCCGGGTTTTGCGCCGTACTGCATCCAGGGGTAGCAAGCGTACCAGTCATAGGAACTCTCGCCGCTTACAAGGGATTTGCCGGTTTCTGCGGAATCCTTGATGAACTTGCCCTCTGACGGAGTTCCGTCGATGAGGAACTTGCAGTTGTCGGAGAAGACGGAGCCGCCTGCGGCTACGTTGAATACGGAGAGATTGTCATTTTCGGCCCAGGAGACACTCCAGTCACTGCCGAGGGTAGTCTTTGAAGATGCTTCGTAAGCATAAAGAACGGGAGAGGAGGCGTTGTCGCTGATGGATGCCTCTTTCTTGCAGGAAACGGCCAAAGACGCAACAGCCAATCCTGCCATGCAGATTTTTGCGATGTTCTTTTTCATAACGTTTCCAGATTAAGAGTTCCACCAGTCCGTGTTACCCGCGGTCCAGTCGTCGGGATCGACCTGTTCTACTTGCTCTACGTTGCCGCTTGAGGCAAACATTGACATGCAACGGAGCAGAATTACCGTTGTAGTCGGGGATTTGTAATCCGTTTTCTTTGTTCTTTTCATAATGGTTATTTGGTGTTGAATGTTAATATTTGTCCGTCTTGTAAAAGTCTTTCTTTCAATGCGTCATAATCTACGTCCTGCACTCCGCATCCCTCGTCGAGCGCAATGCACGCGGCCGTGGCCGCACTTTGCCCCAGCACCATGTACTGCGGTTCCATGCGCAGCGAGCTGTACGCCACGTGAGAGGCCGACATGCACACGGTCACGAGCAGGTTGGCACATTCTTCCTTCTTCGGCGTAATGGCTCCGTAGGCTATGGGATAGGGCCTGAGGGCCTGGAACATCGTGCCTTCACGCTTCAGCACTCCGTCTTCGACAAGGGTGGAGACATAGTGGCAGTCAAGGGGATAGGAACCGAGCCCTATGCTGCATGGGGCATCTTCGCGCCCCTCCTTCACCACGTTTTTCTCCGTCATCACGAAGGCTCCTTTCATCCTGCGGGCCTCGCGGACGTATATCTGGTGTGGCATGTTGCCGTTGTCGGTGAATTCGTCGGCGGCCAGTCCCCAGCGGAGCATTTCGGTGCGAAGGCGCTCCGGTACCCTTTCGTCGTGCCCGAGGAACCACAGCAGGCCGAGCGCGTAGTCCCTGTGCTGCTGTTCCATTGCGGCGCGCACTGCATAACTGCCTTCGGGATAGGCGTAACTGCCTCCGAACATGTCAAGGTGATTGGTGTCCGTCTTGCGGTTGGGCATGGGAGTGAAGGTGATGATGTCCTTGAGCTGTATGTCCGGGTTGTGGCGTATCTGCGCCAGCCTCATGAGGTAGTAATCGGGGTTATATGAGGCAGGCTTCTGGATGGGGACGGAGTTCTGCGGGTCGTCGGTAAGCGTGAGCCTGTAGCAGTATGCCTGCGTGCGGCCGTCGGCCTGCCCGTTTTCTCCCCAAGGTCCGGCATCCACGAGAGGCAGCAACTTGCCGTCTTTCCATGGGCTGAGGTCAGAAAGGGAAGGGTCCGGCTCGTGCTGAATCCGTATTCCGGCAAACTCTTCGCCGTATTCCTCTTTGCTCTCGCGGCCTACGATGTAGCTTACGCCGGCGGCAGCCATAAGGTCGCCCTCGTAGGATGCGTCGATGAACATTCCGGCGCTTACGGCAGTCCCGTTGTCGAGCCGTATGCATCCGATTCGGCCGTCTTGCTTAGAGACGGCAAGCGGACTCTCCTCAAGACGTGCTCCTGCGATAATCTTTACGCCGGCCTGCTTCAGCATGTCGAGCATTATTTTCTCTGCGACCTTCGATTCATATACCCACTGAATGCGGCGTGCGTCGTTCTTGCCTGTATATGTGCGTTTGCGGGTGGACTGCATGAATTCGTCCCTGGTCTGGTTGCGCCACACCGCCGGATTCGTATAATACTCGTAGATGCGGCCGTAGAATTCGGCGGTTATGCCTCCTATGCAGGCATGTTTGTTCATGTCGGTGGCGGTGAGGCCCGATGTGACCATGCCTCCCAGGTGCTTCAGGGGGCTGACGAGGGTGACGCTCCTGCCCATTCTCGCGGCCTGGACAGATGCGATGCAGCCGCTGGCGCTTCCGCCGTAAACGCAAATCTCGCAGGATTCCTGGGAGTAGTCGCGTACGGTGAATTCAAAACGCCTGCTGCACGAAGCAAGTTCGGGGTCGGAGCAGTCGGCGACGAGCACTTCGAACGTTCCGGGGCTGATTTCGTACTTGCATTCTGCATTGTGATATCCCAGTTCCGATACGGGGATGCTGAATTCCAGCTCCTGGCCCCCGCCAGGTTCCAGCTGCACCTTGCGGAATGCCTTGAGCTCCTTGACGGGCCTGCTTACGGATGCGTAACGATCTGTTACATAGACCTGGATGACCTCTTTGCCGGCGCGGGCGCCGCTGTTGCGAAGCGAGATGCTGAAACGCAGCGTGTCGCTTGTTCCCAGCACCTTTGAACAGACTGCAGGCTCTCCGAGCTCGAAGGAGGTATAGCTGAGTCCGTAACCGAAGGGCAGCAGGGGCTTGGTACCGGCATCGAGATAGCGGCAGTCGTGTCCCAGGACCGACTGCTTGGCCGAACGGGGGATGTCGTCCAGGCTGCTTACGGCCCGCTTGTTGACTCCGGAGCGGCCGGTGCGCAGTTCGTTGTAGTAGATGGGAATCTGCCCCTCTGTCTTGGGGAAGGTGATGGGCAGTTTGCCCGAAGGATTACATTCTCCGAACACCAGCCGGGCAAGCGCCTCCCCGCCCATGGTGCCGGGGTGGAACTGGTAAATCATGGCATTGCAGGCTTCCATCTCTTCGCCGATGGTTGTCGCACGTCCTGCCATCACCGTGGCTATCAGAGGTTTGCCGAGCGTAGCGAGAAAGCGCACATACTCCTTCTGAGCCCCTTTCAGGCTTATGTCAGCAAGGCTGTGGGCCTCGCCCGACAGAATCTGCTCTTCGCCCAGGCATACAAGTATAGCATCCGCCTTTCGGGCGAGCCTGCGGACTTCTTTCCAGCCGCTGGTATTCTTGTCGCGGCTGTACTGCAGTCCGGGTGCGTAAAGCACTTTGAGGTTTTTCCCTTCTCGTGCCTTGAATGCCGCCCGCGGCGTTACTGTAAGGGTCGTGTCGCCGTCCATGTTCCATGTGCCGAGCTGATCGTAGGCTGCGTCGGACATGGGGCCGGTGACGAGGAGCGTGAGCTTGCGTGAGGGGTCGAGCGGCAGGGAGCCGTCATTCTTGAGCAGCACGGCGCTCTCGAGGGCGCTGCGGAGCGCGACGCCGAGGTGCCCCGGGCTTCCTGCGTCATGCGTAATGGTCTGAGTATAAGGATGGTCGAAAAGACCGAGCCGGTATTTTAGCCGGAGCACGTTCCTCACGGCGTCGTCGAGGTCGTCCATGCTGACGGAGCCGTCGGAGACAAGGGACTCCAGGTGAGTGAGGTACACTTTTGACTGCATGTCCATGTCGGAACCGCAGTTGAGGCCCAGCTTTGCAGCCTCTTTTTTGGAACTTGCGATACCGTGGTTCGTAAGCTGCCCGATGGAGCCGTAGTCGCTTACCACAAGGCCGTCCCATCCCCACTCTCCGCGCACGATGTCGCGCAGCAGCCACCTGTTGGCGCTCACCTGCAGGCCGTCGTTGTCCTGGAAAGATGTCATGACCGACGCGCAGCCGTTCTGCATGACGTATCTGAAGGGGACCAGATAAGTGTCCCGCAGTTCCCTTTCCGTAAGGTCGGTGCCGTTGTAGTCGCGTCCTCCGCGGGCGGCGCCGTAGCCTACGAAGTGCTTTGCGCAGGCTGCGATGGAGAGGGGCGAAGAAAGGTCGGTCCCCTGGAAACCGCGCACCATCGCAAGTCCGAATACGCTACTGAGCAGCGCATCTTCGCCGAAAGACTCTGCGATGCGTCCCCAGCGGGAGTCGCGGCTCACGTCTATCATCGGGGCGAATCCCCAACGGATTCCGGCCTCGGTGGCTTCTTCGGCGGCCACGCGGGCTCCTTCTTCGATTATCTCTTCATTCCAGCCGGCTGCCTGGCCCAGGGGAATGGGCATCATGGTCTTGAATCCGTGGATTACATCGCGGCTGAAGATGATGGGTATGCCGCAGCGGCTTTCTTCTACGGCGATTTTCTGCAGGCGGTCCACCAGGGCAGGGTCCACTATGTTCATCAGTGAAGACACCCTGCCGGCGCGGATTTCCGCCTCGAGCTTTGCCATGTCCATGCGTCCGTCGAGCTGGTTGAGCTGGCCTATTTTTTCCTGCAGGCTCATCCGGGCAAGCTTTTCTTCGATGAAAACCTGCTCCGGAGTCTGGGCCCACGCAGCCGCTGCGAGAGCGATTGCCGAAAATATGGAAATCAAACGTTTCATTTCTTTATCAGTAAGATGGCATCCGCCCTCGAAGGCTTGCCGCTGTCGCCTCTGCGTACGCTCAGCCTCGCCGGGGTGCCGCCGTCAAAACGGAAATCTCCTATATGGAACCATTCGCCGGATGTCTGTCCGAC
Source organism: Bacteroidales bacterium UBA4284 (assembly GCA_002395925.1). The sequence continues at coordinate 12,930 of DGVM01000113.1, forward strand.
AACGGAATGCTCGTCCATGTTGAAGCTCACGTCCGTAGAGGAGTCTCCTACGGTCATGGTGAAACAGGTTATCCTGTCGATCCCGCCGCGCATCTGCTGGTAACTATAGACTGCGTATTCGCCGCAGAGTCCTTCTGGGAATCTGTAAACCAGGCAATCGCCTTCTGAGGGCTTCTTGCTTTCCAGATAAGTCGGTCCGTAGCCGGTGCGTCCGCGTACCCTGGTCCATGAGCCGGAAAACTCCACGGCGTCGGAGGAATCATCGATGAGTATGTCGGGGGTGCTGCCGTCCAGATACGGATCATCGGCGAGGATGGACTGCAGCTCGTGTATGTCTATGTCCTGCACGGGGCAGCCGGCCTTGACCGCGAGCGAAGCTGCGACTCCGCCTGCCTGTCCAAGCGCCATGAACACAGGTTCCATCCTTATCGAGCCGTATGCTATATGGCTTGCAGACAGACATACGGGGACCAGCAGGTTGCCGCATTCGGTCCGCAGCGGCGTGATGCTTCTGTAGGAGACTGGATAGGGGTATCCTCCGGGAATCTCCACGTTGCCCTCGTTCTTCACCATCCATATTCCGTCTTTCTGTATGGCTATCCTCTGGCAGTTGTGGGAATCCATGTTGTACGCTGCCATGGCGACGCCGTCTTCTATACTGGTGCGTCCCTCGCAGTCGGCCTGCGTTGCGACGTATTCTCCCTTCATGCGCCGGGCCTCGCGTACGTACAGCTGCGGGGTCCAGTTGCCGTTGAAGACGTATTCGTCTTTGGGATAACCCCAGCGGAGCATCTCGGTGCGCAGCTCCTCCGGTACGCGGAGGTCGTGCCCGTAGAAGTACAGCAGGCCTTTGGTGTACTGGGTGTGAGCCTTGATGATTTCCTGCCGCTGCTCCCAGGAGGCTTCGGGATAATCGTAGTTCATCCCTATCATGTCTGTGGAGAAGCCGCCCCGGTTGTTGATGTCGGTCTTGCGGCCCGGCATGTGGCTCCAGATAAAGTAGTCGTTGAGGCTGCGCTTGTCGCCCTGGGCTTCGAGGAGCCTGAGTGCAAGCTCATAGCGGGTGGAGTCATAGCCTTCCGGGCGGGTGATGGGAATCATGTTCTGAAGGCTGTCGGTCAGGCAGATACGGTAATTGTATGCCTGTACCAGAGTGTCGGGGCTGCCGTCGGGAAGCAGTTTTTGGGAAGAGACGCCCCAGACCAGTCCGCTGGACGGATCGCCTGCCCGCACGAAGGGGTCGACGCCGTCGGGGAACTGGTGCCCGGTGAGCAGCTGCACGCCGTCCCATGTTTCCGAGTAAACATCGTTGCCCTCGCGTCCGACCGTGTAAGACACTCCGGTGCAGGCCATGAGGTCGCCCTCGTAAGTGCAGTCGAGGAAGGCTTTGGCCCGTATTGTACGCGTGTCTGTGCCATTGGTGACGGTAATCGCTTCCAGCATGCCGGCGGTCTTGGCGACGCTTTGCAAATGGTACTGCTGCACGACGCTGATGTTCCTGTCGTCCAGGTATTCTTCGAGGATCTCGCGTGCCACGTGGGGCTCGAAGACCCACTGCTCCAGCTTGCCGTAGTGCTCTCCGACCTTGCGGTAGAACTGTCTTGCAACGCCGCTTACGGCCTGTTTGTTGCCGATGTCGGTATATCCCAGACCACCGCTGGTCATGCCGCCGATCTGCATGTCGGGATTAACGAGTACGACGTCCATCCCCATCCGGGCCGCAGAGTATGCGGCTACCGCCGCCGAAGCGGTGCCTCCGTACACGCAGACATCGTAGCTGCGGCTGCACGAAAGCGCGCAAAGGGCGGCGGACGCAAAGAGTATCAGTCGTTTGATCATTTCTCTATTTTGTAGTCGAATACGATTGTACCAGTGTTGTTGGTGGCGGGCCTTGCCGTTACGCGCACAAGTCCGTACTTGGTAATCTCGCCCGCAGAGCTGGCCGCGGTACGGTTGATCTTGAATGCGAACGTGGAGCCTGCGGCCTTGCGGAAGCTTACGTGGTCGTTGGCCGTTATGGTCCCTCCTTCGAACAGTTCAAGGATCTCTGCAGAGGTGCTGACGGCGGCATAAGTGTCGGCGTCGATTTCGATTTCGCGGAAGTTGGTTTCGTTGCGGGTGCTCCAGTTTTCGGGAATGTCGTCAGTGCTTCCTCCAAGCACGCCAACGATGGTGGCCTCCGGATAGATAACTGCGACGTTGTTGGCTATGGGGGCGGCGAAGGCCACTCCGTTGGTTCCGGCGTTGTTGCTCCAGAACAGGGCCCAGTCGATGTCGGCGCAGTGCTGTCCGACTCCGGCGGCGGTGTAAACCTTGTTGTTGACGGCATCGAAGAACTGACCTGCGCTGACGCAGCGGTTTACGCCCATGGTGACGCCGTAGAACTCGTTGAGCTCTGTCGAGGCCGGTTTGGTGAAGTTGACGGAGTAGTTGGAACTCACCAGGTTGCCGTTCATGTCCATGACCTCCACCGTGAAGGTGGTGGTGCCTCCGGTGTCGCCTATGGTGGGCTCGTAGCGGAAGGGAAGGACTGCATTGCGGAGGTCGCCGCTTACCGGGAAGCTCATTTCCGGGAGCACAGTATCTCTCTTGTAGGTAGTGATCTGCATCATGTCAACGGAGCCCGAAGTGATGACTACGTCGAATTCCAAGGCCGAGCCGTCCACGAGAAACTCGTTGGGAGCGTCGTCAGGGAATGTAATCGTGATGTCGGGCTTGGCGGCCAGTATGAATACGGGATAATCGAAATGGCCCTTGGCTCCATCGACCGCTTCTGCGCTTACTGCAAAATCGATGGTGTTGCCGGCGTATGCGTCGGAAGGCTTCCAGGTAAAGCCCAAAGTCACAGAATCGGGAGCGTCGTCAAATGTTTTCTCGCTGCCGCTCACCACTTTGCCGTCAACATATGCCCGGGCGGAGCGCAGCCCGCCGTCGTACTTGAGAGAGAAGAGGAACTCGAGCTCGGTTCCGGGGTAAACAGCGGGCGCTATGGCATTCTCCACCTTGATGGATACAACGGGCCTTTTCACTGTCTGCATGTCATCGGGAACCGTACATCCCGCGAGCAGGGCCGTCGCAACGGCCAGAATAAACAAAGATTTTCTCATGACGGCTTCTTATTCTACATAAAACGGTATGCAGGCGCTTGCGGCCTTCTTGTTGACGTCGTCGAGTACGAATACGTACAGGCGGTATGCTCCGACACTCCCCGGAGCCTTGAAGCTTATTTCGGGCGTGGTGTTGTCTGCGATAAGGCCTTCCATGCCGTCGGGCATGCTGCCGTCGCTCTTTTTGTCGCCCTCGCGGAAGATTCGCCACTGGTAGCGGAGATTGACCTCGGTCGAGGCCTTGGCTACCACCTTGGCGGTGTTGGATGAGCCTGCGGAGAGCCGTATGGCGCTCTCGGCGGTCTTGCCGTTCAGCGTCATGTCGTTGCGGGATTCTATCCTGGGAGCGCGTGCGGCGGGCCACTCACCGGTCCAGCATTTCTGCATTACGTCGCACACTCCGTACGAATAATGGTCCGTAGTAAACATGGCGTACCAGTTAAGTACCTCGCCATGAGTCTGATAGCCCCATACGAACACGAAGGAACCAAGACATCCGGCGCTTTCTTTCGCCTTTATGTCATCTTCCCATATTTTGAGGTAAACGGCTTCTTTCTCGGTACTCGTCTCTTCAACGAGAGCGGACGAAGTGGAACTGTAATAGTCGGTCCAGGGGAGTACGCGGGAAGGTTCGCCGCTCATGGCCCAGGTGCCTCGCGGACCGAACTCGGTAACCATGAACGGAAGGTCCAGGCCCGCGTCTGCTATATTCTTTGCCACGTTCCCTACAGAAGGGTAGTAAGAGTTGACGGAGATGAAATCCACGTCCGGAGCGTAGGTGGTGAGGTTTTTTATACGAACGACTGCGGAGCTTGCCAGGGTGTTGGTCACCAGGTGCTTGTCGTCTAGCTCCTTGATGGACTTCGCAAGGTCGCCTATGGCCTTCCACAGCTCGATGTTGTCTTCGTTCGACGCCTCGACTTCGTTGCCTATCGACCAGCAGAGCAGGGCGGGGTGGTTCTTGTACTGGCGTACGTATTCCAGCAGTTTCTCCTTCTGCTGCGCCACTTTGGCCGCGTCGCTGTAATCGAGGTATTTTGCCGCGCTCATGCCAAGCCCCAGGTAAACCATGAGCCCTGCCTTGTAGGCTTCGTCCATGATTTCCTTGGTGTTTGAAGCAGTGGGAGAGTAGAGACGTATGGTATTCCCTCCGAATTTGCTGACGTCGGTGTAATAACGGTTGGTCGCGGCTCCGTTGACGTAATAGGGCTTTCCGCCTACGGTGAGCATCCAGTTGCCGTCGGAATCGCGGAGCAGACTGACGGAATTGGCTTCCATGGGTACGGAATCGGAGCCGATGGGTATCACGTAGTCGTCTTTTGCACAGCCCTGTAGGCTGAGAACCGCTGCGAGGAGCAGTGTTATGTGTCTGTTTTTCATATTAATAACCTGGATTTTGAGGGAAGGTTTCGGCTCCCATGCTGATAATTTCGCTTTCGGGTATGGGCCAGCGTACCATGTGCGGGTTGGCCGGAAGGTTGGTGCGTCCGATTATCGAGGGTGCATATTCCGGATTGCCGGCGTAATTGCGTACCTGGTCGATGAGGATTCCGCGGCGCTTGAGGAAGAACCAGCGGTCGCCCTCGAATGCCAGTTCCCTGGCCTGCTCGTCGATTATGTTCTTGATAGTCAGCGCTCCGGTGAATTCGGAATTGCCGGCGCGCTGCCAGGTCTTATTGTAATAATAGCGGGCTTTCGACTGGTCTCCGAGCATCAGTGCGGCTTCCGCTCCCATGATGTATGTCTCGCCCAGGCGATAGACGATTATGTCTTTGCAGCTGCGGGCTTCGAAGGGCTGGCGCGTCCAGATGTCGGCGTATTTGGTGCATCCCGGCATGAGATTGCGTATGAGTTCGCCCTTGGAGTTGCGCGACGGCAGGTATTCGCCCGGCTTTACGGCGATTCCGCCCACGTTGAGTTCGTCGCCCGTGGTGTTTTTGTACCGGAAAACGTACCAGTCGGAATAACGCTTGTCTTTCTTTTGATCGTAAAGCGACAGCAGGTAAGGACTTACCAGACACCTGCCGTAGGTGAATCCGTAATTCTCATAGCTGCATGCATATTCGTTGGTTCCTCCTATTTCCTGACGGTACAGGCCTATGAACAGGGTTGCCAGGTAATGCCCCTTGGCTTCGGTAGTCGACAGGCTGCCTCCCATTTCCGTGCTCCATTCCTGAACCAGCAAAGCTTCGGAATGATTGAGGTTTGCGGCGTTGAAGAGCTTGTCCGTATCGACCAGCGAATACTGGCCGCAGCCGTCGATGGCATCGACCTGCTCAAGTGCCGTTTTCCAGTCCTTTATCCACAGCGCGGCCTTTGCGAGAAGGTGCCTGGCCGCCGCCTGGTTGAACCTTCCAGGCTGGTAGGATGTCCAGTCCAGCACGTCTATCGCGTACTTGAGATCGTCATAAATCAGTTCGAACACCTTGCTCTGGGGCGCCGGGTAGAATTCCCGTTCGTCGTTCAGGTTCTCCGGCGTAGTGGGCTCTTTATTGAGCCAGATGCGGTCGTAAACCCGGAAGAGCTGGAAGTAAGATTTCGCCCGGAAGCATTTTGCTTCTGCGACGCTGATCTTCACGTCGTCGGTCTGCTCCATATTGCTGCCGGCGTATATTATTTCGTTGCAGCTGCCGATGACGGAGTACATCGTCTTCCAGAGGAAACTTACCTGCGATGCGGACGGCTTGAGGTAGTTGGGGTCGTATATCCCGTAGAAATTTCCCGTGCCGCCGTTGGTTGTGACGAGGTCGGTTCCGCGTATGAATGCGGTCCAGGTGGAATTCTCCGTTGACTCGCTCATGATGTTGCGGTCTTTGTCGTAAAGGGCGTTTACGGCAAGCTTGAGGCCTTCGGGAGTCGAATAGATGTAGTCTATGGAGTACTTTGTGAGATTGTTCTCCTCGAGGAATCCTTTGCACGATGACAGTGCTGTCAGGCACAGTGCGGAAATTATGATAAACCTTTTCATATCCGTCAGAATGAAGCTTTGACACCGATTAAAACTGTACGAGGTTCCGGGTACGAGCCGGGCGTCTGCTCGGGACCGTATCCAAGGACCTTGGTGTAGTACCATGCGTTGTTGCAGCTGATGTAGAGGCGCAGGCTCTGCATCCTGATGGCATCGACGATGCCCCTCGGGAAGTTATAGCCCAGCGTGACATTGCGCAGGCGCAGGTAGGATGCATCCTGGTAGCCCAGAGAACTGATATAGGCGGGAGCCTGGTTCATGTTGGGGGCAGGGGCTTCGTTGGACGGATTGTAGAGCGTCCAGTAATTGCGCCGTATGCCGTTGCGCTTGCCGGTCATGTCGCCGCCGTTGCCGAAGGTCGTGAGGTAGGAGTTGTAGAAAGTGCCTCCGCAGGAGATGTTGAGAGTAGCGGACAAGTCGAAGCCTTTCCAGGAGAGGGAAGTGGCGACGCTGCTAAGCCAGTCGGGGTCGCGGGACATGATGACGCGGTCGGCTTCCGTTATGGTTCCGCTGTTGTCGGTGTCGGCGATCCTGATGCTTCCGGGAGTCGCCGTGGGCATGACGGAATGTTCTATGTCGTCGTCCAGCTGCCAGATACCGTCGAACTTGTAATCGTAGTAAACGTTGACCGGACTGTCGATGAACCAACGGTTGTTGACGTCGTTGAGGGGCTTGCCGTCCTGGTCCACCTCGCCGCTGATCCGCTTGATCTTATTGACGTTGCGGGCGAACGAGAGGTCCACGTCCCAGTTCAGGTCCCTGGTGGAGACCGGAGTCGTGTTGAGGGTGATTTCGACACCCCGGTTCTGCACGCGCCCGAGGTTCATCATCTGGGTGGTGTATCCGAGCACCTGGTTGATGGATTTGCTTACCAGCAGGTCGGTGGTCTCCGTATCATACAGTTCGACGGATCCGTTGATGCGGTCCTTGAAGAAGCCGAAGTCGAGTCCGATGTTGGCTGTGGTGGATGTTTCCCACTTGAGGCCGGGATTGTAAAGGGTGGTCGAAGGCAGATAGCCTACGGCAACGGTGTCGCCGAACCTGTAGTAGTATGCAGTCGTGTTGCCAAGCGTGGTGTAGGGGCTGATGCCCTGGTTGCCCACCTGTCCCCAGCTCAGACGAAGCTTGAGGTTGCTCAGCCACGGCTTTGCGCCCCGCATGAAGCTTTCGTTGTTGATTCGCCAGGCGAAGGCTGCGGAAGGGAACACGCCGTATTTGTTGTTCTCTCCGAATACCGATGAGCCGTCCACGCGGGCCGCAACGGTAAAGAGGTAGCGGTCTTTGTAGTTGTATCTGGCCCTTCCGAGGAAAGACAGCAGCTGCCTGCGCGAAAGCTCCCAGTCGGGCTGCCCGTATTCCAGGGCGTTGCCGGCTGCGTTCCAGGCAAGGTCGTCATTGGCGAATCCGGTGGCGGTGAAGCCCAGTTTCTTCCAGCTTATCACGTTGAAGCTCTGCATGAGCGTGGCGTCGAAATGGTGTCCTCCGTCGAAGTCGTGCGTGTAGTTGAGTATGTTCTCGAGCAGGTAGTCGGAGGCATTGCTTTCGCTATTGATGGCGCGGCCCTGGGTGTTCTTGCCTGTCGTATGCTTGAGGCCGATGTAGCTGCCGGATTCTACGTCGCGGCTGCTCATGCTGGCGTTGAGCCGGTAAGACAGGCCCGGAGCTATCTTCCAGTCACCGAAAATGTTGAACATCAGTCGGCTCTGGACCGTACTGTTGCTGGAGTTGCCTATGTTCCACAGAGGGTTCACATGGGATTCTCCGGCCTCGGTGACATCTTCCAGAAGCCGGCCTTCGTCGTCGTAGAGCCTGGCCAGCGGAGGCATTGTGACAAAGTTGCTGAAACTGCCGTCGGCCGTCTGCCTCCAGCTCCTGGAATAAGAGATGTTGGCTCCTATGCTTATGGTCTCGGACAACTTCTGGTCCAGATTGATACGTCCAGAGAGCCTGCGGAACCCCGACCCGGGCACCATTCCGTCCTGGTCGTAGAATCCCAGCCCGACCGCGGCTTTGGTCTTGTCGTTGCCTGCCTGCACGAGCACATCGTGTTTGTGCTGCAGGGCGGGCTTGATCATGACCTGCTCCCAGTCTATGAATTCGCCGCTGTCGAGGACGTCTTTCATGAATCCGCGGAAGCAGTCGGCCTCGTCGTAGTATCCGTATGCGTTGTAGAATGCCTCGTGCCGGTAAGCCGCCCACTGCTCGCCGTTGTAGAAATGGAAGTTGCGGCTTATCGTCTGGATGGCTGCATAGCCGTCGTAACTGACCTTGGTCCTGCCTGCGGCGCCGCGTTTGGTGGTAATGAGGACTACTCCGTTTGCCGCCCTGGCACCGTAGATTGACTGGGAAGAGGCATCTTTGAGAACCTCTATCGACGCAATGTCGTTGCCGTTTACGTCGTCGATGCCGGACATCGGCACGCCGTCCACGATGTACAGTGGAGCGTTGTCGCCGGAGAGCGAGTGGCGTCCGCGGATGATGATGCTCGATGAGCCGCCGGGAGCCGCGCTGCCGACGTTGACCTGTACGCCCGGGGCCGCACCTCTGAGCATTTCGGCCACGCTGGTGGTGGGCACCGTCCTGGCCTTCTCGGCATCGACGGACGACAGGGCGCCGGTGATGTCGCTGCGCTTCTGAACACCGTAGCCGACTACCACCACTTCGTCAAGCAGAGTGACGTCCTGCTCCATCGTGATGTATATGCGGCTGTTTCCGCTGCCGAGCGCCTGCCGGTATTCGTGGAAGCCCAACATATTGACAGTCAGAATCTCTCCGTTGTGCGCCATGATCGAGAAAGCACCGTCGATGTCCGTTATCGCATTGCGGTCGGAGCCTGCGATGTTGATCACGGCGCCGGCGAGGGGACCTTCTTCATCGCTGACTACACCCCTGTATTCCCGCAGCGAGGAAGGCTGCTGGCGCGACGGGGATTTTACTATCATGATGATGCTTTCGCGTATCACCGCTTCTGTGCCGGAGCCGTTGAGAATGAGCTGCAGCACCTCGTCGAGGCGGTGCTCCCCGCTCAGTTGCATCTTTCGTCCCAGGTCGAGCTGCGTCTCGTTGTACACGATGGAAAGGCCGCTCTGCGCTTCGATTGTCTTGAGCGCCTCGCCCACCGTGGACGTGGGAGGGTCGAACCTGATTATCTGGCCTTGCACAGCTGCGTGGCCGGGCAGCATGGCACAGGACAAGAAGGTTAGAATCAGGAGAAGTTTTTTCATTTCAGATAGACTTTGTTACCGTTTATGCTGTATTTCATGCCGGGAATTACGGCTGTTATAGCCTTGAGAAGGTCTTCGAGGGATTCCCCGTGAATGAAGCTCGCCGTGATGACAGCGTCGTCGTATTTGTCGGTGGTGAGGTAAACGTTTACATTGAATTGCCTTTCCAGGATGCGTACCACTCCGTGTATTGATTCGGAACGGAAATACAGCTCCCCGGATTCCCATGAAGTGGCTTCCGAGGTGTTGCTCCTGGTCACTATCATTGAGCCGCCGCTCTTGTCGTAGGTAAGCGTCTGTCCCGGTTCGAGCTCAATCCTCCTGTCGCTGCGGTCGGCGGGCCACACTTCCACTGCTCCGCGGCACAGTGTGGTGCGTACGTCGGGATCGTCGATGTAGGCTCTCACATTGAAACGGGTGCCGTGCACGCGCAGGCGCAGGTCCGAAGTGCTTACCATGAAAGGCTGTGAATCACTGGCGGTTACATCGAAGATAGCCTCGCCCAGCAGATATACTGAGCGCGTTGCGCCGAACTCGCTCGGGCAGATGAGTACCGAGCCCGAGTTGAGGGTGACCTTGCTTTCGTCCGGCAGGACGATCTCGCGGATTTCACCCTTGGGCGCGGTGTACTCTATGTTTTCGGCTACTATTACCTGCTGCGGGCGGACGGACGCAAAGCGGAATACAGCTACGGCACCGACGAGCAGCAGCAATGCGAGGGCGGCAGCAAAAAAGTAACGCACACCGGCCTGGCTGCGGAAGAACTTGCGCGGAGCCTGCAGGCTCTCCGCCTTGCTCATTACGCGGCGGAAATCCCTGTCCATCTGCTCCCGGGTGATGTCCGAAGCCCGGACGGTATCCCACCCTTGGAAAATGTCTTTATTCATGAGATTTGTCTTGTGGTAAATTATAGACGCAGAAAAGCGCCTTTGCACCCAAGACGAATCAGAAGAAAAGCGTAATGGAAGAAACTATCTTGCGGAGCTCGCGCAGAGCCGCGTTGATGTGGTTCTCTACTGTTTTGCGGGAAATGCCGAGCCGGCGGGAGATTTCTTCGTTGGAAAGCCCCTGCTCCCTGGAGAGCGTGAATACCTCGCGGCGGCGCTCCGGCATTCTCTGGAGGCAGTTGAGGTACTGAATGTTCTTTTCCCTTGCAAAGAACTCCTCGTCGGGAGCGGTGTCGCCAAGATCGACGTAATTGTCGGCGATGGAAATGTGGATGTGCTTGCGCCGGCAGTAATCGACCGCTGCGTTGCGGCTCAGCCTGTAAAGGAATGCGCCGAAGGAACGGATCTCGGACATGCTTTCGCGCATGGTCCAGATTTTCGCAAATATGTTCTGGGCGATGTCCCGTGAGTCTTCCGCGACGTTTATGTAATAAGAAAGAAATGTGAGAACCCGGGGGTAATAATACTCAAAAACCTTGCGGAAGGCGTTCTGGTCGCCTTCTGCAATCCATTCGAGCAGTGTCTTTTCGTCGCTGAGCATAAGCCCCGGTTAATCGGGACAAATGTAAAAATTTCTACTTATCTTTGCAAAACTATGACCGATAAAGAACTTATAAATTCACTGCGTGTAGTACCTGATTTCCCCGTCAAAGGAATTCAGTTTTTTGATGTTACTACATTGTTCAAGGACCCTCGTGCCTTCGAGGAGGTCGTGAGCAGGATTTGTTCCATTTACAAGGACAAAGGCATCACCAAGGTCGTGGGAATAGAGTCCCGCGGCTTCATTGCCGGCGCTGCCGTTGCCTCAAGGCTCGGTGCCGGCTTCGTGCCTATACGCAAACCCGGCAAGCTCCCTGCACGGACGGTCAGCGAGTCTTACGCCAAGGAATACGGCACCGACACCATCGAAATCCATTCAGACGCCATAGAGCCCGGTGACGTGGTCCTAATTCACGACGACATCCTGGCAACCGGCGGCACTGCGGCTGCTGCGGTATCCCTTGTCAGCCGTTTCGGGCCCAAGGCGGTGTACGCCAACTTCATCATAGATATCACCGATGTTCCCAGGACGGCACCGATTCCTGCGGACGTGGAGGTTACTTCAATCCTTCAGCTCTCGGAATCATAATGGGATACAGGCAGCTCACTGCTGCGGAAACGGAGTTCCTCGTTTCTCGCGGATGCCGGGCCGAAGACTGGTCTTCGGTGCTGGTAAAGGATGCGGAATCGCTTGAGTACGTGCGCGGAGTGCGCTTCAGCGGCACGGTGTCTCTCGGGTCGTTCCGCGAATCCTTCATCCTTCCCGGCGGCATTCGCAAGCATTCCGGGGTGTGGAACGCCACCCTGCACAACGTCAGCGTCGGCGACGATTCCCTCATCGAGAACGTCAGCAACTACATAGCCAATTACGACATCGGCAGCCATACCTGCATCGACAACGTCGATCTCATGGTTACCGAGGGTCCGTGCAGCTTCGGCAACGGCGTACAGGTCTCCGTACTCAACGAGACCGGCGGGCGCGAAGTGCGTATTTACGACCGTCTCAGCGCGCAGACCGCCTACGTCCTTGCCATGTACCGCCATCGTCCGGCTCTCGTCGCCCGTATCGACGCGATGATTCAGGCTTACGCAGAGGAACGTACTTCGGAGCGTGGGCGCGTGGGCGACTATGTATCGATACGCAACTCCCGCCATATCAATGGAGTGATGATCGGCGACAGGGCCGTCGTCAGCGGAGTGAGCCGCCTGCGCAACGGCAGCGTCCTCAGCAACGAAAGCGCCCCGGTGGTCATCGGGCACGGCGTTATTGCCGACGATTTCATCATCTGCAGCGGCAGCCACGTCTCCGACGGCACTTCCCTGAGCCGCTGTTTCGTAGGTCAGGGATGCAAGCTCGGACATGGCTACAGCGCCTCCGACTCCCTGTTCTTCAGCAACTGCCAGGGCGAAAACGGAGAGGCCTGCGCCATCTTCGCCGGTCCCTTCACCGTCACGCACCATAAGAGCACCCTGCTCATAGCCGGCATGTTCTCGTTCATGAACGCCGGCAGCGGCTCCAACCAGAGCAACCACATGTACAAGCTGGGCCCCATACACCAGGGCATACTGGAAAGGGGCGCCAAGACGGCCTCGGACTCCTATATCCTCTGGCCTTCGCGCATAGGAGCATTCTCTCTGGTCATGGGACGCCATGTCACCCATTCCGACACCACTTCGCTGCCGTTCTCGTACCTCATCGAGCAGCAGAACACGACATACCTGGTGCCGGGCGTCAACCTGCGTAGCGTGGGCACCATTCGCGATGCCCAGAAATGGCCCCGCCGCGACTCCCGAACGGACCCCGACAAGCTCGACAGCATCAACTACAACCTGCTGAGCCCCTATACCATCCAGAAGATGCTCAAGGGCATACAGCTGCTGCAGAACCTTCAGTATTCATCGGGCGAACTGTCCGACATATACTCCTATCACAGCACCAAGATACGCAACTCTTCGCTGCGCGGCGGGCTGCGCTATTACCGGACCGCCGTCACCAAATTCCTGGGCAACTCCATCATCAAACGGCTCGAAAACCTCCCTGCAGGAGCGTCCGACGACGATCTTAGAGCCGCCTTGCGCCCCACCTGCCCCATCGGCGACGGCGACTGGATCGACCTTTCCGGCATGATAGCCCCCAAGAAGGCCATATCCGGGCTGCTCGACGGCGTGGAATCCGGGAAACTCGGCCTGCAGGAGCTCTCCGATGGCTTCCGTGCCCTTCATGCCCAGTACTACGAAGCCGAATGGACATGGGCTTACGACAAGTACGAGTCCTTCTTCGGCATACCTCTGCAGACAATCACAAAGCAGCAGGTGATAGATATAGTGGAGCGCTGGAAAGAGGCCGTGATAGGCCTTGACCGCGAGCTCTATGAAGATGCGCGCAAGGAATTCAGCCTGGCAAGCATGACAGGATTCGGCGCCGACGGCACACGCACCGAGAAGGAGCTCGACTTCAGCGAGGTGCGCGGCGACTTCGAATCCAACTCTTTCGTGACCGCCGTACTCGACCACATCAAGGTCAAGGAAGCCCTCGGCGACGAGCTTATCCGGCGGCTCCGATGAAGTTCAAGTCCTATCTGCTGTTTTTCCTCCTTTTCGGAGTCCTGCCCGACACATACTTCTGCGTTTTCTGCATGTCCGGGCTGGCCGGGATATGGAAGCTGCTGCTGTGCCTTCCTACCATTGCCGCATTGGTGTACCTCGTCAGGATACGCAAGGCGCTGCGCTATACCGAGTCGCTGCGTATCTACTCGTACATCATATTCATGGCAGAATTCCCCAAGTTCGTAGCGATGCTCTTCAGCCTGCTGTTCAGAGCTTTGGGCATCGGGCCCGCCGACCTTGTCGCGGCCTGCATCGGAGGGTGTACGGCAGTGTTTTTCGCCATAATGATCTTCCTTGTGACCACCAGTCTCAAGGTCAATGAGCTTACTCTCTCTTTCGGGGAGCTGCCCGCAGGATTCGACGGTCTTCGCGTGTGTCATATCGCCGACTTCCATCTGGGGTCCTTCGGCGAAGGCAACAAGTACATAGGGCGCATAGTCGATACCGTCTGCGCGCAGAAGCCCGACATCATACTCTTTGCCGGAGACCTGGTGAATTTCGATTCCGCCGAGGCGGATTCGTATTTGGATGTCCTATCCCGGCTTCAGGCTCCTCTCGGGGTATATGCGGTAAGGGGCAATCACGATTACCTGCTTCACGGGCATTTTAGCGAGGAAGAACGTCTGGAAGACCTTCAGCGTCTGCTGGACAAGGAACGCAGCCTCGGCTGGAAGCTGCTTCTCAACGACAACGTACTTCTGCAGAAGGACGGGGCCTGCATAGCCGTGGCGGGTGTGGAGAACATCTCCGGCAATCCCTATTTCCCCGATATGGGCGGAGACCTTTCCAAGGCCCTCGAAGGCATCCCGGAGGGCACTTTTACCATCTTGCTTTCGCACGACCCGAGCCACTGGCGCGCCGGAGTCATTCCCGACGGCAGGGCCTCCCTCACCCTGTCAGGGCATACCCACGGGCTCAAGTTCAAGCTTGCCGGCATGCATCTGAGCAGCTGGCACCTCAGGGAATCCCGCGGAGTCTATACCCAGGGCAGGCAGGTGCTGCATGTGACCGCCGGCCTCGGGAGCGCTTTCGCCTTCCGTCTGGGAGGGGCGCCACGCATAGACATGATAACACTGAAATCTATATAATCTATGGAAAAATGGTTGATGATCGTTAATCCTGCGTCTGCGTCTTCTACGACGGCGGATACATGGATTGAATCAAAAAGAGTCCTCATGGCAGGCGGGCTGGAAGTTGACGACGTGTGCACGAAGCATCCCGGCCATGCAATCGACATCGCTCGTGAAGGAGCCGAAAAAGGCTACCGCAAGTTTATTGCAGTCGGCGGTGACGGCACCATTCACGAAGTTATGAGCGGCCTTTTGCGTTATGCCGACGCGACCGGCGCCGACCTTGGCGGCTTCACCCTTGGCGTGCTGCCCTATGGAACCGGTAACGACTGGATACGTACATCGCTGGTTCCCAAAGACATGAACGAGGCGGCAGCCAGCATCGTGCGGGGCCGTACGGCGCCCGAAGACGTGGTGCGCCTGACTTTCGAAAACGGCGTGTTCTGCATGGCGAACATAGGAGGTATAGGGATAGACGCAGACATCTGCTATCATACCAACAATCTCAAGGCCAAGGGACACAGGGGCGGCATCCTTTACAAGATGGTGGCTCCATATTCCGTCTTGTCCAAGAAGTTCAGCACAGTGGAAATCGTATGCGATTCCGAGAAGGTTTACGAGGGCCCGCTTTATTCCGCCGTTATAGCCAACGGCATCTACCGCGGAGGCGGCCTGCGCCAGAACGTACCCGACGTGAGCTGGGCCGACGGCAGGCTGGACGTTTCCATCATGCCCGGAATGAATAAGCTCAAGGGCCTGGGAGTCATGATGCATGCGCTCAGCGGCGACTTCGCCCAGCAGCCCCAGATCATATCGCGAAGCTTCCGCAAAATGACGGTAAGGACCCTGGAGGGCAAGCCCGACAGGGTGGAGTCCGACGGCGAGCTGCCCGGCATCCTGCCTCTTACTGTCGAGATTACAGGCCAGCAGATCAACATAATAGTGCCTTAGCAATGGGCGGAACGGTCAAAGAAGCTCATCTCGGCCTGTCGGCAAGGATGCTGCGTGCTCTGGGCATCGGGGTCGTGCGTCTCGTGCAGCGGCCGCTGCTGCTGGGCCCCAAACCGGAGCTCGACAAGCCCGCGATTTTTGCATGCAGGCACGTGGGCCTGATGGACCCGCTGGTACTCATGACGCTGTATTCCAAGCAGATGATTCATCCGCTCGCAGCCCAGGACTACTTCGAGAAAAACGCCTTCACTCGCTGGTTCTATCCTGCGGCGCAGTGCATCCCAATAGACAGAAAGAATCATTCTCCCAAGTGGCTCGAGGATTCTGCCGCAGCGCTTGCAAAAGGGGACAGCATCATCATATATCCCGAGGGACACCGGAACAAAGAGGGCTTGGGGCTGCTGCCTTTCCATACCGGTGCGGTGCGGCTGGCGGCACTTACCGGAGCGCAGATAATTCCAGTTTACAACTGCTTCTGGAAATTCCCGGGTCGTTATCGCTTGGCGATAGGGGAGCCGTACACGCTGCCCCCGTTCGAGGGTGACGAACCTTCGAGGGAATGGTGCAGGCAGCATGCCGACGATATGCGCAGGCGCGTGGCCGCTCTTGGCAATCTTGCAGAATAGCTGTATATATGCGACATATCAAACTGTTGACATTTATTGCAGGGGCATTCCTCTGCGCCGCCGTCTTTTCCTGCAACTCCGCTCCCCATCCCGGAAGCCTGGAGGAAAGCCTTGTGGAACTCGACGGCTATGTGGCGTCCAGGGCCGTGTATCGGACGAGGAAGATGGAACGCCTTGCCGCTTTGCGCAAACTGCTCGTCTCCAGTGATGATCCGGTGCGTCGTTACGACCTTTCCATGGAACTGGCCGACGAATTCTTCTCTTTCAGTTTCGACTCCACGCAGCACTACCTGATGCGCAGCATCGCTCTGGCCGAGGGTATGGCCGACAGGGAGCGCATCGACCGCGCCTCCATAAACCTGGGACATCTGTATGCCAAGTCGGGCCATTTCATGGAGGCTTACAACCGTCTGTACGAAAAAATCGATACGGCCCTGCTATCCGAATCCCTGAGGGCCGACTATCTGTATGCGCTTTACGATTTTTCGCGCGACCTCGCAGGCAACTCGGGAATGGCCGAGCGGCTTGCCATCCCCGAGAGGGGAGTTTTCCGGAAGGAGCTGTATTCCCTCCTGCCCGACGGTTCCGACCTGAAGATGCGGATAATGCTCGACCAGATGGTGCAGGAGGGGCGTTACGACGCCGCCGACAGCCTTGGCCGCATAATCATAGCGCGCACCGATCCCAATACCCATCCCTATGCGATATATGCCTTCGAGATGGGAGAAGTCGCCTATCACAAGGGTGCGATGGACGATCGCATGCGGTGGCTCGTCAAGTCTGCCGAATGCGACATGATAAACGCCGTGCGGGATTATGCTTCGCTTACCATGGTCGCCCAGGCGCTTGTGAGCACCGATCTCGACCGTTCTTTCCGTTATCTGCGTATCGCCCAGGAGGACGCGCTTGCCTACAACGCCAAGCTGCGCCCGTGGCAGATATCGCTCTTCTTTATGGAAATCGAAGATGCCTATACTGCCCGTCAGGAAAGGATAAACAGGTCGGTCACAGTCGTTTCCATACTTCTTGCCGTATTGACGGCCGCCCTTTCCTTACTGGCGTATTCCCTGGTCAGCCGCTCGCGCAAGCTCACCCGAGTGAGTGCCGAGCTGGAACGCAGCAACACCAGCCTGGCCCTTGCCAATGTGTCTCTCAACGACCTCAATGCCAGACTCTCCAAGGCCGACAGGATAAAAGAAGAATTCATCGTCGGTTTCCTTCACAAACTTTCCGACCAGATTGCGGGCCAGAGGGCCGAGGACGGGCGGCTGCGCAACCTTATCAAGCAGGGCAAATCGGCAGAGGTCCTCAAGGAAATAGATCTCTCTACAAGGGCCGAGAAGAGCCTCAAGGAATACTACCGCACCTTCGACACCACTTTCCTTGGGCTTTATCCCGACTTTGTGCAGCAGTTCAACGCTTTACTCAGGGAGGACGCCCGCTACAGACTCAAGGAGGGAACGCTCAATACGGAGCTCCGTATCTTCGCCCTTATCCGCCTGGGAGTCGATGATTCCAGGGAGATTGCCCAGATACTTCACTATTCCCTGAGCACCATCTACAATTACAAGGTGGCCGTAAAGAATGCGGCTGCCGGCAATCGCGACGATTTTGAGGAACGGGTCAAAATGATAGGAAAGTAGTATTTCGACAGGTTTGTTTTTACTACTAAAATAGCCTCTCGAGATTTTCTTATATTATTAAATAATAAATACTTAGGTTTTTGCGCGCACTACTTAATTATTGTAGTGTGCGCAAATCTTTTAAAAAGGTATATATATTTGCGAAAGACATTACGTCACACAATAATAACCAACTATCGCAAACCATTTATGAAAAAAATTGCAACTCTCATCCTAGGATTTGCATTGAGCCTCGCAGCACTGGCACAAAACGCCAGAATCTCCGGCGTAGTGCGCGACTCCATGCAGCCGGTAGTGGGTGCAATCATCGTGCAGCAAGGCAGCTCCAACGGCACCATGACCGATGCCGACGGCGCCTTCGCCCTGAATGCTCCCGTCGGTTCCGTTCTGGAAGTTTCCTGCATCGGCTATGTCACGAAGACCTTCACCGTTACCGGCGACCAGGTCTTGGACATCGTTCTCGAAGAAGACTCCGTGATGCTTGAGGAAACTGTGGTCGTCGGATACGGCGTACAGAAGAAGTCTGTCGTCACCGCAGCCATTTCCAGTATCACTTCGGACGACCTCAAGGCCACTCCGCAGACCCGCGTCGACAACGTCCTGCAGGGCCTCACTTCCGGCGTAACCGTAACACAGACTTCCGGCGCTCCCGATGCCGGTTCACAGGTCCGTATCCGTGGCGTCGGTTCCATCAACGGCTCCGAGCCCCTTTACATCGTCGACGGCATGCCTTCCGGCGGCATCGATTACCTCAACCCCAACGACATAGAGCGTATCGAGGTTCTCAAGGATGCGGCTTCCGGCGCAGTTTACGGAGCCCGTGCCGCCAACGGCGTCGTGCTCATCACCACCAAGAAGGGCCAGAAGGGCGCTCCCAAGGTGAGCTACGACTTCTCTTACGGTTTCCAGAACCCTTGGCGCAAGCCCCAGGTCCTCAATGCTACCGAGTACGCCATCATCATGAACGAAGGCTACCTCAACGCAGGACAGGCTCCCAGGTATGACGATCCCGCTTCGCTCGGTGCAGGCACCGACTGGGTCGATGCCATCTTCGACAAGAACGCACCCGTAGTCAAGCACGACATCAACGTCTCCGGCGGCACCGACAAGGTCGATTACAACATCTCCGCCGGCTACCTCTCCCGCAAAGGTATTATAGGTGGAAAGGCAGGCCGTTCCTTCTACGACCGCTTTACCTATCGCCAGAACGTGGGCGTCAACATCTTCGACATGAGCGCCTCCCGCAACTGGCTCAACAAGATGGACCTGCGCACTACGCTTTCTTACTCCAACATCAACTCCGCAGGCATCAGCACCAACTCCGAGTTCGGCGCCCCTCTGGGATCCGCCCTCGGTATGTCTCCCATCGAGCCCATCTATGCGACTCCCGAGATGGAAGAGAGCTACAAGACCATGTATCCTGCCTGATACCCCTATATACTGCGTGCAAAGGACGGCAGGGCGTTCAGCATTGCCGACGGCGGCATCTACAACGAGCAGGTCAATCCTCTGGCGATGCTCAGCCAGCCCGGCACTACCTACACCACCAACAAGGCCATCGCCAATCTGGCACTCGACCTGCAGATCTGGGACGGCCTGAGGTTCCGTTCCACCGCCAGCGGCGAGCTCACCTATGTCACCAGTCATGGCTACAGCCTGCCTTACTTCCTCTCCAGCAAGAGTTTCCGCTACGATACCGTAACCGAGAGCAACGTGTATGACAAGAACGGCAACGCCTCTACCGTGTCCAAAATCAACTACGGCAGCAGCGCTTCCCAGGACATGTCCCAGTACATCACCTGGCAGCTCGAGAACGTCCTTGCATACGACAAGCAGTTCGGTCTTCACGGCATCAACGCCGTCGTGGGCAACACCCTGTTCCGTTCGTCCAGCGCCAACCTCGGCGCTTCCGCCAACGGTCTGATGTACCCTTACGACCCCTGGAAGATATCCGTCAACAACACCCTCGGACAGCAGAAAGACGGCGACCGCAACGGATGGGGCAGCTGGAATTCGATTCCCTACAGCCTCATGTCCTGGTTCGCCCGTGTATCCTACAACTACGACGAACGCTACATGGCGGAAGCCACCGTCAGACGTGACGCCTCCAGCCGTTTCGGTCCCGACAACAAGTGGGGTACGTTCCCTTCCTTCTCCCTGGGCTGGAACATCAAGAACGAAGAGTTCATGAAGGGCGTTGCCGAAATCTCCACCCTCAAGCTCCGCGGCTCATGGGGTATAAACGGTAATGACAGCATCGGCGACTTCCGTTATGCGGTATATGCCAGCACCGGCAACAACTACGTATTCGGCTCCGGAGCCAACGGCACCGAGTCCATCAACCACGGCACCAAGCCTTCCGGCCTCGTGAATCCCGGTGTCAAGTGGGAGCAGTCCATCCAGACCGACCTCGGACTCGACTTCGGCATGTGGGGCAACAAGCTCACCGCCACGCTCGACGTTTACAACAAGGTGACTTCCGGCATGCTTCATGCCATGCCCGTCCCCGGTTATGCCGGTGATTCAGCCCCTGTGGGCAACCTTTGCTCCATGGTCAACGGAGGCGTTGAGTTCGACCTCGGCTATCGTGACCACGCAGGCGACTTCCACTATCACGCAAACGCCAACCTTACCTGGAACAAGAACGTCCTTACCGACCTCGGCGTTACGAGCGCCAGCGGCGAGGAGGCTTCCCTGTACGGTTCCTCCCACAAGATCGGCCAGCTTACCCGAGGCATCGTAGGCCTGCCGTTCCCTTATTTCTACGGTTATGTGACCGACGGCATCTTCCAGAACATGGATGAGGTCAATTCCTATGTCAACGCAGACGGCGCACTCCTTCAGCCCAAGGCACAGCCCGGCGACATCCGATTCAAGGATATCGCAGGTGCATTCGACGAGAATCACAATCCCATCCCCGACGGTGTCATCAACGACGCCGACCGTACGATGATCGGCAAGGGCATGCCCGACTGGACCTTCGGCCTCAATCTCGGATTCGAATGGAAGGGCTTCGATTTCAACATGTTCCTGCAGGGACAGCTCGGCGCCCAGACATTCAATGTAACCCGCCGTACAGACCTCTACTACATCAACCTTCCCAAGACCATCCTCAACCGCTGGACCGGTGAAGGCACCACCAACAAGTATCCCCGCTTCGTGTTCGATTCCGCAAACGAGAACTACCGCGTTTCCGACCTCTGGGTCGAGGATGCATCGTTCCTGCGCGCCCGCAACATCCAGCTTGGCTACACTCTCCCCTCAAAGCTTACCAAGGTAGCTGCTATCTCCCGCCTCAGGCTTTATGTGCAGGCCGAGAACGCCTTCACCCTCACAAAGTACTCCGGATGCGATCCTGAGGTCACCGGCGGCAACGGCTTCGGCACCGAGGCCGGAATCGACCGCGGCGTCTATCCTCAGGCCCGCACCTTTACCTTCGGCGTCAATGTCAACTTCTAAAGCATGATGTCAGATATGAAAAAGATATACATAGCGATATTCGCACTCGCAAGCATCCTTACAGCATCCTGCTCCGACGGGTTCGTAACTCCTGTCCACAACTCTTCCGAACCTCTGGACGATTACTTCAGGAACGAATCCCGCATGTTCGAAAGCCTCGTTGCGGCGTACGATCCCCTCGAATGGTTCGATTACTCATTCGGTCAGTACTGCTCCATACCTCTGTTTTCCGACATCATGGGCGACGACATCAACTGCGGCGGTTCCAACGAAGGCGACCAGCCCCGCAACGTCAAGACCCATTTCTATACGCTCACTGCCGATGAGGAGCTGAGCACCATCTGGACCATCTGCTATTCCGGCATCAACCGCGCCAACGTGGTGCGCCAGTACATAGACGGCGTTCCCGGCATGTCCGAGGCCACCCGCAAGCAGTGGGCTGCAGAATCCATAGTGCTGCGCTGCTTCTATTACAATATCCTCTGGAAGTGCTGGGGCAACATTCCTTATTACGAGGATAACCTCAAAACTCCTTACTATGCCAAGCAGCTCGGCCACGACGAGGTTTACGAAAACGTCGTGAAAGCCCTGGAAGGCGTGTTCGAGATGGATGCCCTTCCCATGAAGAGCCCCGTAGGAAGCGAGGGCCGCGTCACCAAGGCGATGGCTTATATGCTCTATGCCGAGATGGTCATGTACCAGAACGACGATACCCGTTACCAGAAGGCGCTCGACTGCATGAAGGAGATCATCACCAGCGGACAGTATTCCCTGGTCAGCGATTTCGCTGCGATGTGGACCGAAAGCGGTGAGTGGGGTTCCGAATCCATCTGGGAAATCAACTACACCTCCGAAGGCAGTTCCCGCGACTGGAACAACAACGGCATCACCACAGGCGGTAACGTCTATTCAACTCTCATCGGCGTACCCGGCGGCCCCAGGCTCAAGGGAGACCTGGCAGGTAAAATCTATGACGGCTGGGGCTTCGGCACGGTCAACGAGTATGCATATAACATGTACGAAGAAGGCGACATCCGCCGTGACGCCGGAATTCTCAACCTCAAGGGCCTCGACGAAGGCACCATCGGCGAACAGGACGGCTACGCACCGAGGTGGGAAGATACCGGATACTTCCTCAACAAATACATTGCAAAGACCAACGGCAACCACGGAGCCCAGGGCGATGCCAACATGGGACATGGCAACAACATCCGCATGTACCGTTATGCCGAGACGCTGCTCAATGCGGCCGAACTCTCCGTACTCCTGAAGCAGGACGGCTCTTCGTACCTCAAGCAGGTACGCGACCGCGCCCACTGTACCGATACCGGAACCACCCGTGACGACATAATCACCGAGCGTCGCAAGGAGTTCCTCGGAGAAGGCAAGCGCTACTGGGACCTCGTGCGCAGCGGACTTGCAGCCACTGTCCTCAAGGCGGCCAACCATCCTTTCCGTACTACCGACTGGAGCGAGTCCAAGAAATACTGGCCTATCCCTCAAAGCGAAATGGACAGGGATGACGCTCTTGTGCAGAACAATTATTAATCTTCTTTGGCAATGAAAACTATATTCAGATATATCAGCACAGTCGCATTGGCGAGCCTTGCCCTTGCAGCCTGCCGTCCCGATTACCCGGAACTGGTACCTTCGGCAGTGCCTTCGGCTTCCGACTTCGATGTGGTCATCAATGTCGATCAGGCTACCAATATCGCTACTTTCACCCTCAACAACAAGGGGATGGTACCTGTCTGGAATTTCGGCCCCGAACTCATTGACGGCAAGGCCAGCAAGGTGTACGCCTACACCGGCAACGGATTGAGCCTCCGTTTCCGCGAGGCCGGCGAGCACCAGGTCGAGGTCAAGGCCTACAATGCCAACGGACTTTCCACGAGCTCGGTCCTCAAGACCTTCAAGATGGACAACACCTATCGCGATCCCTTCGATCCCACGCCCTACGTGCGTGCGATATCCGGAGGTTCTTCCCAGAGCTGGGTATGGAACTCCACCGAATTCGGCCACCTCGGCTGCGGCCCCGTGGGCGATCCCCTCGGCTGGTGGCAGTGCGAAGCCGGCGGCAAGGAGGGATTCCTCTACGACGACGTCATGACCTTCACCTCCGACGGCAAGTACACCTACGATCCCGTTGACGGCCAGGCATACGCAAAGAAAGACGCCGAATATCCCGCAGGCCACGCCCAGCTGGACGACGACTATCTGTTCCCCGCAGAGAAGAAGACTTCCGGCTATTCCTTCGAGAACAACTGGAACGACGCCGGCATCGAGGAAATCTACCTCGTGCTCGACCCGGGCAGCATCCTTTCCTACGTCGTCCACAAGAGCCTCGTCGACAATCCCCGCTACCAGGTGCTTGAGACCAAGACCAGCGCCATGAAGAAGAAACTCCAGCTCATGGCAACAGCCAGCACTCCCGCCAATGCCGACGGCATCTCCTTCTACTACGAATTCGTGCCCCAGGGCTCCGTGGCAGGCAAGGACGATCCTCTCTTCGGCAAGGAGAGCAAGACCTGGATCCTCGACAACGAGGCCGCAGGCTATATGGGATGCGGCGAGAGCGTAGCCAACCCCACCGGCTGGTGGAGCGCACAGCCTCACGAGAAGGACGCTTACGGCGTGAAGGACGATGAACTCACCTTCGCCAAGGACGGTACCTACACCTTCAATCCCGGCGCCGACGGTGTCGTCTACTGCAACTGGGAATCCGACTATCACCACGAGCTGTGGGACGGCGGAAACAACAGCGACTACGACGCTCCCGCCGAGGTCCAGACTGCTTCTTACACCCTCGGTTCCGACGCCGACGGCGACTACATCGAACTGCCTGCAGGCATCTTCTTCAGCTACGTACCCAACAAGGCCGTCCTCTCCGAGCCTACTCACCTCTACATCAAGGAGCTCACCGACACCAGGATGGTTCTCGTAGCCAGGTTCAGCGGCATCAGCTGGCAGTTCATCTTCAAGCCCCGCGACGGTGTCCCCGGAGACGAGGATCCTCTCTTCGGCGTTACCAGCAAGACGTGGGTTTACGATAACGAGACCCAGGGCTACATGGGTTGCGGCAGCAGCTTTGCAGCGGCCACCGAGTGGTGGAGCGCAGTGCCTCACGACAAGGACGCCTGGGGCGTGACCGACGACGAACTCACATTCTTCGCAGACGGCAAGTATATCTTCGATCCGGGTGCTGACGGAAAGGTTTACGTCAACAAGGATTCCGGCTATCACGCCGAACTCTACTCCGGTGACGGCAACGACTACGACGCCCCCGCCGAAAGGCAGGAATCCACCTACGTTCTCGACGAGGATGACACCGCCCCTTACATCGAACTTCCCGCAGGCATACTCTTCGGATACGTTCCCAATGCAGCCGTCCTTGACGACCAGCCCAACCGCCTGCACATCAAGGAGATGACTAGCGAGCGCCTGGTTCTCGTGGCAGTTTACGAGGGCATTTCCTGGCAGATTATCCTCCGTCCCAAGGAGGGCCAGGGCGGTGGCGGAGAGGAAGGTCCCGCAGAGCTTGAGGACGTACTCCCCGGCTCCTGGACCTGGGATCCCGACGTGGCAGGCCACTTCGGCTGCGGCCCCGACCTGGGCAATCCCCTCGGCTGGTGGACCGGAGAAGCCCACTGCAAGGACAACGCCTCCATGTACGACGACGTCATGACCTTCACGGCCGACGGCAAGTACACCCTCGACCCCGTGGACGGCATGACCTACATCAACAAGGATGTCACCCGTTTCGAGGACCGCAAGGTCGACAGCCCCTACGGCGACGATTTCCGCATCAGGACCGACAAGACCACCGTCTCCTTCGAGATTGACGAAATCGGCGACTTCCAGGTCATCAAGCTGGGAGACGGAGCCATCTTCTCCTACGTTCCCAACAACGATTTCGTAGATGAACCTTACCTGTACGTCAAGGAGTGCACCGCCGACAAGTTAGTGCTGATGAGCTTCACCGCCACCGGCAACAACGGCGGAAGCATCGCCTGGCAGTACATACTCAAGAGAGTGAAGTAAATGAACGTCATGTCTTTGGAAAAAGGGTTGCTGCTCTTTGCGGCGGCAACCCTTCTCACAACGGCCTGCGCCTGCACGGGCACAAAACCGGAAGAGGTGCAGGGGACGCTGAGCCTTGATCCCGCCTCGCTGGACATCCCGTTCGGCGCCTGGGAGGGAGTGGTCACCGTCACCGCCGACTGCGACTGGGGCGTCTCCGTTGCCGACAGGGAATGGTGCAGCGTCTTCCCGTCCGGAGGCGTGAAGGGCGTGACCACGGTCAAGCTCAGCGTGAAGGAGAATACGGGCAGGACGGGGCGCGAGAACGTCCTGAAGTTCCGCTACGGCTCCTCTTCCAAAGACCTTCCGCTGGTGCAGGGATTCAATCCGGACCTTGTACCTTCCGTCAATCCCGGAATGACCGTTCCTGAAGGCTACGCCCTCGACTGGAACGACGAGTTCGACCTGCCGGACGGAAGCATGCCCGACATGGACCTGTGGCGCTTCGAAAGCAAGCCCGCAGGCTGGGTCAACAACGAAAGGCAGACTTACGTTCCCGGGGCCCGCGGAAGCGTGAGGACCGCTTTCGTGGAAGACGGCGCGCTCAACATCCGCGCCGTGCGGGACGGCTCCGATGTGCTTTCCGCCCGTATGTATTCCAAAAAATCCTGGACCTACGGCTATATGGAGGCGTCCATCAAGCTTCCCAAGGGAAAGGGCACCTGGCCCGCCTTCTGGATGATGCCCGACGACTTCAGCCGGGGCTGGCCCGGATGCGGCGAAATCGACATAATGGAAGAGGTGGGATATCATCCCAACTACACGTCCTCGTCGATTCATTGCATGAACTACTACCATTCTATCGGAACGCAGAAAACGCACGAACGCTATACCGCCGGAGCCGAAGACGGCTACCACGTGTATGCTGTCGAATGGACACCCGACGCGCTGGTGTTCTTCGTGGACGGAGTGCAGCACTTCGTCTTCAAGAATGACGGCACCGGCAACGACAACACCTGGCCGTTCAACAAGGATTTCTACCTCATACTCAATCTTGCATGGGGTGGCGACTGGGGCGGTAGCCAGGGCGTTGACGAGAGTGCGCTCCCTTGCACCATGAAAGTTGATTACGTACGAGTCTTCAAGAAGTTATGAGGTTTTCCAGATTGATCTTCGCTGCGGCGCTTGCTCTCTCTGTCGTCTCCTGCGGGGGACGGCAGCACTCTACCGTCGGCTCCAACGCCCGGATTGAGAGGCGCATCAGCAGCCTGCTTTCGCAGATGACCCTTGCCGAGAAAATCGGGCAGATGAACCAGATCTCGGTCGGCGGCGACCCTTCCATGTATGCCGAATCGCTGCGCAGCGGGCAGATAGGATCGATACTCAACGAGGTTGATCCTGTGAAGATCAACGAGTTCCAGCGTATCTGCATCGAAGAGTCACGTCTTGGAATACCGCTTCTGGTCGCTCGTGATGTCATTCACGGTTTTCAT
This sequence comes from Bacteroidales bacterium UBA4284, assembly GCA_002395925.1. The sequence goes on from DGVM01000113.1 coordinate 39,585, forward strand.
ACTGTATTCCCGATTCCGCTCGGCCTGGCGGCTACTTTCGATCCGGCTCTCGTTGAGGAGGGAGCGAGGGTGGCTGCCGTCGAGGCCAGCGCACAGGGGGTCCGCTGGACCTTCTCTCCCATGCTCGACATAGCCCGCGACCCCCGCTGGGGCCGTATCGCCGAGGGCAGCGGAGAAGATACTTGGCTGGACTCCCGTATGGCGGAGGCAATGGTTCGCGGATATCAGGGCAGAAGCCTTGACTCCACGTCCATAGCCGCCTGCATCAAGCATTTCGTGGGTTATGGTGCGGCCGAGGGCGGACGCGACTACAACAGCACCTTCCTGTCCGAGAGGCAGTTGCGCAACATATACCTTCCGCCGTTCGAAGCGGCGGTACGGGCCGGGGCGCAGACCCTTATGACCTCTTTCAACGACAACGACGGCGTGCCCTCCACGGCCAACGGATTTATTCTCCGCGACGTGCTGAGGGGCGAATGGAACTTCGACGGTATTGTCGTAACGGACTGGAATTCGATGGGCGAGATGATATCTCACGGGTATGCCTCCGACCACAAGGACGCTGCTGCCAAGGCCATGAATGCCGGAGTCGATATGGACATGATGACTTTCGGATACATCTCCCATCTCGAGGCTCTCGTGCGTTCCGGCGTTGTGCGGGAAAGCGTCATCGACGAAGCTGTGCGCAGGATCCTTCGCGTAAAGATGCTCCTGGGCCTGTTCGAACATCCGTACGTGGATGCAGATGCCGCCGGCAGCGTGCAGTACGCTCCTGAGCATCTCGATGCAGCCCTGCGGAGCGCCGAGGAGTCGGCTATCCTGCTCAAGAACGACGGTTCGCTGCTTCCTCTGGACGCCGGGCGGATACGCAACATCCTCGTGACCGGACCGCTTGCCGACGCTCCGCACGACCAGCTTGGAACATGGGCTTTCGACGGCGAAAAGTCCCATACCGTGACCCCTCTCGCCGCTCTTTCCGGGCGTTTTCCTGGCAAGGTCAGCTACGTGCCTGGGCTCTCTTACAGCCGTGAGTGCAGAAGCGGCTTCACAGATGTGGCGGCCGCAGCAAGGCGCGCGGACGTCATACTTGCCTTCGTGGGCGAAGAGGCCATCCTCTCCGGAGAGGCGCATTGCCTGTCCGACCTCAATCTCGCAGGTTCGCAGAGCGAACTGCTCAAGACCCTGCGTGATAGCGGAAAACCCGTGGTTGCGGTGGTCATGGCAGGCCGTCCGCTGACAGTGGAACGCGACCTCGCCAACTGCGACGCGCTCCTGTATTCCTTCCATCCCGGAACAATGGGCGGACCGGCCCTGGCCCGGCTCCTTTTCGGCGATGCTGTCCCTTCCGGCAAAACCCCCGTAACCTTCCTGCGCACCGTAGGACAGGTCCCCATGTATTACAATCACAACATGACGGGCCGCCCGTACAGGGACGAGAAGCTCATGGACGAAATCGAACTCGAAGCCCCGCAGACATCGCTGGGCAACACTTCGTACTATCTGGATTCCGGCGCCGCTCCTTTGTTCCCCTTCGGTTACGGCTTGAGCTACACCAGCTTCGCGTATTCCGATGTGACTCTCGACAGAAGCTGCTATTCCGACGGCGACACGATACGGGCAAGCTTCACCCTTTCCAACACCGGGGAGTATGATGCCACCGAGGTGGTTCAGCTCTATGTGCGCGACCTTGTGGGGTCCGTCACCCGTCCCGTAAAGGAACTCAAGGGATTCGAGCGCATCTTCCTCAAAGCGGGGGAGAGTACAAAAGTGGAGATGTCGCTTGCTGTGAGCGAACTGGCCTTTTGGGGTGCCGACGGCCGAAAGAGTGTAGAGCCCGGAGAGTTCCTGCTCTGGATTGCCGGCGACAGTGCCTCAGGCACGCCCGTTTCTTTTAGGGTTCAGTAGCTCATGCGCCTTAAACGCTTACTGATAACGCTTGCCCTGGCGGTCGTCTCTGCGCTTTCCTGCAGGAACGACCGGATTGAACCGGAAGGGGAACAGCTGCGCAGCGTGACCGTAGAAGAAGCTGTCGTGGGGCTGCAGCCCGGCGGCAGTGCTACCGTTCATTTCAGGGTCAAGAGCCCCCTTTTTACCGTTTCCGGGTTGTCTGCAATTGTGCTTACGCCCCCGTCAGCCTCGTCCCGCATCGCTCTCAGGAGCCTTGCGGAGGATACTGTAAAGGGGCGCTATTCGCTGGAAATACAAGACATCGGTTCCGGACGCTTCAGCTCTGACGTGCGTATAGGAGTGAGGGTAAGCCCCGCTTCGGATGCCGTCGTAATGTCTGAGACTTTTACCGTCACCAACTCCGAATCAGTGCCCGGAGCTCCCGATACCGGCCTGCCGGTGCTGCGCATAAACACCGAAAACGGTGCTACGGTCAAGAACAAGACCGACTGGGTGGCGGCCACTCTTTTCATCGGCTCCGACGAATTTGCCTGCGGCATACGCGGACGCGGAAACAGCACCTGGGAGTGGCCCAAGAAGCCGTATGCCCTCAAGCTCGAGAAGCGCTCGTCCCTGCTCGGCATGCCCGCCCACAAGCGCTGGGTGCTGCTTGCCAACTTCCTGGACCGCACGCTGATGCGCAACATCGTGGCCATGAAGGTATCGTCCCTTACCTCTCTTGCCTGGACTCCTTCATGCAGGAGTGTGGAACTAATACTCAACGGGCGCCATGCCGGCACCTATCTGCTTATCGAGCAGGTGCGGGTGGACTCTGAACGTGTCGATATCGACGAAGACGAAGGGATTATGCTGGAGCTCGATTTTCACGACGACAACGAGAACCGCTGGATCGATTACCACGGACACTGCTGGCAGAAACCCTCCGGAATACCGTTCAGCGTCAAATATCCCGATGCCGACGAGTTGAGCGCCGAACGCTTCGGGCAGATCAAGCAGTACGTCTCACAGGTGGCATCGGCCGTGTACGGCCCCGATTTCGCCGACCCCGCCCTGGGCTATGCCCGCTACCTTGACGTGCAGTCTTTCATCGACTACTGGATAGTGTTCGAAGTTATGGGAAACCACGAACTTGGCAATCCCGGCAGCGTGTACATGCATAAGGACAGGGGAGGCAAGCTGACCGCCGGCCCGTGCTGGGACTTCGACTGGGGCGTGCTCTCCTACAAGACTTCTCCACAGGCGCGCTATTCGCTTGTCAATGAGCATGCTATATGGTATGAGCGCCTTATGTCCGACCCCTCCTTCCGCTCTGCCGTGCGCGAGCGCTTCCTGGCCCTGCTGCCGCAGTTGGAGAAGATTCCCGACTTCATGGAAGAGACGGAGCGGGAACTTGAGGAGTCGGCACGGGTCAACTTCTCCATGTGGGACCCTTCGCAGGACGCTTCCATGAACGGAGGCAGCATAATCAACGGCGACGAGAGGCTGTCTTTCCACGAGGCGTGCGTGCGGCTCCGCGACATTTACCGGGAACGCCTGCAGATTATCCGTAAGACTTTGTAAATTTGTCACCATGCATATAAATCCGTTTTTCCTGATGCTCCTGTCGGCGGCCCTTGTTGCTTGCCGCGGCAACGACCCCAAACCCGTAGATCCCGTGCCCGACGATACGGAGGCCAGCGCTGCCGTATATACAACTACGACTTCCGGTGTGCTGATGCGCGAATCCAGGCTGTTTCTCGGAAAACCGCAGGACGTGAATTTCTATAAAGTGTCGCTTAGCGGGGAACGCTTTCAGAGCGTCGATGGATTCGGGCTTGCGATAACCCAGGCGAGTTGCTATAACCTGTTGAGGATGAGTGCAGAAGACCGTACGGCCTTCCTTACCGAAGTGTTCTCGCGGGAGAACGGCCTGGGCTCTTCGCTGATTCGCGTGTGCATAGGAGGCTCCGACTTTTCGCTCGACGAGTTCACCTGCTGTGACACCCCCGGAATAGAGAATTTCGCCATTCATCCGAGCGACGAACAGTATCTCTTCCCCGTGCTCGACGAGATTATGCGCATCAATCCCCAGGTGCGTATAATAGGCTCTCCCTGGAGCTGCCCCCGCTGGATGAAGATAGGCGAGAACGGCGGCCGCTACGACAAATGGACCGCAGGCAGGCTCAATCCCAAGTATTACGGAGACTATGCCGAATACTTCGTGCGCTGGATAAAGGCCATGGAGCAGAGGGGCTATCACGTGCATGCCGTCACGTTGCAGAACGAACCCCTCAACAGGGGCAATTCCATGTCCCTGTTCATGTCCTGGCAGGACCAGCGGGACTTCATAAAGAAAGGCATAGGTCCGGCATTCCGCAAGGCCGGCCTGAGCACCAAGGTGCTGGTGTTCGACCATAACTACAACTACGACAATATGTCCGGCCAGCGCGACTATCCCCTCCACATCTACGAAGATCCCGAGGCTTCGGCCTATGTGGCCGGCTCCGCCTGGCATAATTACGGAGGAAGCGTGTCCGTGCTCGACGGCATTCACAGCGCTTATCCCGACAAGGAGATATACTTTACCGAAGCGTCGATAGGGGAGTGGAATTACAATTTCGCCGATTGTCTGATCAATGACTTCCGGGACATATTCCTCGGAACCCTCAGCCGCTGGTGCAAGGGCGTCACGCTGTGGAACCTCATGCTCGACGACAAGGGTGGCCCCAACCGTCCCGGAGGATGCACCACATGCTTCGGCGCCGTCGCGGTGGCGTCTTCCGATTATTCCCTCAAGGGAATCAGGCGCAATTCGCATTACTACAACGTCGCTCACTGTTCAAAGGTCCTGCAGAGTGGCGCCGTCCGCCTTGGCACCGAGGGATTTACGGCTCCTGGGCTCACGTATCAGTGGTATGTCAATCCCGACGGCAGCTATGCCATCCTGCTTCTCAACGAGAACGCGTCGGATGTAATCGTGAACTTCGTCACCGACCGTCATTCGCTTTCCTGCAGGGTTCCTTCCCGCTCCATACAGTCGCTTGTCTGGCAGGATTGATTTTTACACGGGAAAGAACTATCTTTGCACCCGGTCCGCAGTTGCGGGCCAAGGGGTGCTGACATCGCATTTATGCGGCCGATGCTGAGATGATACCCTAAGAACCTGATCGGGGTAATGCCCGCGTAGGAACAGTTATCTTCCCATGTCCCCTTATTGTATATTTTAATACATTAAGGACTTATGTTTATCAAAACCGTTCTTTCCCTGTCGGCGGCAGTCCTGTGCTCCGCCTTTTGCGTTGACGCTTATTGTCAGGAGCCATCCGATTCGCTCGATGTGATCCGCCTGCAGGATGTGGTAGTCGAGGCCGTGAGGGTCTCTGCCAACGCTCCGTTTGCCGTAGCCAATCTCGACTCCGACCAACTCAAAGATTTCTCAACCTCCGGCATGGAACTGCCGTTGCTTTTCGCCCGCACCCCTGGAATCATCGCCTGGAGCGAGAACGGGGTCGGCACCGGTACCAGCTACATGCGCCTGCGCGGCGCCGGCGGCTCCCGCATCAACGTCACCCTCGACGGCGTGCCGCTCAATTCTCCCGAGGACCAGACGGTCTTCTGGGCCAACATGAACTCCTATGGCACCCTGCTGGGCAGCGTGCAGATCCAGCGCGGCGTGGGTTCCTCCACCAACGGCGACGGAGCCTTCGGTGGCAGCGTGGCGCTCGGCTCAAAGGCCTCCTCGCTCATCCCTATGGCCGAAATCAGCAGCTCCTACGGTTCCTGGAACACTCTCAACTGGGGAGCGTCCCTGTCTTCCGGCCTGCTGCTGAACCACCTCGTGCTCGAGGCGGCCTATCATCAGACTTCCACCGACGGATTTATACATGGCACCGCCGGCCGCTCCGGCAGCTATTACGGAGCCGCCACCTGGCTGGGAAGCAGCTGGAAGCTGTCCTATAAGTATCTCGGCAACTTTGAAATGACCGGTCAGGCCTGGAACGGCGTAACAGCCGGAAACGACGACCTGTCGCTGATGGACGGCACCTACGGCGCCTCCACTGGCATCCGCACCTATGCCGACCTCTGCGATGCCGGACTCGGCCGATACAATTCCCTTTACGAGCAGCTGCTTATAGACGGCTCCGACTACAAGCTGTCCCGCTATGCCATGCGCGACGGCTCCTTCTGGCCCCGCACCACCGACAATTTCTGGCAGAATCACCATATACTCAATGCTTCGTCGCTGCTGTCCGAGAACTGGAAGCTTTCCGCAACCGCCCACTACACCGCCGGCTACGGCTACTACGAGGAGTTCCGCCTGAACAACAAACTGACCAAGTACGGCATCTCCAATTTTACAGACTCCGCCGGAGAGCTGGTCAAGCGCAGCGACTTCGTACGCCGCAAGGGGCTCAGCCAGAACACCTTCGGCGTCATTGTCAATACCCAGTACAGCAACGGACCTCTGCAGGTGAACGGGGGACTTAGCGTGCAGCAGTTCCTCGGCAATCATTTCGGATACCTCATGTACGCAGGCAACGCCGAGCTGCAAAAGGCGCTGTTTGCCGGTTCCGACCGCTACAAGTACTACGACTCCGATGCCTCCAAGTTCGACGCCAGCGCCTTCGTAAAGGCCGAATACTCCTTCGCTCCCGGCTGGAACGTCTTTGCTGACCTGCAGTACAGGCACGTAAGATACATCTCCGGCGGCTACAACGACAAATACTACATCGGCGACGACGGAATACCCCGCAGGCACATGCTGGACATCGACGCCAGTTATGATTTCTTCAATCCCAAGGCCGGAATCAATTATTCCTCCGGGCCCCACAGGGCCTACGCTTCCTTTGCGATGAGCAACCGCGAGCCCGAGCGTAACAACTTCACCGACAACGGCAAGTATCCTGCGCCGCGCGCCGAACGCCTGTATGACTGGGAGGCGGGATACCAGTTCGACGGAGGCGTCTGGAATGCCGGAGCAGGCCTTTACTACATGCGTTACCGTGACCAGCTGGTGCAGACCGGAGAGCTGAGCGACATCGGCGAGGCTCTTACCACCAATGTGCCTGGTTCTTATCGAGTCGGCGTGGAACTGGTTGCAGGATGGAAAGTTACGCCATGGCTTACGGTCGAGGGCAACGCCGCGCTCAGCCGTAACCGGCTGCTGGACTTTGACGAGTACGTCGAGGATTGGGACAACGGAGTGCGGGTGATGCACTATTCCGATAAGGCACTGGCATACTCGCCCGATGCGATTCTCAACGGCTTCGTGGACTTCCACACCGGTGGTTTCAGCGCAGTCTGGCATACCGGGTATGTAAGTCGCATGTATCTGGACAACAGCGAGAACGCTCTTCGCAGTCTGCCCGCCTACAGCCTCTCCGACCTGAGCCTGGGCTATAAGTGGAAGTTCTCCCGCATCCTGAAGGAACTGGAGCTGGGAGTCAAGGCAAGCAACCTTTTCAGCGCCAAGGTGGCGCAGAGCGGCTGGGTTTACAGCGCCGTCTGCGACAGCTACGGGCATCCCGAAGACAATCGCTACTATCAGATCGGGTTCATTCCGGTAGCGCCTCTGACGGTGCTGGGACATGTGGTCGTGAGGTTCTGATATGGATACGCTTCGCTTCCTGGACATACTCGGATTCGTCGTCGGGCTTGTATATCTGCTTCTGGAGTACAAAGCCAGCATCTGGCTTTGGCTGGCGAGCATCGTCATGCCGGCGATAGACATGATGCTGTACTACAAAGCAGGTCTGTACGCCGACTTCGGAATGGCGGTATATTATTGCATCGCAGGAATTTATGGATTCCTGTCCTGGAGGTTTTTCCGCCCTCGGACAGGCGCCGGCAACCAAGACGCCGGCACCCGGCCCGTCGTACACTACAAGCGTTCGCATATACTGCCTTCGGTGTTGGCGGCGTTGCTGCTGTGGTTTGCGATCTGGTGGATCCTGGTTCACTGGACCGATTCCAGCGTGCCGGTGGCCGACGCATTCACCACCGCTCTGAGCATCGTCGCCCTCTGGGCGCTGGCCCAAAAATATGCCGAACAATGGCTGCTTTGGCTGGTGGTGGACGTCGTATGCTGCATACTTTACGTCCGCAAAGGCATCCCCTTCAAGGCCGCGATATACGGCATCTATACTGTGGTAGCCGTATTCGGTTACCGCAAGTGGCTGCGGATGATACTCATTTAGGCAGGCCGAAGGCGTCGCCCAGCTCGCTCATCTGAGCGTCCGACATGCCTTCGGGCTCGAATCCCATATTTCTTGACGCTATGTATATCTGCGCAGCCTTGTTAAGCACGTCCACTTGATCGAAGGCGTTCATGATATCCGTATCTACTGCAAACACGCCGTGCTTCTCCCACATCACTACGTCGTAATCATCGTCGATGGCCCGGATGGTCGCCTCGGCGAGTTCCAGGCTCGAAGGGAGCATGTACGGAACCATGCCGAGACCGCGGGGGCAGAAGGCACGCGTTTCCGGAATCATCGACCACAGCATGCGGGTGGCGGCATCTTTTTTCATCCATTTCGTGCTGTGCGTCAGGGCCACGAGCTCTATGGGATGCGTGTGCAGGGACGCCCGGTACGGCGAAGCTTTTCCGAGCAGGTAATCGTGAACCGCAAGGTGGGACGGAAGCTCTGAGGTGGGCTGCACGGGAGCGTCGGCAACTATCTCATAATGAGCGCAATCGGGCAGGATTCGGATGATGGAGCCGTTCTCCATCGGATCCCGGGCGAGGTCCCTCATGCGCTTGCCGGTACCTTTGCAGTAGAACCAGCAGTCCTTCAGGTTAGACAGCGTTTTGCCGATGGGGAACGGGCCGCCGATCGGGGGAAGCGCGAGCATTTCTTCGTCGGCGAATTCGGTAATGTTGACCGCTATATTGCCGCCGTTGCGCTCGGCCCATCCTTTTTGCCAGAGGAGTCCGGCTACCTCCGCCACCTGGTTTATCTGTTGCTTGAGGGCGGGTCTGTCGTTGAGGATACTCATATCAACTGAGGTAAGAAGGTACTTATAATCAACACGACAATGCCGCACACAAGCACGGCCGCAGTTTTACGCGAAACTCCTTTCCATTCCTTGAGTATGATGCCCCAGACATTGGAAAACACAACGTTGAGGCTCATGAGTATGCACCAGCTGAAAGTAATCAGCGCCGGATACTCCGACAGGAATCCCTTGCCGAGGCTGAGCCCGAAGAACTGGCTGTACCAAAGGAGGCCGGCCAATGCGCAGAACAGCAGGTTATTGCCCCAAAGCGATTTCTGTTTGTAGTCGCCCCAGGTTTGGTTGCGGGCATTCTGGAAAAGGCAATAGCAGGCATTCGTAAGAAAACCGCCGACAGTCACCAGTAGCGTCGCCGGCAGGCTCTTGAATATGTCCGGAGTCTGCTCCCATGTGAGCGGCTCGCCGAAACTGAGGCCTATGTTGAAGCAGGCGCTCATGAAGCCGGCCAGCAAGGCCACCGCGATGCCTTTCGGGAAGTTGAAGTCCTTGACAGCCTTTTTCTTTTCTTCTTCAGGGAGGGCGGCGGACTTCATGGCTCCGGCAACTCCGATAATACCAATGCCGATGAGGGTTACCACTACGCCGATGATCACCGACGAGGTGAGGTCATGGGCATGCCCGGTAAAGACCGGCCCGAGGATTGCACCAAGGCCTGCACAGGTCCCGAGAGCGATGCTCTGGCCAAGGGCGACGCCCAGATAGCGCATGCTGAGGCCGAAAGTAAGACCTCCGACTCCCCAGAGGACACCGAACAGGACAGTCATCAGGCTGGCCTTTCCGTTCGCGGCGAAAAGGCTGAGCAGCGACTCGCCTGCCGGGACGGCAAGAAGAGCGCCCAACAGGGGGAACAGCAGCCAGGCAAAGCCCCCCTGCACCAGCCAGTAACTCTCCCAGCTCCAAGACTTTATCTTGTTAATGGGAACATAGCATGAGCTTTGGCAGAAAGCTCCCATGGCTATGATGAGCAGTCCGATTATCAGATTCATCGCTTCGAGGTTACTTCTTTTTCGTACTTCTCAATTTCGGGGATGAATGCCTCGCCGACGGGGACGCCGTTCTTGAGGTTGAAGAAATCGAACACGGCGCCGAAAGGAAGGGTTTTGGCTTCTTCCAGCAGGGCCAGACGCTGGAAGCCCTTGCCGGCGTCTTCGTATTCTCGCAGTTTGGCCAGAGGCTCCAGCAGGGCGCTCAGCAGGCATTTCTGCGTGGCGCGAGTGCCGATTACGTATGCGCCGATGCGGTTGATGGCGGCATCGAAATAGTCCAGGCCAATATGGGCGCGGCCCAGGGCGTCGGCCCGCACGATTTCCTTGAAGAGGTCGAGGGTCTGGTCGTTCATGATGGTTACGTGGTCGGAGTCCCAACGGATGGGACGGGAGACGTGGAGCATCAGCTCGGGTACGAAAAGAAGGAGCGAGGCGACCATGTCCGACACATTCTCTGTCATCTCGTAGTGGCCGGTGTCCAGCGTGTACATGAGTTTGCGGGTGGCACAGTAGCCGGCGACGAAATCGTGGCTGCCGACCGTGTAGCTTTCCAGCCCTATGCCGAAGAGTTTGGCTTCCAGGCAGGTCTTCATGCCGGGAAGGTCTTCCTTCAGAATCTCGTCCAGGGACTCCGCAAAGATTTCGCGGTAGCGCTTGCGCTCCACCGTCTGGTCCTTGCTTCCGTCGTGCACCCAGATATTCATGATGCACGGGTCCCCCTGGGCTCTGCCCATGGCGTCGGCGATACGGCGGCATCGTTTTGTATGTTCGATCCAGAATTCCCGGATGGCCGGGTCAGGGTTGCTGAGGCTGAGGTCTCCGCTCTTGGGATGCCCGAAGGAGGTGGAGTTGAAATCCAGCTTGAGACCGTTCTCCCTGGCCCACTGGATCCAGCTCTCGAAATGTTCGGGACCCACCTCGTCCCGGTCCACGAACTTGCCGCCGAAGTCTCCGTAAATTTCGTGCAGGTTCAAACGGTGATTGCCTGCGATCAGGCTCTTGGCAAACAGGACGTCGGCGCGCACCTCGTCGATATTGCGTGCACGCCCGGGGTAGTTGCCGGTAGTCTGTATGCCTCCGGAAAGCCCTGCGGCGCTTTCAAACCCGATTACGTCGTCGGTCTGCCAGCAGTGCAGCGAGATAGGGGTCTTTTCAAGGATTGCGACGGCCTTGTCCGTATCCACGCCGAGAGCGGCATATCGCTCACGGGCAATCTCATAGGACTTGAGGATCTGTGCTTCGTTCATATCAATGCGTTGGGTAATAAGTTGTTACTTCAAATGTATCCGCAATAATGCGCCGGGCGTCCCAGCGGTTTTTCACCAGCCCGGCAGCCTTTGCCTGCACCATGATGTTGCCGATGGCCGTGGCTTCAACGGGTCCAGCGACTACGGGCATGCCGATGGCGTCGGCCGTCCACTGGTTGAGCAGACCGTTGGCGCTGCCGCCGCCGATGATGTGCAGTTTCTCTATCTTGAACGGTGCAAAGCCCTGGAGCATATCCAAGACTTCCTTGTAGCGGTCTGCAAGTGAGTGGTAGATGCAAGAAACAATCTGGGAGTCGTTCATGTCATCCTGAACGGAGCGAAGGATCTCTTCCACCATGTTCTCCGGATTGGCGAACCTCGGATCGTCGGGGTTGATGCGGCCAGGGAAATCAGCTTGGCTCATAGCCATTTCCATCAGTTCGGAATAACTGTACACCTTGCCCTGCGATTTCCATACCTTTCTGCATTGCTCCAGCAGCCACATGCCGGTGATGTTTTTAAGAAAGCGCGTAGTGCCTTCGATACCGCCTTCGTTGGTAAAGTTGAGGCGGGCCGATTCTTCGTTGATGACAGGCGCAGGCACCTCAATGCCCATCAGGCTCCAGGTGCCGCTGGAGAGATAGGCAAACCTCTCGTCGGAGGCCGGGACTGCGGCAATTGCCGAGGCTGTATCATGGCCGGCTACGGCAATAACGGGGATTCCCTCGAACTCGCCGATTGTAGTGCCTGGAGGTACGATGGGAAGCAGAACGTCGTTGCGGATGCCCAGTTTATTCAGCAAACCGACGTTGAACTGGCGGCTGTCCTGGTCCATCATGCCGGAAGTAGAGGCAATAGTGTATTCGCAAACCTTCTTTCCGGTAAGCATGTAGGACAGAAGGTCCGGCATAAAAAGCAGGCTGTGCGCATAACGCAGCGGAGCAAAGTCTTTACGGGTCTGGGCATACAGCTGGAAGATGGAGTTGAAATTCATGATCTGGATGCCGGTCTCGCGGTAGAGCTGCTCCCGGGGGATAATCTCAAATACCTTTTCCGGAATGCCTTCGGTATAGGGGTCCCGGTAAGCACGCGGGGCTCCGAGTAAGGTCCCGTCATCAGCCACAAAGCCGAAATCCACGCCCCACGTGTCTATGCCTATGGAGTCGGGTGTCGTACCTTCCTGTTTCAATTGGAGGATGCACTTGCGTATATGGTCGTATATTGCGAAAACATCCCAGAAGTACTTCCCGTTCATCTCCAGGAAGCAGCTGGGGAAGCGGTAAACTTCCTTCATGTCGAAACTGCTGCCATCAAATGTGGCAAGCACGGCGCGGCCTGATGTGGCTCCGCAGTCGAAGGCGAGAAATGTTTTGCCCATACTGGATGTTTGTGTTACGTTTCCTTGATAATTGCTACAAATATAAAATTGAACACAATCCGTTATAATGCTATTTATGTGATAAATACTTTGATTTTTGATAAAAGAGAATTAACTTGCGCTCATGGTTGATGAGATACATCTTAAATACCTTGCGACGAGCCGGGGCGACTGCTTGTGGGGACTTGCGGTAAACTCGGTCGGCTTCCAGGATGTTCCTGCAGGCGAACAGTATCCGCCGCGCCGGCACCCGTCTCGCTATCTTTTCTCGCCCGGGCGGGGAAGGATCCTCGATGAGTATCAGCTCCTGTATATCACAAAAGGGGAGGGCTCGTTCGTCAGTGTCTCCCATCCGCAATCGCTTTCCTTGCATAGGGGCTCGGTATTTCTTCTGTTCCCCGGAGAATGGCATTCATACGCCCCGGACCTGCGGACAGGGTGGAAAGAGTATTGGATAGGCTTCACCGGCAAGCAGATGGATATGTGGACGGCCGGCGGCTTCTTCAGTCCGGCACAGGCAGTCTGGGACATAGGGCTGCAGAGCGATATTGTCAATCTGTATATGGAGGCCATCAGTGTTGCCGATGAACAGAAATCGGGGTTCCAGCAACGTCTGGGGGGCATTGTGGCCCACCTTCTTGGACTTGCATGGTATTATGCCAAGAACCAGGCGCTTAGCGGATCTGCAGACAAGATGAACCGGGCCAAGATCATAATCGCAGAGCAATACCGGACTATTTGCCCCGAGACTGTCGCTTCCCAGATATTCATGGGCTACAATAACTTCCGGCGGATTTTCAAGGATTACACCGGCTTTTCGCCGGCAAAGTATATTCTGATGGTGCGGCTCAACAAAGCCAAGGAAGCTCTGACAAACAGCAACCTTCCTGTCCATAGGATTGCAACTGATACCGGCTGGGACAACGTGGATTATTTTTTTACCCTCTTCCGCCGCTGTACGGGCATGACTCCGCTCGAGTACAGGGCTTTCACCCAGGGTCTGTAATTTATTTTGATATGGAAAACATTGGAAAATACAAAGACGAACTGTCTGAATATCTCGTGAAGTCCTGTACAGGGAGCGGCTACCTTAAAGGTGTGCTCCTGTCGTCTCCCGACATAGATGCATCCTGGGTACGATACGCCCCGCCTTTTTTCGCCGATGCCGTGAGGAATTTCAATGCATATCCCGAGTACTGTCTCGCCTGCGCCGGATATCTGGGCATGGCTGTAGCCTCTCTGTGGGACAAGGACTGGGAGCGGTACGCAGACACTCAGTATTCCTTCTTCCTTGGAGATAGGGGCTTCGACGATATGGACGACCATATCACCGGCACCATCCTGCAGGATGGCACCCGCAGCGTCTGTGCCATGGAAGCGGTCAGTGCAAATGCGTATCATTTCCTCATGAAAGAGAGCCCGGAACCGGGCACGGCCGACGCATATAAATTATTTCTTGCAACAGAGGAAATCGTGTACAGGGTTGGCGCCGCAATAGAACTGTGCCGCCTCGGGTACCGTCTCGAGAAGGTCGCACCCGACGGGGGTGCTGAATGACAGGCCTTGTGATTCCGCCGCGACTCGAACGCGGGACCCACAGCTTAGA